>NZ_JBIAIQ010000008.1:0-179004 GCF_042871525.1 Streptomyces sp. NPDC005784
CCGGTCCGGCAGCAGCGGCTGGATGCGTGCCCACTGGGCGTCAGTCAACGACACACATCAACCAACGATCCGATGATCCGAAGGAAACGGCCTAGTCATGAAAGCTGATTCTCCCGGCGATGACGTCGCGAGCTGCTTCGGTCACACTCTGGCTGCGGGTGAACGCGTGGGCGCGCAGCCGGGCCAGGGCGTGCGGCGCGTCGAGATCGAGGAAGATCATGATCATGCCGGTTGCCTGGTGGACTTCGTCGTGGTCGGTTTCGGCCGCGTCGAGCCAGGCGGAATCCTCGCCCGCGGTCGAGGACGAGGCCTGCAGGGTGAGCAGCGCGATGGTGATGGCGTCCGCCGCCGGGAAGGCGAACGACTGGTCCCATTCGGACAGGCCACCCGGCGTCCGGCGGTAGAGGTCCAGTGTGCCGATCGCGACGGCGCTGCTGCCCAGCGGCAGAGAGAAGACAGCCCGGACACCGAGCTCGACCGCCTGCTGCGCGAAGACCGGCCAGCGCCGAGCGTCCTGTCCACCGGCGAGATCGGCCGCCAGTACCGGGGCCACGGCGTTCAGCGCGCTGCGGCACGGACCGTCTCCCAGGCTGTACTGGGCCTCGGCCAATCGCGCCGCGACCGTGTCACTCGACCACCAGGTGGCACGCGTGTCCGCGTCACCACTGAGTGAAATCGACGCCCCCGTGATGTCGAGAAGGTCCACGCAGGCCTGGCACAGCCGGGCCGGCGCATCACTCTTCCGCTCCCCCTCCACCGCGGAAAGCAACACTTCCGTCAGACGTGCCAGGGCCACGGCGTCCATCGCCATCCCGGCGCCCGCCCCGCCTTCGTCCGGCCGATCGGGGGGATCCGACTCCACCACTGTCACCTCCGAGAGCCGCTTCCTCCCATTCTCCCCCACGGACACCGCGCGCCCGGCGCCGTTCGCACACCGCGTCCATGAAACGCCCTCGGCACTCAGCAAGGGTCATGCTGTCCAGCCGCCATCGCCATACCGCGAGCACGGTGTTCGAGCTGACGGACGTGGAGGAGACGACGCATCTCCCTGAGCTTCCGCTCCCGGCCGCCGGCCGCGTCGGTCCTGGGTTGAGCGAAGACCAGCAGCCGGCCGCCCGGTCCGCTACGGCCCAGTACGACGAGCAGTGCGGTGTTGGCGCCGGCACGGGAACGCACCATGCCGAGGAACTGGTCGGCGTCGCCCCGCCGTTTGAAGATCCTTCCCAGATCCAGGACGATCACTTCGGTCTGCCGGGACAGGGCCGCGGCCAGCGCCACACTCAGCTGGGCGACATGGGTACGATCGGAATTCGTGCAGATCGTGAGCAGCACGGTGCTGCCGAGAACACGCAGGTCGAACGGCTTGTTCATGGGCTCCCCCAAGACTTTGGGGTGGCAGCCCGGGACACCGGAGGGTTGTCTCCTGATGCCAGGCGCACAGCGGGTGCCGTGCGAAGTCCGGAGTTCAAAGCGACGGGCACACTGTGTGCCGCGAGTCGGCCCGTATGGGTGGCGGGTCACCGACGTCTCAAGCAGAGGGACCAGGCTGGTCGATCCCTTCCAGCCTCCCACACCTCGACCCACCCGATGGCGGGTCTCCGTGCGAACGGTGCCTCGGGCCGCGCAGCGCAGACCGGCTGCGGCCGGGGCCCTGGCGGTCCTCGGCCGGCACAGGAGCCGGGCGGCCCCCGGTCAGAGTCGGGGCGCGGGAAAGGGTCCCTCGGTCGGGTCGTGGACGACGGCGCGGGCGACGTCGGTGAGCTTGGCCTGGCGGCTTCGGGCGTGGTGGCGCAGCAGGTCGAAGGCGTCGTCCACGGTGCAGTTGAGGCGTTCGGCGAGCAGGCCCTTGGCCTGCTCGATGATGACGCGGCTGTTGAGTGCGGCGCTCAACTCCCTTTCTCGGGACCGGAGTTCATCGAGCATGGCCCGGTGGGCCAGGCCGATCGCTGCGGCGTCCGCGAGCAGTTGGCCCGTGTCCACGTCCACCGGCGGCTGTGCGCCGCGCCCGTGGTACAGGTTGAGTGCGCCGAGGGTGCTGTCGCCATACCGCAGAGGCAGCACGGTGACAGCGGTGACACCCACGCCCACCGCTTGCGCGGCGAAGCGGGGCCAGCGCGTGCGGGTGTGCGGGTGCCCCACGGGCACATTGGCCAGCGGCTTGGCGATGCGGCAACTGTCCAGGGCGGGACCCTCGCCCAACTCGACCTGGATGGCGGTCAGTCGCTTCCCCATGCCGTCGCTGGCCGCACTGTGCACGACGGCCCCGTCGGCGGCTGTGAGGATGCATCCGGCCGATTCCACGCCGGGCAGCCGGGCGGCGGCGTCGGCGAGCCGCTGAAGGACGGTCTCGCTGTTCTCCTCGCGGACGGGAACATCGGCCAGGTGCAGCAGCATCGGGACTGTCGGGTGCCCGCGGAAGGAGGGGGTCATATCCGTCGCCATATGATCGAGTTGTATGTATGCGGCGCGGCTCGAATGGCCCGCAAGGCACCTGCTCTCTGCCCCTGCGGAGGCGAAGTACACCTTGAAATCGCCAGAGCACCGCATTTTTAATCCACTTGGCGGATTCGTCCACAATCTCCGCGCCGGACTCCCAGGCACGCGCCTCATGGGACAGCGCGGCGCCGGTACGGCCGACGACGACACCGCGGTCCTGCCGGACCGGCTCGTCGCACGCTGCCCGGACCTCGCCGGAGCGGACACGACCGGGGTGATGACAGGCCACCGCCCAGCACCTCGTCAGCCGCACCCTCGACCCCGGCACCGTACTCGCCGACCGCCCCCGACCTTCACACCGGTCGGGCGCCCTGCCAGCCGTCGTGGTGAAGGACCTGCTCCAGCGGCAGTCGCGGCCCCGGCCGGAATGTGCCGCGCAGCGGGTGGGCCGTCGGCAGCAGCGCGCCCTGACGGACGGTGGGCGGCAGACCCAGCAGGTCGGCCACCTCCCGCTCACGGTCCAGGTGGACCGCCGTCCAGGCGGTGACCAGACCGCGGCTGCGGGCGGCCAGCGCGTAGCTCCAGGCGGCGGGCAGCAACGACGCCCACAGACCTGCCTGGTTGCCCGCCGGCAGCCGTCCGTCGGCCACTTCGAGACAGGGGATGACCAGGACCGGCACCCGGTGCAGCCGGTCGGCCAGCGCACGGGCGTCGGTGAGCACGGAGCGGGATGCCTCGGGCAGCTCCGAGAGCCGTTCCAGTTCGGCGGAGTTGCGGTCGTAGAACGCGGTCCGGTACACCTCGGCGACGTCCGAGCGGATCCGCGGGTCGGTGAGCAGGATCCAGCGCCAGTTCTGCCGGTTGTTGCCGTTGGGTGCCTGTAGGGCGATGCGCAGACAGTCCTTGACCAGGTCCGGGTCCACCGCCCGGTCCAGGTCCAGGCCGTGCCGCACACATCGCGTGGTCGTCAGCAACTCCTCGCAGGACAAGGGAAGTTCGTCGCTCACTGCAGCAGCACCGCCCGGACGACGAGCGCGAGGTACGTGGCCACGACGAAACCCGTCGCGGCGGGCAGCGGCCACCCGCCGCGCCCGGCGGCCAGGAACCGACGGGTGGCCAGGGCGGGCAGGACGGCCGCCAGGCAGGGCAGCAGCCCGAGCGGGCCCCGCGGCGCGAACAGCAGGAGCTGGCAGCCGACCGCCCCCGCCGCGAAGCCCGCGGTGATCACGGCGGCGCGGCGCGGGCCGAGGCCGGCCGAGTACAGGCGGGCACCGGGTGATGCCTCCCAGGCCGTCTTGCGGGCGAACTCGAAGTGCAGGAAGACACAGGCGCACAGAGCGAGCAGCACGGCACAGCGCCAGTCCGCGGCGACGGTCCCCGCCGCGACGAGCGAGCCGTAGACGTAGCCGCCGAGGAGCAGCTGCACCGGGTAGGTCACCGCCAGGTTGAGCAACTGCCGGTCGCGTACCGCTGGTGACAGGCTCTCCAGTACGGCGAGGAAGAGCCCGTACGCGAAGGCAGCGAGGATCAGCAGTGCGTCGGTGACCGACCGGGCGGCGTTCAGGCCCGTCACCACCACGACGATCACCGCCATCGCGCCGCGCAGTTCGGTCGCGGTGATCGCGCCGGTGACGAGCGGCCGGTCCGGGTGGTGGACACGGTCGTGGGCGAGATCCTTCTGCTCGTCCAGCATCCGCAGGAACAGCAGCGCCAGTACGACGCTGACGACCCGCACCCAGGTGGCGCCGGACGGACGCCAGGCCGTATCGGTCACGGCCACCGCCGAACCCTCCAGCGCGAGGACCCACAGCAGTCCGTAGGTGACGTAGATCCGCGGCCGGAACATGCGCAGCACGAACCGGCCGAGTCTGACGGGCACTTGTGGGGCGGCGACGGTGGTCACTGCAGGACCCTCCGGTCGGGTGAGTGTCGCGTGCGGGTCGGCCGGCAGTCGGGTGGGTGCGGCCGGGCTCATGCGGCCGCGTGGGCCGTCGGTGCCGCGAGGGCACGCGCCGGTCCGGCGGTGTCCGGATCGGCGAGCCTGATCCGGGCCTCGGCGGTCAGGGCGCCGGGCTGGCGCAGGGTGCACTCGACGGCGGCGCCGGGCAGGACCGGAGCTGTCCGGCACTCCAGCGGCAGGTCCATCTCGGCGAAGCGGCGGAACCGGGCGGCCAGGGCGACCGGCAGCGCTCCGGACGCGCGGACGGTTCCGGCGGCCACGGCCGCGCGCAGGGCGAGTTGGCGGAAGGCCTCCAGTTCCAGCATGCCGGGCACGTGGTCCACCCAGTGGTCGTACAGGGTCGGGTGCGTGGTCTCGGCGAACACGTGCGCCGTGTGGGTGCCGTCGTTCCCGGTGCGCGGCGGGGAGATGACCGTGTTGGCCCGGGCACGCCGGCCGACGAGGGCGGGGTCGACGTGTGGTCCGCGCAGCGCGACGGGCACGGCGGGCAGGCCGAGCGCGCCGCGCTGTCCGGCGCGCAGGCCGGCCCAGTCCTCCGGCGGCATCCAGGAGTAGCCGATGCGGGCCAGCAGGGCCTCGCGTGCGCCCACGGACAGGGTGAAGTGCAGGCGCAGTCCCCGCACTCCGGCCCTGGTGCGGTACCGCTGCTCGACCCGCGTGGTGATGACCGCCTCGGTGGGGCGGTCGCCGCGGGCGAGGGCAGCCGGGTCCCGCACCTCGAACTCGACCGCTCGCAGCAGGAACTTGTGCCCCAGCGGGACGCCGAGGTGGCGGTGGGCCACCACGAAGATGCCCTGCCTGCACGCCTCGAGGAGCAGGAAGGGATCGTGGTGGGTGCGGGGGCCGAGGGTGTCGTCGTAGAACGCGTGCCGGCTGGGAAATCGCGCGGCCAGCAGCATCTCGTCCTGGCCGTGGCGCTCGGCGTCGGTCAGGAAGACCTCCGCGACCGCGGAGCGGTGCACCAGTTCCTTGGGAAGTGTCCGGGTGAACTGCATGGGCCGCTCCTCACTTCGCGGTGGCGCGGACGGTGTCCAGGTGGCGGCGCCAGGTGTCCGCGTCGGCGCCGTCCAGCACGGGTGCCCGGCCGGGCTGCCGCATGGGGAGCACCTTTGAGCCGACGATGACGGTGTCCCACGGGTCGAGGTCGATCCCTCGTTCCCACGCGGTCTGGAGCAGCCGGCGCGGATCGGCAGCCGGGTCGGCGCCCCCGTGCCGGGCCACGGTGTCGCGCAGCCGCGCGACGGCGGGGTCGAAGTCGAGGTCCCGGGGCTCGGTGGCGGCGTACAGGCGGTCGGTCAACTCCCGGGCGCACGCGGTGCGGTCCTCGTAGGCGAGGGCGGAGCGGAACAGGCGGTCGCGCGCGGTGTCGTCGAAGTGGACGGCCAACTCGCGCAGGACGTCCGCGGGTTCGTCAGCGGTGTGCGCGAGGTTCAGCAAGTAGCTGTAGCGGCCGAGGACATGGCGCAGCTGGCCGGGTCTGCGGGCGTCCGGGTCCGTGGGTCCCTTGAGCCGGGTGAGTTCGACCGAGGCGGGCACGTCCAGGTCGTCATCGGGGCGGACGAGGAGGACGAGGGCGTCGGCGTCCTCCAGGAAGAGCGCGGCCAGCCGCCTGCGGTGGGGGGTGGCGAGGTTCCACTGGAAGTACCACAGGGAGCGGATCATGGTGCGGGTCAGCCGGGTGACCGCCGCGCCGACGATCCTGAATCTCTGCGCGGTCAGCCAGTCCACGGCCGCGTCCAGCCTGCGGGCCACGACGGCGTCCGGCTTGAGCAGCAGCACGGCGTGCCGGTGGGCGAAGCCGATGATGTCGCCGGTGAGGGCCGCGAGTTGTTCGTGACTCTCCTGGAAGTAGGTGTCGGCGCCGTACAGCCGTTGCTTTTCGGGGTGGCAGGTCAGCAGGGGGGATACGGGTATGCCGTGCGGGGGCGCGGCAAGGTGGGCGGGGGTCATCGGTGGGTGCTCCCGTCGGGTCGGGCGGCGGCCGGCTCCTTGCGCGGGGGCGGGCCGAGGTAGCCGGTCGCGAGGCAGTGGTCGAGGAGGCGCCGCAGGTAGGCCCGTCCGCCGGACGGCGCCCGACGGTGGCCGAAGGCCTCGGTGTGGGTGGCGTCGAAGCGGACTCGGCGCCGGAAGTAGGGGGCGTACAGGGAGACGACGCGGTCGTAGTAGGGGCGTTCGCGGTCGGGCAGGGCCGTTGCGGAGAACGCGGACGGGGGGACGAACCGCGGCACGTGGAAGGACGGGTACTCGGCGAGGACGTCGGACATGTCCCGCAGGGTCAGCTCGTGGCCGACGGCGTGCAGGGTGCGGCCCTCGGCGTCCTGGAAACGGGTGGCGGCGGCGGTCACCAGGTCGGCGACGCGGTCGACGGGGACCAGGTCGAGGACGGCGTCATGGTGGCCGGGCACGGTGCGTACCAGGCCCCTGGTGAGGACCCGGAGGACGGGATAGATCGTCTTGAGGTCGCGGACACGGCCGGTGCGGGTGGCGCCGGTGACGATGCTCGGGCGCACCACGGTCACGGGCAGGCCGTCCGTCGCGGCCTTGCGGACCAGCGTCTCGGCGGCCAGTTTGCTCTTCTCGTAGTCGTTGCCGGGGCGTTGGCCGAGGTCGAGTTCGTCCTCGCGGGCGGTGCCGTCGCGTTCCCCGCACACGTAGGCGGTGCTGACGTGCACCAGCGGGGTGCGGCCTGCCGACGCGAGGGCCAGGACGTGCCGGGTGCCCTCGACGTTGAGGTGCTCGTACCGGTCCTGCGGCAGCCCGAAGTCGGTGACGGCGGCACAGTGCACGATCCGGTCGGCGCTGCCGGCGAGCCGCCGGTCGTCGTGGCTCAGCCCGAGGCCGGGGCGGGTGATGTCGCCGGTGATCCGGGTGAGGGTGCCAGGACCGGCGGTGAGCTTTCTGCCGTTGTTGCGGACAAGGTCGCCGTTGCGGTGCAGCAGTGCCAGCACGGTGTGGCCCGCGGCGGTGAGCCGGGCGGTCACCTCGGCGCCCACGAAGCCGCTGGCACCGGTCACCAGCACCGTCATCGGATCGGAGACCATCGGATCGGACATCGGTGCATCCTCCGTGCGGAACGTGGGGTGCGGCACTGTTCGGGAGCCCGGTGCCGTCACGGGGCTTGGTGGGGCTGGGTCCCGTTGCCGGACAGCAGGTCGCGGGCCTCTTCGATGGGCAGCTCCGCGCCGAGATGGGCGCCGATGCGCAGCCAGTCGTGGCCAAGTTGCAGGGTCGCCCGCCAGGTGTCCGCGGAGTCGAAGGAGAGCGGGAAGGAGTCGGCGCCCACGGCCCCGCGTACCAGGGCGATGAAGAAGCGCAGCTCCCCGAGGAGAGCGTCGCCGTCCTTCGCCCAGTCCACGCCGAGCTGCAGCAGTTCCCCTGCGCGTACCCCGATCGGCCGGGTGTTGGGCGGCAGCAGATCCATACGGCGTACGAGGTCGGCGTCGGCGGGCAGTGGGTTGACCCCGTGGGCGCTGGCCAGTCCGCGCAGCGCGGCGTGCACGGCGCGCCGCGCGGTGAGTTCGGCGACCCGCCACTGGCCGCGTTGCAGGGCCCCGGTCAGATCCTCGACGGCGTTCTCGACGACCACGTTGGACCACACCAGGGCCATGGCCGCGGCGGCGAACCGGTCGGCCGGCACGGGCATCAGGTCGACGGCGCGCGGTCCGCCGACGGCCGCGCCGCGCACCGACAGCAGCGGCTGCGCGGTGGAGGGCGGCGGGGTTACGGGTCCGGGCGGGGCGGCGAGCGGCAGCGAGGGCGTGACGGTGCCGCCGCCCTTCCAGGCGAGGCGGATCAGTCCGTAGCGCAGGAAGACGGCGAGCAGTGGGCCGGGGTCCGTGACGCCGGTGCCGGCGGCCCGGGCCAGGACGCGGGGCAGCGGCTTGCCCAGGACGAGGGAGCGCCAGACGGCTCCGGCGTCGGCGCCGAGGGCGAACACATCGCGCCGGCCGCGGACGACGTGGACCCGTTCGCCGGTCTGCCAGGTGGTCACCCCGGCCACACGTCGGACGGTGAGCCGCTCGGGCTGCCGGGGAACGTCGGTGAGTCCGAGTTCCTCGGCGAAGTCGAGGCAGGCGGTCAGGTGGGCTCGGGCGGCGTCGGTGTCTGCCTCGCCAAGCCGGGGAGGGGCCGCTTCGAGCTCCCAGTAACGGTCGCGTATGTCCGCCCGGCCGGCCCGGTCCAGTTGCATGGACAGCCACTTGGGTTCGAGATAGGTCTCGCCCAGGCTGGCCGCCCATGACTTGACGCTCTGCACGAGTGCGGCGCGGTTCCAGTCGACGGCCTCGTCGCCCTCGCCGAGGCACAGCAGCGCCATCGCGTGCCGCAGGGACTGACGGGCCCGGTGCGCCCACCAGTCGGCGGCGATTCGGCGGAACCGCTCCACGGGGATGGTCGCCTTCACCTCCTCGACCAGGGCGTGGCCGCGCAACGGGTGGCTGTGCAGCACCCGCTGGCAGCGGTTGAGGAGATCCTCGGAGAGCCGGCCTGGCCGCTTGGCACCCTCCTCCACCGCCCGTAGCTGGTCGGCGAGTTGGCGCACCGACCGGGTGCGGATCTCCACCCGTCGGCCGTCCACGAACAGCAGCGACGGCATGGTCGGCGGGTCGTCGTCGCAGCGGCCGATGAGCAGGAAGTCGATGTCGGAGGAGGGGTTGCCGAATCCCTCCGCGATGGATCCCTCCAGGGTCACGGCCCAGTCGCCGGGGGGCAGTTCGGCGAGGGACTTGTCGAGCAGGTCCTGCAGCCGTTCCTCGCTGAGGATCACTGATGGGTCTCCGTTCGGGGGCTGTCCGGGGCGGCGGTCGTGCTGTCGCGGGGCGGGTCGGCCAGGACGGTGACCGTCCCGGCGGCGCCGTCGACCCGCAGCCGGGTGCCGGTGCTGATCTCGGTGGTGGCGCCCTTCACCTGGACCACGGTCGGAATGCCCAACTCCCTCGCCACGACCGCGACATGAGTGAGCGGGCTGCCGCGTTCGATGACGAGGGCGGCGGCCGAGGACAGCGCGGTCACCCACCCCGGGTCGGTGCGGTAGGTGAGCAGGATGCCGCCGCCGATGTCGCGCGGGGTGTCGGTGACCACGGCGGGCCCTTCGGCGACGCCGGGGCAGCAGGGGACGCCGCTCAGCTCGCGGGCACCGCTGCGGGCGGCCGGGCCGCCCGTCCAGCCGGCCCGTTCCAGGTTGCCGGACCAGTACGGGGCGCCGCGGGTGGTGAAGCGGGAAGGGGCGTGCAGCGCGGTGTCGGCGGCGAGTTGCCTGCGGCGCAGCACGACCAGATCCCGCAGTTCGGTGTGGGCGATCATGCCCTCGTAGGCGCCCCGGACCTCCTCCAGGCGCAGCAGGAACACGTCGTCCCAGGTGTCGATCGCTCCGGCGCGTGCAAGGTCGCGGCCCAGTGCGCGCAGCATGCGCTTGGCCGCTCCGAAGGCGCGGGTACGGCAGAACCTGAGCCGTTCCCGGTCGGTGAGCGCCGTGCGGGCCTTGCTCCGCACTAGTTCGTACACCATGCGGCGCGGGCCGCGCAGATGCTGGTCGAGGTAGGCGTCGGCCTCGCCGCCGCGGTCCGGCCCGTGACTGTCGCCGGTCTCCGACAGCGCGTCGCGCAGCAGTGGGAAGAGTCCGGCCGGGTTCTCGTGCAGGTCGGGGACCTCCAACTTGAGTTCGTCGGGGCTGCGGTAGCCGTAGTCGGCGATGTACGCGTCGACGGCGGCCAGGAACCGGGTGTGGCCGCCGCCGCGCAGCGCCCTGCGGACGTCGGAGTCGGGGACGTGTTCCAGGAGGTGCAGGATCCTGGTGTCGGCGCGCGCTTGGGCGGCCAACTCGCGCAGTGCCCAGACCGGTTCGGCGGACTCGACGGCGCCGCCGGGGGCTGCCGCGGCCCAGGTGAACCATTCGGGCGCCGCGGGGAGCCATCTGCGGGTGAGCAGGGCGAGCAGTCCCACGGAGAGCAGGATCGTCGCGTCCAGGATCTGCATCGGGCCCCATTTCTCGATGAGTTCCCGCTGCAGTCGCCGGAAACGGCGGTAGGTCTCGTGTCCGGGCAGCGCGTCGTAGTCGACATTGTTGAATACCGTGTACGCGCGATAGAAATCCCGGTGAAACGTCTCCACGGATTTCCGGATGGTGAGGAATCTCGCGGCGAAGATCGTCGTACGTGTCAGGCGTGCGATCCGGCCGCGCAGTCCGGTCCGGGGCGTGAACGGATGGAGCGTGTCGGCGACTTCGTCGGAAATGCTCTCGGCGACGCCGAGGGATTTCTCCAGGACGCGCCGGTTGAGCGGGTACAGCGGGGCGAGGCGCACCATGCGGTACCAGTGGAAGAGGTTGTAGTAGACCCGGCCGTGGACATAGCCGAGCAGGTGCGGGGTCCACTCCTGCACCGCGCGCAGTTCCTCGCCGCGGACACCCAGGGCGCGGGCGTAACTGTCGTATACCTTCGCGTAGGTGTCGGCGGCGAAGCTGTAGGTGAGCGGGGACACGACGCCGCTGAAGCTCTCGATGATGTTGGAGTTGTCCCAGATCCGCAGGTCTCCCCCGGGCTCCGGCGCGGAGCCGCTCGCCGGGCCGAGGGTGGTGACCGGTCGGCTCTGCAGGATCCACAGCGTGTCGTCGGCGATGGCCCATTCGATGTCCTGGGGGGCGCCGTAGTGAGCGGTGACGCGGACCCCGGTCTCGTGCAGCCGGGCGAGGTCGGCGGCGGTCAGGACCGGAGTGGCGCGATCCTCGCCGACGACGGGTGACACCCGGCAGCCGGCTCCGGATCCGGCGTCGTAGCGCTCCCGTTTGTCGCCGATCACCGTGGTCAGCGGCTCGCCGGTGGTTGCGTCGAGGACGACGGTGTCGGCGTCGACCGCGCCCGAGACCAGCCCCTCCCCCAGCCCGTGGACGGCGCTGACGACATACCGGTCGGAGCGTCCGGTCGCCGGGTCGGCGGTGAACAGCACGCCGCTGCGCTCGGCGGCGACCATGCGCTGCACGATGACGGCGACGCCACCGGCGCCGGGCGGCAGCCGGTGCTGCGCACGGTAGCGCAGGGAGCGTTCGCAGAACGCGGAGGCCCAGCAGCGGCGGACGTGGGCGACGACCTCGCCGAGGCCGCGGACGTTGAGGAAGCTGTCGAACTGTCCGGCGAAGGAGTGACGTGCGCCGTCCTCCTGCGCGCCGGACGAGCGGACGGCCACCGCGCCGCCGCCGGCCAGTCCGTAGGCCAGTCCGATGGCGTCGGTGATGCGGTCCTCGATCGGTGCGGCCTCGATGAGACGCGCGATCTCCGCGGCGACTCGGCCGGGGTTCGACTCCCAGCCGTCGGTGAGCAGCCGTGCCAGGTGCTCGTCCAGTCCGCTGTCGCGGCAGAATTCCGCGAATACGTCCAGGCCGATGATCGACCAGCGCGGTACTTGAAATCCGGACGCGGTCAGGGTGTGCAGGTTCTTCCCTTTTCCACCGGCCCATTCGGTGGTAAGGGATTCGTCACTGGATGGCGTGAGGACGTGCAGGGACCGGTGTTCGGATCCCGTGGTGGGCGACAACGCGTTTCCCCTCCAAGGGTGTTACTCGACCTCGCCCGAATGTTGCACAGCAGAGCCGGTCAAAAAAACTCCGGCGGGCCGCAGTAGGCGCTTTTCGGTCGTCGTAGGCTTTTCAATTTCCGGGTCGCACACCGCTGTTCAGGGCGTCCCCTGGGGACTCGACGACTTACGGGACGATCCAGCCGAATCAGGTCGGTCCCGCTCCGGAGGCGGCCCGGGTCACGGCGGGCGGTACGCGGCGGCAGCACCCCATACGTCCGGGTCGGCACCGGCATTCCCGTACGACGAGAAGGCCGCGGCGGAGCAGCCCGCCACACCGCCCTTGATTGCCACAAAGCCACACGTTCGGACATAGGGAAGGGTCGACCAGAAAGGAAAGCAACAAATATTGACGCAATCAACCAACGCGCGTAACTTCCGACTCAGTCGTCAGGCAGCCTGAACTCGGCTGTTCCGAGGGCGAGTTGTAGCTCCACCCTCCACCTTGGGAGCACACATGCGCAGAAGAAGATCTGCCTCCTCGCGTCTCTTCCCGTCACCGGCGGCCGGGCCGGTGCACCGACTGGCTCGACTGCGTCGCGCCCTGCTGTCCGTCGCCGCCACCCTCGGCCTCCTGGTGACCGTCCTGGTCGCGATGCCCGGTGTCGCGCAGGCGGCGGGATCACAGCCGTGCGACATCTACGCGGGCGCGGGGACCCCCTGCGTAGCCGCCCACAGCACGACCCGCGCACTGTTCTCCGCGTACAACGGCCCGCTCTATCAGGTCACCCGCGCCTCCGACGGCGCGACCTCCGACATCGGGCTGCTGTCGGCCGGCGGCTACGCGAACGCCGCCCAGCAGGACAGCTTCTGCGCGAACACGACGTGCAACATCTCCAAGGTGTACGACCAGACGTCCCGCCACAACGACCTTTTCCCCGGCCCCGCGGGCACGGCCGGAATGGGTGCCGACCGGGGTGCGGACGCGAGTGAACTGGCCGTCACCGCCGGCGGCCACAAGGTGTACGGGATCTGGATCTCCCCCGGCGTCGGCTACCGCTCGCACGGCGCCGCCTCGGGCGTCGCCGTGAACGGCCAGCCTGAAGGCGCCTACATGGTCGCCAGCGGCACCCACGTCGGCTCCGCCTGCTGCTTCGACTACGGCAACGCGGAGTCCACCCCCGCCGACACCGGCAACGGCCACATGGACGCGGTGTCCATCGCCACCACCTGCTACTTCGCGCCCTGCAGTGGCTCCGGCCCCTGGATCGAAGCCGACCTGGAGAACGGCATGTTCCAGGGCGACAACGGCTCCAACACCGCGAACAAGGGCAACAACAGCACGTACGTCACGGCCGTCCTGAAGAACAACGGGCAGACCACCTACGCGCTGAAGGGCGGCAACGCGCAAGCGGGCGGCCTGTCGACCTGGTGGGACGGTGCCCTGCCCACACGGGGCGGCTACCGGCCGATGCAGCAGGAGGGTGGCATCATCCTGGGCACCGGTGGCGACAACAGCAACTGGAACATGGGGACGTTCTTCGAGGGCGTGATGGTGTCGGGCTATCCGACCGACGCGGCCGAGAACTCCGTACAGGCGAACATCGTCTCCGTCGGCTACTCGGGCCAGACCAACATCCCGAACGGCCCGCAAGGCACCATCACCGGCCCCGGAAACCAGTGCGTCGACGTCGCCGCGGACGACACCGGGGTGAACGGCACCGCCGTACAGCTGTGGAACTGCCAGTCCTACGCCGAGGACCAGTACTGGACGCACAACGCGAACGGATCCCTCGCCACCATCGGCCGGTGCCTGGACATCATCGGCAACGGCACCGCCAACGGCACCCAGGTCGAACTCTGGGACTGCAACGGGGTCGGAGGACAGAAGTGGGTGCAGCGCGCCGACGGCTCGCTGTTCAACCCGCAGTCGGGCCGCTGCCTGGACTCCCCCAACGGCGCCACCGCCAACGGCACGCGCCTGCGGATCTGGGACTGCAACGGCTCCGCCGCCCAGAGGTTCGCCGTCAACGCGGGCGCACCCGTCGCAGGACCGGGCGGCTCCTGTGCCGACGTGGCCGGGGACGACAACGGGTCCAACGCCACGGCCGTACAGCTGTGGGGCTGCCAGTCGTACGCGGTCGACCAGCACTGGTTCCACAGCTCGGACGGCCGGCTGCACACGCTGGGCCGCTGCCTCGACATCATCGGCAACGGCACGGCCAACGGCACCCAGGTCGAACTGTGGGACTGCGGCACGGCCGGAGGCCAGATCTGGCAGCAACAGGCCGACGGCTCCCTGCTCAACCCGCAGTCGGGCCGCTGCCTGGACTCCCCCGACGGCGCCACCGCCAACGGCACCCGCCTCCAGATCTGGGACTGCAACGGCGCGCCCGCCCAGAAGTTCGCACTGGGCTGACCCCACCGCGGTACTCCTCGGCCCGGCCGGACCGCTCGACGTCCGGCCGGGCCCGCCCCATGCCGCGAGGCATGGACGGCCCACCGGCGACCGCCCCGCACGGGGATCCGGCAGAGGCGGAACCAATACGGGCTTCTCCCAAAGCTGTTGGCACTGTCCCCATCTGTGGTAATCGACCTGCATGCCGAAGAAGGCTCAAGCAGCCGCCGACCACCACGACGGACCGACCCTGCGGGTACGGCTGTGCCGGGTGCTGCGTGATTCCCCGGCCGGCCGGGGATGGCGGCGGAGCAGAGAGATCGAACTGGGACAGAGGTCGCTGGGCTTCGCGGCGCTCGGATTCCTGACCCTGGTGCCGCTCCTGATCGTCGTCTCCGCCGCCGACCCGGCGCACGGACGGGGGTTCGCGCAGTGGCTGGGGGACGGACTCGGCGTATCGAGCGCCGCCCGGGACCAGGTCGCGCGGTTGTTCGCGGGGCCCGCCCAGGTACTGCAGACCACGACCGCGTTCGGACTTGCCGCCCTCGCCGTCTTCGGTCTGAGTTTCGGAGCGGCGGTACAGACCGGCTACGAGAAGGTCTGGGACCTGCCCCCGGCCCGCTGGTACGCGAGATGGCGCCAAGTGCTGTGGCTCGCCGTGCTCATCGGATCCCTCTACGTGTCCGCGACCACCACGCTGTGGCGCCACTCGGCCGTCGGCACGCTGACCGCGACCCTGACCGCGGTCCTGTTCTTCTGGTGGTCGCAGTGGATGCTGCTCGGCGGACGGATCGCCCCGAGGGCCCTGCTTCCCGGCGCGGCCCTGACCTCCCTGGGCCTGCTCGGTCTCCGGGTCTTCTCACGTCTGGTCTTCTCACCGCTGATCGCCTCCAGCGCCGTCACTTACGGTCCCTTCGGTACCGTCCTGGTCGTCCAGTCCTGGCTGGTCGGGGTGGGCGTCGTCGTCTTCGACGGAGCGCTGCTGGGGCGACTGGCGCATGAGGAACTGTCCACCCTGGCACAGGTGTTGAGGCAGCAGGCCCGACGCCGAGAGCGTTGACGCGGGGCGGCCGCGGTTGGCTACGGTGCGCTGGCCAATCCCCGCGGGTCGCACCAGTCCTCGTATACGAACGATTCGGGAGCACCGACCAGGGTTCGCGTCCGCGCCGCCCACGTGCTGACCCGGACTTCTCCGATCAAGATCGCTTCGCCGGTCAGCTCGATCAGACTCTCCTCGGGCATGATCCGGAAGCGGGTACGCACGGCATCGCCGGCCAGGAGGTACAGGCAGCCGAGAAAGAAGCGGCGCTGAGGGCACTGCCTGTCGGCGGCAAGAGTCAAGAAGAGCGAGCCGAAGGCTGGGCGCGTTGCGACGAGGTCCCAGTCCTGGGAGACCGGGTCCTGCGCGTCAGGCGCGTAAGCCCACGCGGTCATCTCTTCAAGCGTGGGGTTGTATACGTCGTCGAACGACGGTTCTGGGCTCACGTCGCCTACCCAAGCGCAGCGGACTGATCGTCACAAGTTACGCACGGATCGGCGGGACGGCGGAAGCCGGCTTTGTCCGCGAGTCGCTCGAGACGGCGGACGGCAGAATGGTGGGCGGTGTCGCCGGTGGAGTGGTCGGCAGCGGCAAGGGCACAATGCGGACGGGATCGAGGATCTGTTGCAGATGGGGACTTGGCTGGAGGGGCTGTTCGGAAGGGGGCGGCCCCGCACCGCGGATGAGACCCGGCTGGAGAGACGGGTTGAGTTCTCGCCCGAGGAGCGGGCGGTCCTGCTCGTCGGAATCCTCGACGACCCCGCCGCGCGCGAGGACGAAAAGTACGACGCGGCGATGTACCTGGAGGACTTCCCCGGCCCGCTCGTCGAGTCCGGCCTGATCCGGACCATCCGCGCCGAGGACTTCACCAGCGTGCTGGCCCAGCTCTGCGCGGCGTCACTCGCCTGCATCTGGGCCCGCCAGGACAGGATCGACCGCGACTTCTTCCAGGAGCTCCACAGGACGGCTTTGGACGAGGTCCTCGGCGTCCTCGGAGCCCGTGCCCCACACTTGATCCCGACAATGGACGGGGGAAACTGACGGTCCTTCCCGCAACAGCCTGCCGGTCCAGGCTTGCGCACTCGACTTGGGCAGCTCAGGTGCTCCCTGCGGCTCGCCGTCGCGGAGCGGAGTGGTCCGGCGGGTGTTCAGCCGATGAGTTCCGGGGTCAGCAGGCGGTACCGCGCCAGAAGCATGTTGAGTGCGGCGATGATCAGGACCGCGGCCGCGATGGTGAGCAGCGCATGGCCGGTACCCCATGGTGTGATGAGCGTGCCGAGGGCACCGCCCGCGAAGATGCCGACGACGGTCGCGACGAGCCGTACCCGGCTCGTACGGCGTTGCGGGGTCGCGGAAGTGGCGCCGGTGAGGCCGTGGATGAGGCGGACCAGCGACACCTGGACCAGCAGTGTCGGCATGCCGGGAACAGCCGCGCGCAGGGCGGTGTCCGCGCGCAGGCCCATGGCGAAGCCGACCAGGGCGATGACCAGGTTGTCCGGGTGGTCGGTGAGTGAGCCGGATCCGTTCCGCCACATTGCAGTGGCACCGGCGAGCGCGAGGAGTGCCCCTTCGACGGCCAGGGCGGCCGCGAACCAGTGCCGGTGTCGTGTGACGAGACCGCGGGTGGCGAGGGCCCCGGCCGCGGCCCCCAGGACGAAGGCGATCAGGGCGATGGCGGGGCGGGCCACCGGCACCTGTCCCTCACCGGCGACGGCGAAGGAAAGGAAGAGCAGATTGCCCGTGGCCAGCGCGGTGAAGACGTGCCCCATGGTCAAAAGGCTGACCGCGTCGACCGCGCCCGCCAGGACGGTGATGGTCGCCATGACAACCGTCTGCTGACGTTCGCGTCGTGCGGCGGACGCCGGTGGTCCGGCTTCTTCACTCATGAGGTCAGTCTCGGGAACCAGGACTCCACAGCCGTGGTGGCCGGGCCGACACGCGATGTGCGTGCCGCCAATGGACGGTGCGGCGAGGCTCGTCGTGGGATCCGCCGGCCTGCCCCACCGTTTTCCGGAGGGTGTTTCGGGTGCGGGTACGAGCCGTCGCCGCGTCCGTCCGTGGCGATGTGTCAGGCGGGCCTGGCGGCGGCCGCGTCAAGGGCTTCCCGGGCGGCGGGCACAGCCGCGGCCCGGTCCTGCGGCACGAGGCCGATGCGGGTACGCCGGTCCAGGAGGTCGGCCTCGTCGAGGGCGCCCTCGTGCAGCACGGCCCACAGCAGCGCGGCCCGCGTGACGGGATGTCCGGGCACCACGGGCTCGTTCAGCTCGGGGTCGCGGGCGCCGAGCGCGTGGACGGCGGGGGCCTCGGCTCCGTAGCGACGGATCAGATGGCCGGGGGCGGCCAGCGAGCCGAGCCGGTGCGGGGCGGCGGCTCCGACCAGCGGCAGGGAGGCGGTCGTCGAGGGACCGGCGCGGAGGCTCCGGGCCTCGACCGCCGCGTCGACCGCGTCCTGCGCCATGCGGCGATAGGTCGTGAGCTTGCCGCCGACCACGGTGATCACTCCTTCGCCGGAGGTGAGGACGGCGTGCTGGCGCGAGATGTCGGAGGTGCGGGCCGTCTCCCCCGACCGTGTCGGCGCGGTGTCCAACAGGGGGCGCAGCCCCGCGAAGGCGCCGACGACGTCACGTCGCCTCACCGGTGTGTCCAGGGCGGAACCCAGAACGTCCAGCAGGAAGCCGATGTCCGACTCGGGCACCTGAGGCACGTCCGGTATGTCACCGTCGACGGGTTCGTCGGTCAGGCCGACGTACACCCGGCCGTCGTCCTGCGGCAGGACGAGGACGAACCGATTGGTCTCGCCCGGGATCGGGATGTGCAGTCCGGTGGGCAGCGGTCCGAACAGGTCGGCGCGCAGCACCAGATGGGTTCCGCGCGAGGGACGGATACGGATGCCGTCGACCAGGTCGCCCGCCCACACACCGGACGCGTTGATGACCGCGCGGGCCCCGATCTCGCCCTGTTCTCCGGTGAGTTCGTCGCGGACGCGGGCGCCGGTCCCGCCGATCTCCAGGGCCCTGACCCGGGTGAGGATCTTCGCGCCGTGGGCGGCGGCGCTGCGGGCGAGCGCGGTGACGAGGCGGGCGTCGTCGGTCACCTTGCCGTCCCAGGACAGCAGGCCGCCGCGCAGGCCGCCGGGGCGGACCGTCGGTGCCAGGTGGCGGGCCTCCACCGCGGAAAGGCGGCGCGGCGCGGGCAGGGTGGCGCGGGAGGTGCGGGCCGCCAGCCGCAGCGTGTCCCCGGCCCGGAAGCCGGCCCAGGCCAGGGAGGCCTGACCGCGCGACACCAACGGGGTCAGGGGCAGGACGAAGGGCTGGGCCCGCACCAGGTGAGGGGCGGTGCGCTCCATGAGGACACCGCGTTCGACCGCGCTCTCGTGGGCGACGTCGAGCTGCCCGGAGGCCAGGTAGCGCAGTCCGCCGTGGATGAGCTTGGAGCTCCAGCGCGACGTGCCGAAGGCGAGGTCGTGGGCGTCGACGGCGACGACGCTGAGACCGCGCGCGGCGGCGTCGAGGGCGACCCCGGCGCCCGTGGCGCCGAGTCCGACGACCAGGACGTCCACCACGTCGCCGTCCACGGCCTCGGCCAGTTCACGGCGGCGGCGGGCGGCGGAGAGCGACGATCCGGGGGCCGGGGCCGCCGGGCCGGACGGACTGCTGGTGGGGCTGCTGGTGGGGCTCATGGCGTGAGGGTCCTCTCCAGAAGGATGCGCAGTTCGTCGAGAAAGGCGGTGCTGGTCAGTTCGGGGTCGTCCTCGTCGGTCATCGTCCGCAGCGACAGGGTGAAGGACTGGACCACGAGCAGCACGGCACGGGCCTGCCGTCTCGTGGGGGCGAGCCGCACCGACCCGTCGGCGTGGCCCTCCGTCAGGGTGTCGGCGAGGAGCCCCAGGAGAGCTTCCTGACTGGCTCCGCGGCGGTCCAGTACGTAGGGCAGCAGCAGTTCGGGATCGACGTCGATGATCTTGCGGAAGAGCGGGTGGGCCCGGAAGGCCTCGACCCCGGTCACCAGACCGTCCACGATCAGGGAGCGCGTGTCCTGGCCCGGCCGCCGCTCCGGCATGGCGCGGGTCGCCACGTCGACCCACTCACGGGTCATCAGATCGCCGACCAGCGACCGCACATCGGGCCAGCGCCGGTAGAGCGTCATGCGCGAGACGCCGGCGCGGCGGGCCACGTCCGTCAGGGTGGTGCGCCGGACGCCGACCGCCAGGACGCAGTCGCGTACGGCGTCGAGGACGGGATCACTGTCCGAGTGGTTGTGACGAATAGGCGTCATGTGTAACAGTGTAACGCCCTGTGCGGCCGTGCGGGAGACGGCGCGTCGCGAACCGACCGATGAGGACTACGTTCATGGACATGCTGTGGAGTGGCTGGGGCGACCCCGCCAAGGCGGCGCCGCTGCCCGACTCGGTGACCGGCCTGCTGCGGGATCTGCTCGGCGTCAAACCGCGGGACACCGACGTACGCGCACTGGAGGAGATCTCCCTCCCCGAGCCCCCGTCGGCTCCCGCCCTGAGTGCGCTGGCGGACGCCGTCGGCGGTGCGGACCACGTGCTCACCGACCCGGAGAGCCGGATCAGGCACACCCGCGGAAAGTCCACGCCCGATCTGCTGAAGATCCGCGCGGGCGACGCCGGGGACGCCCCCGCGGCCGTCGTCCTGCCCGCCACCCACGACGAGGTGCTCGCCGTACTGCGCGCCTGCGCCGAACACGGCCTCGCCGTCGTCCCGTTCGGCGGCGGTACCTCCGTCGTCGGCGGCCTCGCCCCCGAGCGGAGCGCGTTCGTCGCCCTCGACCTGCGCCGTATGAACGGCCTGCTCGACATCGACCCCGTCTCCCGCACCGCCACCCTCCAGCCGGGCCTGCGCGCCCCCGACGCGGAGGCGCTCCTGGCCGAGTACGGGTTCACCCTCGGGCACTTCCCCCAGTCCTACGAGTGGGCCACCATCGGCGGATTCGCCGCCGCCCGTTCCAGCGGACAGGCCTCCGCCGGATACGGCCGCTTCGACGAGATGGTCCTCGGTCTCACCCTCGCGACCCCGGAAGGCACCCTGGACGTGGGCCGCGCACCCCGCTCGGCGGCGGGCCCCGACCTGCGGCAGCTGATCCTCGGTTCCGAGGGCGCCTTCGGGGTCATCACCTCCGTCACCGTACGGATCAGGCCGCTGCCCCGGACCCGGGTCTACGAGGGGTGGCGGTTCGCCTCCTTCGAAGAGGGCGCCACCGCTCTGCGCAGGCTCGCCCAGGACGGACCGCGCCCCACGGTACTGCGGCTGTCCGACGAGACCGAGACCTTCATCGGTCTCGCCCAGCCCGACGCCATCGGTTCGGCCGGGGCACCGACGAACGCCGGATGCACGGCGATCGCCGGGTACGAGGGGACCGAGGAGGACACGGCGTACCGGCGCGAGCGGGCCGCCGCGGTCCTGCGCGCCGCCGGAGGGACCTACCTGGGGGCCGAGCCCGGCGAACGCTGGGCGCACGGCCGCTACTCGGCGCCCTACCTGCGCGACTCACTGCTCGACGCCGGGGCCTTCGCCGAGACCCTGGAGACCGCGACCTTCTGGTCACGTGTTCCCGAGCTCTACGCCGCCGTGCGCACCGCGCTGACCGAGACGCTCTCCGCCGCGGGAACCCCGCCCCTGGTGATGTGCCACATCTCGCACGTCTACGAGAACGGTGCCTCGCTCTACTTCACCGTGGTCTCCGCCCAGGGCGAGGACGCCGTGGCCCACTGGGCACCGGCCAAGGAGGCCGCCAACGAGGCCGTCCTGGGCGCGGGCGGAACCATCAGCCACCACCACGGCGTGGGAACGGATCACCGCGACTGGTATCTCCGGGAGGCGGGACCACTGGGCATCGAGGCCCTGCTGGCCGTCAAGGCGCGGCTGGACCCCGACGGCCTGCTCAATCCCGGGATCCTGCTGCCCATCGACTGACTCCCGTCGCGAACGCCTCCCGGCGGCCCTGGGCCGCCGGCGCGTCATCGGGCTCCGGCACCCACGCCGTTGCCTTGCTCAGGATCCGGCTTCGGCTTCGGCTTCGGCTTCGAAAACCGTGGCCGGGCTCAGGCTCCGCCCCTGCCCCACCCCGCCCCGCTCCGCCCCACCCGTCACCGCCCGGAGGCACACCGATGCGACAGTTCACCGCCGTCGTCAACCCCACCGCGGGCGGCTCCACCGGGGCGGCTGCGCTGCTCCCGGTCGCCCGCCTGCTGCGGGAGGCCGGAGCCGGACTGGAGACCGAGTACAGCCGCAGCCTGGCCCACGCGCAGGAGCTCGCACTCCGTGCCGGGGAGCAGGGCCGGGTCGTCCTCGCCGTCGGCGGTGACGGGATCGCCGGCGGAATCGGCGGCGCTCTCAGCGGGACGGACACCGTACTGGGCCTGATACCGGCGGGCCGCGGCAACGACTTCGCCCGCGCGCTCCAACTGCCCACCAACGCAACGGACTTGGCTCAGGTTCTGTTGCATCACGAGCCGCGCCGCGTCGACACCATCGAGGTGGAATCGGCGGTGCACTCCCGCACCGTGGTCCTGGGCAGCGTCTACGCGGGCGTCGACGCCCTCGCCAATCAGCACGCCAATCACGCGCGCGTGTTGCGCGGGGCCGCCTCGTACTACGCGGGCGGTCTGCGCGCGGTCACCGGCTGGCGTCCGGCGTCGTACCGCGTCACCGTCGACGGAGCCGAACACCTCCACCGCGGCTACACCGTAGTGGCCGCCAACTCCGCCTACTACGGCTCCGGACGCATCATCGCCCCGGCCGCCCGGGTGGACGACGGCCTGCTGGACGTCGTCATGATCCGGGAGGCCCCGCGCCGCCTGTTCTTCACCCTGATGAACGAGCTGAAGACCGGCGCCCACACCGAGCGGCCGGAAGTGGTGATCCTGCGGGGCCGGGAGATCCGTATCGAGGCCGACCGGCCTGTTCCCTACGGCGCCGACGGGGAGGTCGAGGCCGCCCTCCCCGTCACGGCCCGGGTGCGACCGGGCGATCTGGCCATGCTCTTCTGACCGCCCGGTTCATCGGCGCACGTCACCCCGCGGTGGATTCTCCGCTCGCGCTGCCCGCCAGCCACTGGTCCCAGCTCAGGTTGAAGGCGGCGTAGCCGTTGTCGGCCGAGGCCTTCGCCCGCGGGGAGCCCGTGACGGACACCGGGTCACCCTGCTTGACCTGGCCGTAGAACCACTTCGCGTCGGACATCGACAGGTGGACACAGCCGTGCGAGCCCCGGGCACTGCCACTGCCGGGGTTCGGGTCACCCGTCGAGTAGTGGACGTAGGTGCCTGACTGGGTGAGGTGGACATCCCAGGGAAGGGTCAGGTCGTAGTAGTTGGCGGCGCCCTTGGTGCAGCTGATGCCGACGCTGCACGAGGTCATGTGGACCTTCTCCTGCTTGTCGATCACCGCCATGACGCCGTTCCACGTGGGGTACTCGGCACTCCCCGCGTTGATCGACAGGGTGCGCACGGGCGCGCCGTTCTTCGTGACCTTCATGGTGTGTCCGGTGACGGACACATCCGCGCGGACATCGTCGCCGACGGTGAAGTCGTGCACGTAGGAACGCGTGCCGTAGCGGCCGTTGCCGTTGGCCACGCCCTTCATGTCGGCGGTGATCTTCACCTTCGTACCGGCCGCCCAGTACGACTTGGGCCGCCAGTCGACCCGCCGGTCCCCGAACCAGTGCCACGCGCCCGACATCGGCTGGGAGCTGGTCACCTTCATGTGCTTCTCGACATCGGCGCGGGCCTTCGCGCCCACCGGATTGGTGAATATCACCGAGATCGGCATCGCGACGCCGACCGTGGCACCGGTCTGCGGCGTGATCGTCTCCAGCAGCATCGGTGGCCCCGCGGGCTTCGATGGAGACGGCTTCGCGCTGGCCGTCGGTTTTGCCGACCCGCCCTTTCCGTCGTCGGAACTCGCCTTCGGTGTCCCCCCGCCACAGGCGCTGGTGCCCGCCAGCACCGCAACCATGACGAGTGCCATCGATATACCGCTACGTCGCTTCACATCTACCCCGGCTCACAATCGTGCCTGCCTCACTGCATTGTTGGACTCCGGACGCTCGTCCGCGGTTGCAGTCCATGTGTAAAGCGCGATTCAAAACCCGACACGAGAGGTCCCGCACGGCACAGATCGGCGATCACGCGAGACCCGAGCAGCCGTCCCGTACAACGTCGGCTCGGCAGCGCGGACCGGTAACAAGGCCGAAGGTCATCGCGGCATGACGCTCTGTCGGGACGCGCCGACGTATCGGCGCCGACCGGTGGCCGGACGCCGATATCCCTCAGTTCACGTCACGTCACGTCACGTCACGTCACGTCACGTCACGTCACGTCACGTCACGTCACGTCGATGAGGTGACGCCGACCCGGCCGAGGTGCCGGGCGAAGAACCGCACCGCGCTGTCGGCCTCGAACCTGGGCAGTTCCTTGTGCCTGCCGGCGTTGGCGTGCAACGTCTTCTCCTGCGAGGCGAAGGCGTCGAACAGTGCGAGTCCGGCCTCGCGCGGAATGTGCTCGTCGTCCCACTGCATGTCGAACTCGACCGGGACGGTGATCTGCTTCGCCTTCTCGGCCAGGACATCGGGCCAGTGCTGACCGAAGACGGCTGCCGTGATCCTGGGTTCGATCGCCACGAGCGGCACTCCGATCGCGGTGCCCATGTTGATGCCGAAGTAGCCGACCGGCCCTTCCGCGCCGATCTCCGGCAGTTCCTGGAGAGCGTCCAGGGTCGCCTGCCACTCCGGTACGGCACGCTCCGCGAGGTGGGCGTTGTAGCGGACGACGACCGGGCCTTCCGGCTCGCCCGCCGACCTCGCCCGGTACAGCTCGGCGATCTCCTGCTCGTCGTGCGCCGTGCGCGGCCGGTCTCCGTGACCGGGCGCGTCGATGACGGCGACGTGGAAGCCACAGCCGGACACGAGGCGCTGTGCCCGGCCTGCCATGGCCGGTGCCTTCTTGTGGGTACCGCCACCGTGCCCCATGAGTACCAGGGGTGCCCGATCGATGCCGGAAGCCGGAGACCACAGGACGCCGGGGATCTCGCCCACGATGAAGTCGCGCTCGATCATGCCGTTCGACGACGACTCGGCAGTGAACTGCAGTGAATGCATAGGTCTTGCCTTTCGGGAGTGCCTTGTTGTCGAGGCGCTCCCGGCGACACCTATGTCAAGGGCCGTACCGTGACCAACAGGGGGAGCACCCACATGCATACAGCGTTCATGGGTCTCACCTCCTCGCACGACGTCACGGCCTGCTGCAAGCTACCAGCCGGGGCGTCGTCCCGCCCAACCCTTTTTGGGTCCTACGAGCTCGTTCCAGGAACCGCATCGCCCTCCTCCGCCGCCCCGAACTCCCCCGTGGGCGTGCCGCTGTTGGAGCGGATGAGCGGGACCAGCAGCCCGGCACCGGCCACGGAAATCACGGCAACCAGCCGCAGCATCCCGTCCATCGCCGAACCGTCGGACGCCGCACCACTGGTGGACCCGCTGATCGTCTCCAGGACGGTCGCGGCCACCGTCACGGCCACCTCGCCCCACAGCACCGGCGAGGTGAGCACCAGCCCCGACGCCGCCGCCAACCGCCCGGCGGACATGTGCCCGGCCGGGGCGGACCGACTGTCGCGATGGTGGGCCGAGCACGCGCAAGTCCGCACCGTTGGTCCGCCGGTCCAACTCCCTTACCGTACAGACCACATGGCGCTTCCGAGTAGGATGATCGAACACTCGGCCTGCCGCGTTTTCGTGGTGCGATGGGAGCTTCCATGACGATCGACCGACAGTCGTTTCCGGCGCTCGACACCAGCAAGGCGCATCCCGCGCGGGTCTATGACTGGCTGCTGGGCGGGAAGGACAACTACCCGGTCGACGAGGCGGTGGGCGAGAAGCTGCCGCCGGAGGCGCGGGACGCGGCCCGGCAGAATCGCGAGTTCATGCACCGGGCGTCCGCCTGGCTCGCCGAGCAGGGCATCGACCAGTTCCTGGACATCGGCACCGGGATTCCGACCAAGCCCAACCTCCACCAGATCGTCCAGGACATCACGCCGACGGCGAAGGTCGTCTACACCGACAACGACCCGATCGTGCTGCGTCACGCCGAGGCGCTGCTGGTCAGCCGGCCCGAGGGAGTCACCGACTACATCCAGGCCGATGTGCGGCGGCCCGAGGAGATCGTCCAACACGCCCGGCACATCCTGGACTTCACCCGCCCGATCGCACTGTCGTTGATCGCGCTGATGCATTTCATCCCCGATGAGCAGGACGCCCACGACATCGTCCGCAACCTGATCGCCACGCTGCCCTCGGGCAGCTACCTGGTGCTGTCGCACGCCTCCTCCGACCTGTTCCCGGAACTTTCCGCACAGGTCACCGCCGAGTACGCCAAGGGCGGCATCCAGCTCGGTTTCCGTACCCGGGCGGGGGTGCAGAGCTTCTTCGACGGTCTCGAACTGGTCGAGCCCGGCCTGGTGACGGCGACGGAGTGGTTCAAGTCGGCCCGCAGGCCCAAGCCTGAGGACAGTGGTATCTACGCGGGAGTCGCGCGCGTCCTCTGAGCCGACCCGCCCGGCCGAAGAGCCGACGCGCCGAAGAGCCGACGCACCGAAGGTGCCGACCCGCCCAGAAGGCGGCGGGCTCGGTCGCCGGGCGATCCCTGGATCAGACAGTCACCGGCGGATCAGGTGACCGCGGGCCAGGAGCGCAGCAACACGGCGATCTTCGCGGCGGTGCAGGCGGGGTCGCGGAGCAGATCACGCAGCGCGACGGCGTCGTCCCGGGTCGGTTTCACGGGGATGCCCGAGGCCTCCAGATACATCACGCCCGTAGCCGCCGCGACGGCCATGTTGGAGCGCTCCAGCCACCGACACCGGCCAAGGACGTGCACCAACGCGGCGGCGCGCGCGTAAGCGCCTTCGTACGCCGGCTGCTCAAGCAGCTGCGCCTTGTGGCAGGCGACCGCGGCCACCGGCACCCCGTAGTCCTCGGGGGCCGGATCCCCAGCGCCTGCGATCTCGGCGACCTGCAGGATCCAGGGGACGTCGATGTGCAGATCCATTACGCTGCGTGCGCCTCCTTGGCGGCCCGCCGGACGTCTTCGGCCTCGACCTCGTCGAAGACGTCCTGATGCTCGTCGAGGAAGCGGCGGGCGGCGTCCAGACCTCGGGCGCGCAGGCCGTCGGCGTCCTCCAGGACCAGCTGGGACAGGTACTCGCCGACACTCTGCCCGCGGTCCTTGGCCCTGGCCTTCGCAAGCTCCAGGACGTCTTCGTCGATCCGTGCGCCTACTTGTGTCCTCGCCATATCGGCATGGTAACAGCCGTTACCACAGGCGGGGAGTGCTCGCTCCGCGTCCCTCCGCCCGCGGTCCGGCGCCCGACATCGCGTCCATGCGGGTGGCGTACGGGACAGCGGCGAGCCCCTGGAGGCATGACCGGCGTTGTGCAACGTACGTGCCCACGCTCATCCAGAGAGGACCTCCCATGCGTCGAACCATGTTGTTGTCTGTCTGCGCTCTCGTCGCCGCCGCGGCAACCGGATTCTTCACCACCAGCGCCATCCGCAACCGCTGATTCCACGACGCCCGCACGCGTCCCGCAACCGCACGGGTCCGCGGCGGTGACGGCCGACCGGCCGCTGTGGCCGCCGCGGACACCTCACGACACCCGCTGGTTCATGAGCGACGTCGCCACCGGTGCCGAACGCCCGAGAGACCGATTCGGAACGAGACCGGACGAAAGACCGGAGAGGCTCTTCTCAGGAGGGCGCGTCGGCCTCGTAGGTCCCGTACCGAGGCGGTCCCGTCGGTTCGTACACCTGGGCCGCGACTCCGCTCGGTGTCGTCTCGCTGCTCAGGAGGCGCAACCCTGCCGGGACGCCGTCCTCCGGGAACAGCCGCCGGCCACTGCCCACGACCACCGGCGCGACCATCAGCCGGACCTCGTCGACGAGTCCGGCGGCCAGCAGCGAGGCACCGAGGCGGGCACTGCCATGGATCTGCAGTTCCCGTCCGGGTTGCCGCTTCACCTGGGCGACCTGGGCCGGCACATCACCGGAGAGGATCGTGGTCGGCTCCCAGCCGGCCTCGGCCAGACTGTGCGAGGCCACGTACTTGGGCAAGCCGTTGAGTCTGGAGGCGACAGGGTCGTCCGGATCGTTCATCTGCGGCCAGTCACGCGCGAAATTCTGATAGGTACGGCGCCCGAACAAGAACGCGTCCGCATCGCCGATCCAGCGAATGACGATCCGCATGAACGCATCGTCCAAGTGCGGTACTAGCCAGCCTCCCCGCGTGAAACCGTCGCTGGTGTCCTCCTCCGGCGACCCGGGGCCCTGCGCCACGCCGTCGAGCGACAGGAACTCCTGCAGAATCAACTTCACCGTGCTCCGCCCTTCCTCGGCCCGGCACGCCTGCCCGGCTCCCGCACCACCCACGCGGTTCAGTGCGTTCACCGGCCTCCGTGTCGACCGACTTCCTGAACCGCCCGACCGTAAGCGCGATGAACCCGCACAAAAGGTACAGTGCGCCGACGCGTGCGAGGACGGGAAGCCGAACTCGGCTCACCCGAACAGGCCGCGAGACCGCTCTGCCGTACGCGCTACTGCAGCGCGTGGACCGCGGCGGTGAACACCGGGGGCAGCCGGGACGCCATGGGGACGATCAGGCGGGCGGTGCCGGGACGGCGGCTCGCCGTCAGCAGAGCCCCGGTCAGCAGCCGGTGACGGCGGGTCAGCAGCGCCCACGCCCGCTCGTACTCCTCCACGCGACCCGCCGCGAGGCAGTGGACGGCGGCTCCGGCCGTCGCGAGCCCGAGGGCGATGCCCTCTCCGGTGAGCGCGTCCACGTAGCCCGCCGCGTCACCGACGAGCAGGACGCGTCCGGCGACTCGGCGCCGTGCCCGTTGCAGCAGCGGCCCGGCGCCCCGCACCTCGGTCTCCGGGGCCCCGCGCAGCAGGGCGGTGAGCGCCGGGAAGTCGCCCAGGTGCTCGTCGTAGCCGCGACGCACGCGGCTGAGGACCGCGACACCCACCAGGTCGTCGGCGACCGGTGTCACGTAGGCCTCACCGTGCCCTGACCAGTGAACCTCCACGAAGTCCGTCCAGGGCTCGACACGGTAGTGCCGGCGCAGTCCGTAGCGACGGTGTGCGCCGCTCGGCAGCTCCAGACCCAGGCCGCGGCGGACGGTGGAGTGCAGGCCGTCGGCGGCGATCAGCCAACGTGCCGTGAATCCCCCGGCGGTGACGGTGTCCGTGGTCTGGAGCACCTCGCCCACTCTGCCGGGCACGATCCGCACGCCGAGGCGGAGAGCGCGTTGGTGCAGGGCACTGTGCAAGGCCGTACGACGGATTCCGAGCCCACTGCGGCCACGGAAGAGCGCTTCGGCGCGGGCGGCGCCGTGCACGTAGCGGATGCCGCGCAATTCCCTGCCGGTGATCTCGGCGCCCAGCGCCCGCAGCGCGGCGACGCCGCTGGGCATGACGCCTTCCCCGCAGGCCTTGTCCACGGGCGCGGTCCGTGGTTCGACGACCACGGCCTCCAGGCCGGCCAGCGCGCTGTGAATGGCGGCGGCCAGACCGGCCGGTCCGCCACCGGCCACCAGGACGTCGATCACGCCGGAGCGGAGGCGAGCGAGGCGGTCACGTCGGCCAGCAGGCGGTTCTCGCACCGGATGCGCACGGTCAGCACGGCCGCGTTGGCCAGGGTGAAGACCGCCGCGGTGACCCAGGCGGTGTGCACCAGCGGGAGCGCCACGCCCTCCGCGACGACGGCCACGTAGTTCGGGTGCCGCAGCACCCGGTAGGGGCCGCGGGCCACCAGGGGCAGGCCGGGCACGACGATCACCCGGGTGTTCCAGCGGGATCCCAGCGTGGCGATGCACCACCAGCGCAGCGCCTGGGCGCCCGCCAGCACGGCCACCATCGGCCAGCCGAGGGCCGGGAGGAAGGGCCGGTCGGCCAGCCAGACCTCGACCGGGCAGCCGACCAGCAGGGCGGTGTGCAGGGCGACCATCGCCGGGTAGTGGCCCTGGCCCGCCTCGATCGCGCCGCGGGCATGGCTCCACCGTTCGTTGCGGCGGGCGACGACGAGTTCGCCG
Organism: Streptomyces sp. NPDC005784; assembly: GCF_042871525.1. NCBI lineage: Bacteria > Bacillati > Actinomycetota > Actinomycetes > Kitasatosporales > Streptomycetaceae > Streptomyces > Streptomyces sp. NPDC005784. Next base: position 29,436 of record NZ_JBIAIQ010000008.1, read on the forward strand.
ACCCGTTCGGCGGCGACGGCGGCCACCAGCAGTCCGTACCAGTTCATGTGTCCGTGTCCCACCGTTCCATGTCGTGCGCCGGGCGGCCTACCAGCGCAGCAGCACCAACTCGCAGGCGAAACCCGGCCCCATCGCCAGAAGCACACCCGGCGTACCTGGAGGCGGGCGGCGGGTGGCCAGCGTGTCGCGCAGCACATGAAGCACGGACGACGAGGAGAGGTTGCCCACCTCGGCCAGATGACGCCAGGTCACGTCGAGAGCCCCGTCGGGCAGGTCGAGGGCTTCGGCGACTGCCTCCAGAACCTTGGGCCCTCCGGGGTGGCACACCCAGGCGCTCACGTCCTTCGGCTTCAGACCGTGGTCGCCCAGGAACCCCTCGACGTCATCCGCGAGATGACGGCGCACCACGTCGGGGATCTCCGGGGCCAGGACGACCTGGAAGCCCGAACTCTTGATCTCCCAGCCCATGATGCCGCTGCTCTCGGGGTACAGCCGGCTGCGCGTGTCCACGATCGTGGGGCCGACGGCTTCGCCCGTACGTCGCGATCCGCAGGCCACCACCGCGGCGGCGCCGTCGCCGAACAGACCGGTGGCGACCATGTTGGCCAGGGAAGGGTCGCCGCGCTGGAACGTGAGCGAGCACAGCTCGACCGACAGCAGCACCGCCACCTGGTCGGGCCGGCCCAGCAGATAGTCGTGCATGCGGGACAGGCCCGCGGCACCACCGGCACAGCCCAGGCCGAACATCGGCAGTCTCTTGACGTCCCGCCGCAGTCCGAGGCGCCCCGCCAGCCGGGCGTCGATGGAGGGCGCCGCGATGCCCGTGACGGAGGTGAAGATCAGCAGGTCCACGTCGGCCGCGGAGAGTCCGGCCAGGCGCAGCGCCTCTCGGACCGCCTTGGCCCCCATGTCCGTGGCGGCCGTGATGAAGACGTCGTTCGCGGCGCCGAATCCATCGAGTGTCTCGTACTGGTCGAGTGGCAGCGTCATGTGGCGGTTACGGACCTTGGCGCCGCGGTGCAGTCGGTCCAGCACACGCCGGTCGGCGCCCTCGGGCAGACAGGTGCGGGCCACCATGTCCGTGATCTCCGACTGGGCGTGGTGGTGCGGCGCGAGGGCACCGTGCACGGCGGCGATCCGCGTCATAGGGCTCCCGTCCGAAAACCGACTGGGTTGGGCTGCTCTCCAGGCCTTCCCCGGACCGGCACTTCGCCACCAGGGATCGCCCGTCCGGCGGTTCGCCCCGTGGCGCGCCCGAGCCGGGGGGACGGAGCCTCCTACCATCGCCGGGTGGGTACTCCCGAGCACTCGACGACCGGTGACACCGCGGTAAATGGGACCGGCCGGGTGGGTGGTCTGGGCCGAGCCTGCCACCCCGGGCCCGCCGTGGCCGTCACCACGCTGGCGGCGGCGCTGGCCGTGATCGCCGGCCGCGGACCCTGGGGTTGTGTCCTGGTCGGCGCCACCGTCATGACGGGGCAGTTGTCGGTCGGCTGGTGCAACGACGCGTTCGACGCACGGCGGGACACGGCGGCGGGCCGCCGCGGCAAGCCGGTCGTGGACGGCGCGATCAAAGTGACACAGGTCTGGGCTGCCGCGTACGCCGCGCTGGCCCTGTGCGTGCCGCTCTCCCTCCTCTGCGGCCTGGCGGCCGGCGCCGTTCACCTGGCCGCGGTCGGGGCGGGTTGGGCGTACAACGTGCGGCTGAAGGCCACCCGTTGGTCCTGGGCGCCCTACGCGCTGGCGTTCGCCGCGCTCCCGGCGTTCGTCGCGCTCGGGCTGCCGGGCCGTCCGTGGCCGGCCTGGTGGGTCGTCGGCGCCGGAGCGCTCCTGGGCATCGGGGCGCATCTGGGCGATGTCCTGCCGGACATCCGTGGGGATCTGGCGACAGGTGTACGAGGGTGGCCGCAGCGACTTGGGCCCGATCGTGCGCGGCTGCTGCTTCCGGTGCCCCTGGTGCTCGCGTCCGCGCTGCTGGCGCTGGGGCCCGCGGGACCGCCCGGCAGACGCGAGGTGGCAGCCCTGGCCGCGGTCTTCCTGGTGGCGGTGACGGGGACTGTGCTGGGACGCCGCTGGGAGCGGCTGGCGTTCGCGACGGCGATCGTCGTGGCAACGGTGGATGTGACCCTGCTGCTCAGCGGCATCGGGATCGGGACGGGACCGCCCTGAGCCACGACAGACCGCGTGACGCCGGTCACCCCTTGTGAGCCTCCCTTACGGCTCTCCTGGCGGCAACGACGATCGGCCTGGAACCGGCGAGCCCATGGGGGCCTGCCTCCGGAACGGGTGGCCGTCGGCGAAACCGACCTCGCCTGGACCGGCGCTTCAAAGAACGGCCGCCTGCGCGGACGCAGAAGACCCGCACCGTCCGGTGCGGGTCTTCCTCAGGAGGCCGTCCAGCAGGCCAAGTGATCTCGGGGTCCGACAGTGCCCGGCCTCAGCCGGTCATCTCGGCGTCCGGTTCCGGAACTGGCGTGCCATCAAGGGCCGTTCAGCGGCCGCGGTGACCGCCGCCGTGGTTGTCGCCGTGTCCGCGGTCGTCGCCGTGTCCGTGGTTGTCGCCGTGTCCGTGGTTGTCGCCGTGTCCGCGGTTGTCGCCGTGCCCGCGGTTGTCGCCGTGCCCGCGGTTGTCATCACGGCCGTGGTCGCGGTCGTGGTGCCGGCCCCAGGAGACGCTGTCGACGAAGCGGCCGCGGTCGTTCTTCAGGGTGGCGACGTCGGAGTGGTTGTCCCACACCTCGTTGCGGCGGTCCTGGTAGAGGTCACGGCTGGTGTCTCGGCCGAAGCCCGTGTGGATCCGGACGGTGGAACGGCCGGCCAGGCGGTAGTGCCGGAAGGTGTAGCGGTTGCCGTCCTCGTCCGACAGCGTCCAGCCGTTCAGGTTCACTCCACGGCGTGCCGAGTTGGTGATTTCCACCCACTCCGCGTTCAGCGAACGGCTGGAGCGGTCGTCAAAGCCCGGCGCGTCGCTCTGGACCCTGCTGATCGCGACATGCGTGCGCTCGAAGCGCGGCTCCGCGGCGGAGGCGGACACCGCGGTCGAGCCGATCATTGCGCCGGCCGCGAGGGCCGCGGCCACCATACGGCGGGCCGTGACAGACGTGGAAACGGACATGAATGCTCCTCAAGGTTCGAGAGCCGGCACACCCCGTACGAGCACCCCACTGCGGGGAACTGCACGGTGCGACCCTGTGCGAGTCCCGGCCCGGTGGCCGAGGACTCATAAGTTGCTGCACATCCCCGCCCAGGACGAGCAACACCCGACCGCTGTTACCAATTACGAACATGTCGGTTACAGACACCTGTATCAGTCCTTTAACTGCTGAAAGCCGAAGAGTGACGTCCTGTCATCTCCAACTCCCGTACTCCTACAGCATCCAGGCCATTTACGGGCATCCGGTACATCGTCGAACCTCGCGCGGCCGTCACTCGAAAGTGAGTAACACCCTTCCGCTCCGATCCGACGTCATGCCGAGGCCGGCGGAATCCGTCACCCCACCGATCCCGTCACCGCGACAGGGCCGGTCCGATGGGCGGCGCCTCGCCGCCACGTTCCTGACAGTCCGTCATCCGGTGGCGGTACGGCCCGGACGGCAGGGAGCATCGCGGGCCTACTCGGCCAGGGTGCCGCAGTCGTCGCCTCGATCCAGGAGGCCGCACGGGCCGGACGGGTGATCTGCGCCCGCCCGATCGGCGACGCCTACGGTCTTCGGCCCGCGACGCCGTACGCGTCGCGCGCGAATCGCCATGGAAGGGCTGGTGAGCGACGAGCCGGGGACCGCTTCCGCGGCGTCAGGAATCACCCACATCATCAACACGGCCGCAGGCCATGGAACCGATGTGGGGGTCCTAGGCATCGCCGGGAGCGGCATCGACCAGGCCGTCGCTGACGGCTGGGAGCCACGGACGACCGGGAGCCACTAACGGCTGGGAGCCAAGAGAACTCTCACGCTTCACCATGCCCCAGAGCGGGGGCGGTTGGGCGTGGACGAGTGATGACGGCCGCAGTCGGGTCGTCGGAGTCTCGGCGCCGATGGCGCCGCGAAAGGGGTGCGTGCTGCCCGTCACGCGGGCGAGTGGCACGCTGCCGCCGCGTCGGTACGTGGCCCGGCCACCCCCTCGGGGAAGCGGCGGAGCCTTCTGGTCCGCCGCAATGCACGGTGCCTCAACGTGGGTGTTCGTTGAGGCACCGTGCCGGCGTGACGCAAAGGTCAGGCGGGGGTGATGTTCTCCGCCTGGGGGCCCTTCTGACCCTGGGTGATGTCGAAGGTCACGGCCTGGCCTTCCTGGAGCTCACGGAAGCCACTGGCATTGATGTTGGAGTAGTGCGCGAAGACGTCGGGGCCGCCGCCGTCCTGCGCGATGAAACCGAAGCCCTTTTCGGCGTTGAACCACTTGACAGTTCCGCTGGCCATGCCAGTGCCTCTCACTCGATGACGGATCCGCACCGCGCGGACCCGGAGGTAGTCGTCCTGGTCCTCGGGCACTGCACAGCAAAACGCCCGCACCACGGCGCGGGCAGGTACTGCGAACCACGACATCTGCCAGCGACGTTACACGGCGAGAGCGCCTCTCACCAGAGAGCAAGGGCCGTCAGGTGGACCGGAACTGCCGCCACATGTGCGTCATGACGACTCCGCCGCCCCGCACGAACCCGGGGGCCGAGCCGCGTCGACGAGCGGGCCGGCCATGACTCACCATCACAAACCACCTGCCAAGGTGGCATCAATCGGGACCAAGAAGACGATCATGCGAAGCTCAGGCCTCGCCGATGGGCTGCGAGCCGCACCGCCCCGACGGTTCCGGCTGTTGGTGTGGAGTCCTCCTGGTGATGTCGACCGCAGTTCCGTAAATCCGGTTCGTCTTCGATGTTTCCGGGATGGCGAGGTGTGGCTGCCGCCCACGCCTGTGGTCCACGGCCTCGGCCGGCCCGGCGCACAGGCCGAACACGCCGAGGTACTGACGGGTGGCACCCCGCCTGGACCACCATGCGCGAAACGCGCGGGGCGTCTGACATCCGGCGGGACGGGTGGGCCGTAGACGCTCGGTGCGGACCCCTGTCGCCGGTCGCTTACTGACCGTACGCTGACAAGTCATAGAACTTCAGGCGTGATTGACGGGGGGAACCGTCATGTCCTGGGATCCTCAAGGTGCTCGTGACGACGTCGTCGTACCACCGATGCCGACCGCGCCGCCGCCCGCTCCCGCCGATCCCTGGCGGGCCCTCGCGGTGGCGTTGCTGAACCTCAGCGGGCTCGGGCTCGGTTACGCCGTCGTGCGCCGCTGGGGGCTGATGGCAGCATGCTGGGTCGCGACGGCGATCCTGCTTCTGATGGCCCTGCCCGCGGACCCGGACGGGGTCCCCGGCGCGACGGTCGTGCTCTACCTGATCTTCCTGGCGCTCGCGGCGGCGCACGGCGCGTCCGTGGGCCTGCGGACCCGGTTGGCGTTGCTGCCGAGCGCCCTGATCGCGGCCGCGCTCGGCGTCGTACTGCTGGCCGTGCCCGCCGGAGGGGTCGTCCTGTACGACGGGGCGCGCGACGAAGCCACGGAGCAGATGCTCCTGGACCGGCTCGACCGGGCGGACAAGCTGGTCAGGCAATCCGGGAAGTCGACGTTCGAAACGGCGGAGGCCGACTACCGCCGTGCCCTGGCCGTCTACGGCGCGCTCAGCGACGATCACCCGGGTTCACGCGCGGCCCAGCGCGTCCCCGACCGGCTCAAGACCTACTACGCCACCGTCGGCGCCCCCTACGCGCAGAAGAACTACTGCTCCGCCGTATCGCCCTTGAAGTACCTCCGTACGGTCCCTCGCACGATGGGCAAGAAGGTACTCGGAGACCTGTCCACCTGGCCGGACGACCGGCTGGCCACGTCCCTCTACGAGTGCGCGGCTGGGTCGCTCAGCGACGGAGGCGGCGACTGGACCACGCAGTTCGGCGAGCTCCTGTCGGCCTTCCCCAAGTCCGCACAGGCCGGGAAGGTGGAGCCCGCGGTGAAGACCGCGGTCGACAAGGCGGTCAAGTCCGTGGGCGGCGACGACCCCTGTGCCGCCGTCCAGCAGCTCAACGGTCTGGACACCCAGGTCCGGGGACTGCCCGGGGAGCAGGCCGGCTTGGCCGACGCCCTGGGGAAGGACGCCGACCGGGCCTCGCAGAGCGCGCGTTCGGGCGCGTACGCCTGCGGTGTGCATCAGTACACGGACGGGAACTTCGCTGACGCCGTCAGCACCATGAACGACTTCGCCAGGAACAACCCGCACCACAAGAACCGGGCGCGCGCCCAGAAGATAGCCATCGCCGCGGAGGTCGCGCAGACGGTGCCCGCGGCCGGCAAGCGTCTGCCGACCACGGCATCGGGCGGCAGCATCGCCGTCACGGTCAAGAACGACAGTCCTGACGACATCACGGTCCTGTACACGGGACCGGTGACGGGAAGCTTCAACCTCAAGGCCTGTGGGAGCTGTGCCACGTACGGTTTCGGCAGCACGCTGGGGATCGGCTTCAAGCCGTGCAGCGACAGCGGCAAGCACTACCCGCAGCGGACCATCCGGTTGCCCGTCGGCACCACCTACTTCGTGCACAAGTCCCGGAGCGGAACAGGAAAGTCCCCCGCCTCGGACACAGCCAAGCTGTCGCCGGGCTACGTCTACACCGAGTGCGCGTACACGACGAGCCTCGGCTACTGAGGCGACGGCCGGGCAGCCGGTGTCCGCCGCAGCCGGGTGCGTGCGACGGAGCCTTTCTGACGCACCCTCACTAAACGTCAGAGGTCGAGCAGTTCCTCGTAGAAGCCCCCGAACTCCCCCTGCCGTTCGATGAGATGGATTTCCAGGATCCAGTGCAGGAGGTGCCCCTCGTCGTCGGTGCGGCGCAGCGGTTTGTCGTTGGCGGGCACGATGTGGGAGTCGACGTCTTCCCAGTCGTTGTACTCGGGCGGGAACTCGCCGACCAAGTGGCCGGCGTGCCAACCGCCCAACTCCCAGCCCGCCTCGGCCGCCAGCCGTTCGACCTCGGCGTAGAGCTGCTTGCCGGTGATGTCCGGGTCCGCTTCGAAGGCGCGGCGTCCTGCCGCGAAAACGGTCGCCAGGTCGTCGCGCAGGCGGTGCTTGACGGGGTCATCGCCGAGTACGAAGGTCCGCCCGAAGTCGGCCTCGAACTCCTCGAAGATCGGCCCGAAGTCGGCGAAGACGACGTCGTCCGCGCCGATGACCCGGTCCGGCGGGTTCTCGCGGTAGGGCAGGAGCGTGTTCGGTCCGGACCGCACGATCCGCTTGTGCCAGTAGTGGGTGGTCCCGAACATCTCGTTCGCCAGGTCACGGATCCTGTCGCTCACCGCGCGCTCGCCCTGGCCCGCGGCGACCAGCTGCCTCGTCTCGATCTCGGCGAACAGCGACGCCGCCTTGGCCTGAGCGTCCAGCAGCCGCGCCGCGCGTGTCGATTCATCCGTCATGTCGCTCACCGTAGGAGTTCCGATCCGGACCCGGCAAGGTTCTGATCACCGCGCACCCCGAGTCTCGGTATCCACGCAGGCCACACCTCACAGACGCCGGGACGTGGCTGTGTGGAGCGCGTAACGCCCGGTGATCGAGCTGTGTGACAAGCGCGTAATGGTCACTTCGTAGCGTCGGTGGAGGAAGGTGCCGATCACACGGAGGGCCGCTCGTGACCACGACCACCCAGCAGGTACGGACGGTCTGCTCGTACTGCGGTGTCGGCTGCGGGATGGTCCTCGACATCGGGATGGGTCCCGATGGGCGGCCTACGGTCCTGAAGGCGTCCGGTGACAAGACGCACCCCGCCAACTTCGGGCGCCTGTGCACCAAGGGCGCCACCACGGCCGACATGCTCGCCGCCCCCGGGCGGCTGACCTCAGCCCTCGTGCGCGCCGAACGGGGGGAAGAGGCCGAGCCGGCCCCGGTGGAGACCGCGATCGCCGAGACCGCGCGCCGGCTTCGAGCGGTGATCGACGAGCACGGCCCGGACGCCTTCGCGTTCTACGTCTCCGGGCAGATGAGTCTGGAGGCCCAGTACCTGGCGAACAAGCTGGCCAAGGGCTTCATACGGACGAACCAGATCGAGTCGAACTCCCGGCTGTGCATGGCCAGCGCGGGCACCGGCTACAAGCTGTCGCTGGGCGCGGACGGCCCGCCCGGCTCGTACCAGGACTTCGAGCACGCCGACGTCTTCTTCGTCATCGGCTCCAACATGGCCGACTGTCATCCCATCCTGTTCCTCAGGATGATGGACCGGGTCAAGTCGGGCGGCGCCAAGCTGATCGTGGTCGACCCGCGGCGCAGCGCGACCGCCGACAAGGCGGACCTGTTCCTGCCGGTCCGGCCCGGAACCGACCTGGCGCTGCTCAACGGCCTGCTGCACCTGCTGTACGAGAACGGGCACACCGACCCCGGGTTCATCGCCGCGCACAGCGAGGGCTGGGAGGCGATGCCGGAGTTCCTGGCCGACTACCCGCCCGCCGCGGTCGCCGACATCACCGGCCTCCCGGAGGACGACATCCGGGAAGCGGCACGGCTCATCGGCGAGGCCGGGGAGTGGATGAGCTGCTGGACCATGGGTCTCAACCAGTCCACGCACGGCACCTGGAACACCAACGCGCTGGTCAACCTGCATCTGGCGACGGGCGCGATCTGCCGGCCGGGCAGCGGTCCGTTCTCGCTGACCGGTCAGCCGAACGCGATGGGCGGCCGGGAGATGGGGTACATGGGTCCGGGACTGCCCGGCCAGCGGTCGGTACTGGTCGACGCGGAGCGCGCCTTCATCGAGGAGTTGTGGGAGCTGGCCCCCGGCACGGTCCGTAAGGACGGGGTCGGCCAGGGCACGATCGAGATGTTCCGGAAGATGGCCGACGGGGACATCAAGGCGTGCTGGATCATCTGCACCAACCCGGTCGCCTCCGTGGCCAACCGCAAGACCGTCATCGAGGGCCTGGAACGGGCCGAGTTCGTCGTCACCCAGGACGTGTTCGCCGAGACGGAGACCAACGCGTACGCGGATGTAGTCCTGCCGGGAGCGCTGTGGACCGAGACCGAGGGTGTCCTCGTCAACAGCGAGCGCAATGTCACGCTCGCACGGCCCGCGGTGGACCCGCCCGGTGAGGCGATGGCGGACTGGCGGATCATCGCCGCGGTCGCCCGCGCGATGGGATACGACCAGGGGTTCTCGTACGACAGCGCGGAAGAGGTCTTCGAGGAGATCAAGCGCGCCCACAACCCGAAGACCGGCTACGACCTGCGGGGCGTCACCTATGACCGGCTGCGGTCCACCCCGGTGCAGTGGCCCGCAGCGCACGAGGACGGTCCCGACCGCAATCCCATCCGCTACCTCGACGCGGACGGCGGCGGTCCGGTCTTTCCCACGGTGAGCGGCCGCGCGGTGTTCTACGGCCGCCCGCACATTCCCGCCGCAGAGATGCCTGACGACGACTACCCGTACGTCCTGAACACCGGCCGGTTGCAGCACCAGTGGCACACGCTCACCAAGACGGGCAGGGTCGCCAAGCTCAACAAACTCAACCCCGGGCCCTTCGTCGAGCTGCACCCGGACGACGCAGCCGGGCTCGGGATCGCCGACGGCGATTCGGTGGAGGTCGCCTCGCGGCGCGGCCGGGCGGTGCTGCCCGCCGTGGTGACCGACCGGGTTCGGCCCGGCTGCTGTTTCGCGCCCTTCCACTGGAACGATCTGTTCGGCGAATACCTGAGCGTCAACGCCGTCACGAGCGACGCCGTCGATCCGCTGTCCTTCCAGCCGGAGTTCAAGGTCTGCGCGGTGTCCCTGACGAAGGTGGCGACGCCGGTGACGGTGGCGGCGCCGGCCGTGGGCGGTGCCGCCGAGGACGCCGGAGTCGGGGTGGCCGCGGCCTCCGGGGGACCGACCACGGCGGCCGGCCTCCCCGCGGGACCCGCGGGCGTCTTCGGGTTCGAGCCCGCTCCACCGCCGGTCCTGGCCGAGCACGAGCGCCGCTACCTGATCGGTTTCCTCGCCGGCATCGAATCGGGCGCTCCCGGCGTGCCGGTGCTGCCGCCGGGTGCGCCCTTCAGCCCCGAGCACGCGCTGTGGGTGAACGGTGTGCTGGCCGGCATGTACTCCCGGGCCGCTCCGGGAACGCCGCCATCGGCCGGGGCACCTGCCGCCCCGGTCCGCGAGGTCGTCGTTCTGTGGGCCTCGCAGACCGGCAACGCGGAGGAGTTCGCCACGGCCGCCGCCGAGCGGCTCACCGTCACCGGGCACAAGGCCACCCTGGTCGGCATGGACGACGCCCACCCGGGGAAATTGCCCACCGGCGCCGACATCCTCCTGATCACCAGCACTTTCGGCGACGGCGACGCCCCCGACAACGGCTCCGGGTTCTGGGACGCCCTGGCCGCCCCCGACACACCGCGCCTGGACGGCGTCCGCTACGCGGTCCTCGCGTTCGGCGACTCCTCGTACGACGACTTCTGCGGCCACGGCCGCCGGCTCGACCTGCGCCTCGACGAACTGGGCGCCGTACGGCTCGCCCCGCGCACGGACTGCGAGCCCGACTACGAGCCCTCGGCCATGGCGTGGCTCGACGAGGTCCTCACTTCACTGACCGACGGCCCGGCAACGGCCTCGGTGCCCACGCCCACCGCATCGGCCGCCGCCCCGGGGCGATCGTCCGCTCCCCCGACGCCACCGCCCACTCCCCCGACGAAGAAGGCAGCCCCCGTCACCACCCGCCTCACCGGCAACCAATTGCTCAGTCTGCCCGGAGCGGGCAAGGAGGTCCGGCGCTTCACCTTCGACGCCCACGACAGCGCGACCCCGCTCGTCTACCGGGCCGGCGACGCTCTCGGCGTACGTCCGGTCAACTCACCGGACCTCGTCGCGGAATGGCTGGCCACCACCGGCCTCGCACCGGACAGCCCCGTGAACCTGAACGGAACCGGAGAAATCGCCTTTCAGGACGCCCTGCACCGGCGTCTGGACATCACCCGGATCACCCCCGACCTGCTGCGCTTCGTCGCCGAACGCACCCGTGACCGAGTTTTGAAGAAGCTCCTGCGCCCCGACAACAAGGACGAGCTGGCCAAGTGGTCCTGGGGCCGTCAGGCCGTCGACGTCATCGCGGAACACCCCGTCCGGGCCGACGCCCAGGAGTGGGCCGAGGTGCTGAAGCCGCTCCAGCCCCGGCTGTACTCCATTTCGTCCAGCCCGCTGACCGACCCCCACCTCGTCTCGCTGACGGTCTCCGTCGTCCGCTACGAGAACCCGGACGGCCGACCGCGCCAGGGGGTCTGCTCGCCCTTTCTCGCCGACGCGGCCCCCGGCACACCTGTACCGGTCTTCGTCCAGCCCGCCTCGAGGTTCCGTCCACCGGCCGACCCCGCCACGCCCATGGTCATGGTGGGCCCCGGTACCGGAGTCGCCCCCTTCATCGGCTTCCTGCACGAGCGCCGCGCCCTCGGTCACCGCGCGCCCAACTGGCTGTTCTTCGGCGAACAGCACCGGGCCACCGACTTCTACTACGAGGACGAGCTGACCGCCTTCCGCACCGACGGAACGCTCACCCGGCTCGACACCGCCTTCTCCCGCGACCAGCGCGCCAAGGTCTACGTCCAGGACCGGATGCGCGAGCACGGCCCGCAGCTGTGGTCCTGGCTCCAGGAGGGCGCGCACTTCTACGTGTGCGGCGACGCCTCCCGCATGGCCAAGGACGTCGACCGGGCCCTCCGGGACATCGCCACCACCCACGGTGGCCACAGCGCCGACGGAGCGGCCGCGTACGTCAAGCAGCTCGCGGCCGAGAAGCGGTACGTCCGCGACGTGTACTGATCAGCCGCGTGTCAGCGGCTCATCGAGGCAGGTGCGCGGGCTTCCGGAGCGGCCCAAGGGTGTCGATCAGGCGCCTGAGATCTGGATCACCGGCACCAAGAGGCCAAGGTCACAGGCTTCGCCTCTGCTGTCGCTCCGGAACTCTGACCTAGCATCCGAGCATGACTGTCCTGCCCAATGACGGGCTCGCGCTGGCCGCCGAGTTCCCTTCCGCGACCCATGACCAGTGGCAGCTCCTGGTAGAAGGCGTGCTGCGTAAATCGGGTAAGGAGGTCTCGAGCGCGACAGCCGAAGCCGCGCTGTCCACCTCGCTCGAGGACGGGCTCGCCACCCGGCCCCTGTACACCGCGCAAGACACGGCCGCCGACCCCGGTTTCCCCGGATTCGCCCCCTTCGTCCGAGGAAGCCGGCCCGAGGGCAACACCGCCGGCGGCTGGGACGTACGGCAGCGACACACAGCGGCCGACAACGCCCTGGTGCTCGGTGACCTGGAGAACGGCGTCACCTCGCTGTGGCTCGCCGTCGGCGAGGCCGGCATTCCGGTCTCCTCGCTCGAAGGCGTCCTCGACGGCGTCTTCCTCGACCTGGCACCCGTCGTCCTCGACGCGGGACGTGATGTCGAAGCGGCGGCCCGTGAGTTGCTGCGGCTGTACGAGGAACGGGGCGTCGCTCCGAGTGCCATGCGCGGCAACCTCGGCGCGGACCCGCTCGGCCATGAAGCCCGTACGGGCGCGGCGATGGACTTCGCCCCGGTCGTCCCGCTCGCCCTGCGGTGTGCCGAGGAGTACCCCGGGCTGCGGGCGCTGACCGTGGACGCGCTGCCGTACCACGAGGCCGGCGGCTCGGCCGCGCAGGAACTGGGCGCCTCGCTGGCGACCGGTGTCGCTTATCTGCGGGAGCTGACCGAAGCGGGGCTGTCCGTCGAACAGGCCTGTGCCCAGCTCGAGTTCCGGTACGCCGCGACCGCCGACCAGTTCCTGACGATCGCCAAGCTGCGGGCGGCGCGCAGGCTGTGGGCGCGGGTCGCCGAGGTGTGCGGGGCGCCGGGCGCGGGTGCGCAGGTGCAGCACGCCGTGACCTCGCCGGTGATGATGTCGCGCCGCGACCCGTGGGTGAACATGCTGCGCACGACCATCGCGACGCTCGCGGCCGGGGTCGGCGGCGCCGACTCCGTCACCGTCCTGCCCTTCGACCACGAGCTCGGCCTGCCGGACGCCTTCGCGCGGCGCATCGCCCGCAACACGTCGACGATCCTCATCGAGGAGTCGCACCTGTCCCGGGTGATCGACCCCGCGGGCGGCTCCTGGTACGTGGAGAAGCTCACCGACGAACTCGCCCACGCGGGCTGGGAGTTCTTCCAGGGGATCGAGCAGAGCGGTGGCCAGGCCGCCGCACTTCGCTCGGGGCGTCTTGGCCAGGATCTGGCGAAGACCTGGGAGGCGCGCTCGGCGAAGCTCGCCAAGCGGCGCGAACCGATCACCGGCGTCAGCGAGTTCCCGAACCTGGCCGAGCGCCCGGTGGAGCGCCTGCCCGCTCCCGAGGCACCGTCCGGCGGTCTGCCGCGGGTACGGCGCGACGAGGCGTACGAGGCGCTGCGGGCCCGCTCCGACGCGCACCTCGCCGCAACCGGATCCCGTCCGCGGATCTACCTGGCCACGATCGGCCCCGCCGCCGCGCACACCGCACGGTCGACGTTCGTCGCGAACCTGTTCCAGGCCGGCGGCATCGAGCCGGTCACGGACGGCACGTTCGAGGACAGCGGCGCCACCGAGGCCTGCCTCTGCTCCAGCGACGCCCTGTACGAGGAGCAGGCCGCCAGCACGGCCGAAGCCCTCGCGGCGGCCGGCGCCCGGCATGTGTTCCTGGCGGGCCGCCCCGGGCAGTACGCCGGTGTGGACGCCTATGTCTTCGCGGGCTGCGACGCCGTCGCCGTCCTCTCCGCCACCCTCGACCGCATGGGAGTGTCCTGATGGGAATCCCCGACTTCTCCGGAATCGAACTGGGGACGCCCACCACCGAAGGCAGCGCCGACGAGTGGAGTGCCGCCGCAGAGAAGGCCACAGGCGGGAGCGAGGCGTTCTGGGAGACCCCGGAGGGCATCGCGGTCAAGCCGCTGTACACCGGCCGTGACACGGAAGGCCTGGACTTCCTGGACACGTACCCGGGCATGGCACCGTATCTGCGCGGTCCGTACCCGACGATGTACGTCAACCAGCCCTGGACGATCCGCCAGTACGCGGGCTTCTCCACGGCCGAGGAGTCCAACGCCTTCTACCGCCGCAACCTGGCGGCGGGCCAGAAGGGCCTGTCGATCGCCTTCGACCTGCCCACGCACCGCGGTTACGACAGCGACCACCCGCGCGTGACGGGCGACGTCGGCATGGCGGGTGTGGCCATCGACTCCATCTACGACATGCGGCAGCTCTTCGACGGCATCCCGCTGGACAAGATGACCGTGTCGATGACGATGAACGGCGCCGTGCTGCCCGTCCTCGCGCTGTACATCGTGGCGGCCGAGGAACAGGGCGTGCCGCCCGAGAAGCTGGCCGGAACCATTCAGAACGACATTCTGAAGGAGTTCATGGTCCGCAACACCTACATCTATCCGCCGAAGCCGTCGATGCGGATCATCTCCGACATCTTCGCGTACACCTCGCAGCGGATGCCGCGCTACAACTCCATCTCCATCTCCGGGTACCACATCCAGGAGGCGGGCGCGACGGCCGACCTGGAGCTGGCGTACACGCTCGCGGACGGCGTGGAGTACATCCGGGCGGGCCGCGAGGCGGGCCTGGACGTGGACGCGTTCGCGCCGCGGCTCTCGTTCTTCTGGGCGATCGGCATGAACTTCTTCATGGAGGTCGCCAAGCTGCGGGCGGCGCGCCTGCTGTGGGCGAAGCTGGTGAAGCAGTTCGACCCGCAGAACGCCAAGTCGCTGTCCCTGCGCACCCATTCGCAGACCTCCGGCTGGTCGCTGACCGCGCAGGACGTGTTCAACAACGTGACGCGTACGTGTGTGGAGGCCATGGCCGCCACCCAGGGCCACACCCAGTCGCTGCACACCAACGCCCTGGACGAGGCACTGGCGCTGCCGACCGACTTCTCCGCGCGGATCGCCCGCAACACGCAGCTGCTGCTCCAGCAGGAGTCCGGTACGAACCGGGTCATCGACCCGTGGGGCGGCAGCGCGTACATCGAGAAGCTGACGTACGACCTCGCCCGCCGGGCCTGGCAGCACATCGAGGAGGTCGAGGCCGCGGGCGGTATGGCGCAGGCCATCGACGCCGGCATCCCCAAGCTCCGGATCGAGGAGGCGGCGGCCCGCACCCAGGCCCGCATCGACTCCGGCCGCCAGCCGGTCATCGGCGTCAACAAGTACCGCGTGGAGACCGACGAGAAGATCGACGTCCTCAAGGTCGACAACTCCTCCGTACGCACGCAGCAGATCGAGAAGCTGCGGCGGCTGCGCGCGGAGCGCGACGAGCGGGCGTGCCAGGACGCGCTGGACGACCTGACGCGCGCGGCGGCCGGTGAGGGCAACCTGCTGGAGCTGGCGGTGCGCGCGGCCCGCGCGATGGCCACCGTCGGGGAGATCTCCGACGCCCTGGAGAAGGTGTACGGACGGCACGCGGGCCAGATCCGTACGATCTCCGGGGTGTACCGCAACGAAGCAGGGGAGTCCCCGTCCGTGGACCGCACCCGCACGCTGGTGGACGCGTTCGAGGAGGCCGAGGGCCGTCGCCCGCGCATCCTGGTCGCCAAGATGGGCCAGGACGGTCACGACCGCGGCCAGAAGGTGATCGCGACCGCGTTCGCCGACCTCGGCTTCGACGTCGACGTCGGCCCGCTGTTCCAGACGCCGGGCGAGGTCGCCCGCCAGGCGGTGGAGGCGGACGTGCACATCGTGGGCGTCTCGTCGCTGGCTGCCGGGCACCTCACCCTCGTACCGGCGCTGCGCGAGGAACTGGCGGCGGAGGGCCGCGAGGACATCATGATCGTGGTCGGCGGGGTGATCCCGCCGCAGGACGTGCCGACCCTGCTGGATATGGGCGCGGCGGCCGTGTTCCCGCCGGGGACGGTGATCCCGGACGCGGCGTACGACCTCGTCCAGCGGCTCTCTGCCGACCTCGGGCACGCCCTGTGATCGAACTCGACACCTATGTCAAGGGTGTACTCGGCGGGAAGCGGGCGCTCGTCGCCCGCGCCATCACGCTCGTCGAGTCCACCCGGCCCCAGCACCGGGCGCTGGCGCAGGAGTTGCTGACCGAGCTGCTCCCGCACAGCGGGAAGGCACGGCGGATCGGCATCAGCGGGGTGCCGGGCGTGGGCAAGTCGACGTTCATCGACGCGTTCGGCACCATGCTGACCTCGCTGGGGTACCGGGTCGCGGTGCTCGCCGTCGACCCGTCCTCCAGCCGTACCGGCGGCTCGATCCTCGGCGACAAGACCCGTATGGAGCGCCTCGCCGTGGACCCGGCGGCCTTCATCCGCCCCTCCCCCACCGCGGGCACGCTCGGCGGGGTGGCCAAGGCGACCCGCGAGTCGATCGTGGTGATGGAAGCCGCCGGCTACGACGTGGTGCTGGTGGAGACGGTCGGGGTGGGCCAGTCGGAGACCGCGGTCGCGAACATGGTGGACTCCTTCCTCCTGTTGACGCTGGCGCGCACCGGGGACCAGTTGCAGGGCATCAAGAAGGGTGTCCTGGAGCTGGCCGACGTGATCGCCGTCAACAAGGCGGACGGCCCGCACGCACGCGACGCCCAGTCCGCCGCGCGTGAACTGGCGGGCGCCCTGCGGCTGATGCACGGCAGGGACGCGGCCTGGACGCCTCCGGTGCTGAGTTGCAGCGCCCGCGAGTCGGCAGGTCTGGACACCGTCTGGGATCGCCTGGAACAGCACCGCACCCTTCTCGACTCGACCGGCCGTCTCGCCGCCAAGCGCCGTGACCAGCAGGTCGACTGGACGTGGACGATGGTCCGCGACGAACTCCTCGGCCGCCTGCACAACGATCAGGCCGTACGGGCCATCGCCCCCGACCTCGAACGGCAGGTACGGGAGGGCGGGTTGACGGCCACGCTCGCGGCGGAGCGCATTCTGAAGGTGTTCGGCGGCGAAGGCCGCTGAGCCGGCGGCTCGGGCGGAGGCAGGGCGAAGGCAGTTGAACCGCACGGGCGGTGACGGGGCGAAGGCAGTTGAACCGCACAGGCGGTGGCGGGGCGACGGCAGTTGAACCGCACGGGCGGTGACGGGGCGAAGGCAGTTGAACCGCACGGGCGGTGACGGGGCTCAGCCCGGTCACCGCCCGTGTTCGCGTTCACGGGTGATCGCTCCACCGTCACCCACAACCCTGTTGACGGCTCATCACTCCCCTTCCGTTCAGGCCGAGTTCGCGAGGCCGTTCAACCGGCCACCGGATGCGGGACGAAGGTGCTGGTGTCCCCATCCGCCGAGGCGGTCGGAGAGCCGCTCGATGTCCGCGCGCCTCCTCCTCGGCGACCCGGCGGATCGAGTCGAGCCACGCCGCACGTCATGAACACGGCGCGCCCGGCCGCCGTACTTCGTGGAACCGGAAGCCATCCGGTGCGCCCACGCTCCTTGACCCTCCGCCGTTTCCCACGCGGGGTCCTCAAGCCGGATGGGCGGTTACTGCCGAGCGAGGTGCAGACGGTGCCGAGACCCAGAGCGAGATCACCGCGGGCGCAGTACGTCAATACTCATGCCGCGCGCGTTCAGGATGCGTTCAGGTTGGCCTTGCCAAGGTTCAACAGTGATCAAATCCCCCACACACCGCAGGAGCACGCTTTTGATGACGAAATCCGTGATGAAGAAGCTGCCGGAGGTTACTCTGGCGTTCTGGATCATGAAGATCGCCGCGACGACCCTGGGTGAGACGGCGGGCGACCTGTTCGCCCAGACCCTCAAACTCGGCTACTTCGTGACCACGATCGCCCTGTTCCTGCTCTTCGTCGTGACGCTGGTCGTCCAGCTCAGGTCACGTCGGTACAACCCGTTCTTCTACTGGACCGTGATCCTGTCGACCAGCATGGCCGGCACCACGACGTCCGACTTCATGAACCGCGACGCCAGCGCCAAGTACCTCTCGGGCGGCGCCAAGTCTCTCGGCTGGGGGCCACAGGGCCTCGGTCTCGGCTATCCCGAAGGCGCCGCCATCCTGATCTCGATCCTCCTTGCGATCTTCCTCGCCTGGAGACTGAGCGGGATGACGTTCCAGATCCGAGACATCGTCACCTTCCGCGGCGAGGCGCTGTTCTGGTCGGCGATCCTCGTCTCCAACACGCTCGGTACGTCGATGGGGGACTTCCTCTCCGACAGCTCCGGCCTCGGCTACCTGGGCGGGGCGCTGCTCGTCACGGGACTTCTGGCGGTACTCGTCGCGCTGATGAAGGTTCCGGCGGCGTCGAACGTCCTGCTGTTCTGGATCGCCTTCGTCCTCACCCGCCCGCTGGGCGCCACGGCCGGTGACTTCCTCACCAAGCCGCTCGCCAAGGGCGGACTCGACCTCGGAACCGCCGGCTCGTCGGCCGTGCTGCTCGTCGTCCTGTTCGGCCTCATGGCCTACGCCCACATCCAGGAACGCCGCAGAGCCGAGCCCGGCCCGGAGGCGGAAGCGGTCCGGCAGGAAGCCGGCCGTCCGTGAGTCCGGCCGTGGGCATGTCTCCACAGCCCTAGGGACACCTGCCGATCCTGCAGGGTGATCCACCGGCACTCTGGCCGCCGATCTGCTCTCGGCCGGCGATCAGTTGCCCGCATTCCCGGACGGTCAGCGCGACAGCGCGACCGATTCGCGACGACCGAGCGTGATGTGGCGTGGCTGGGTATGTCTGCCCACTCGGGTCTCCACTCCTCGCCTCGGCGGTTCGGTCCCGTCGGTCGGTTCCGTGGCCGCCGGAAGGCACACGCCCCTGGCCCTGTGATGTCGGTGTCCGTGAAACGCGAGAGAGCCCCCCGGATGGTTCCGAGGGGCCCTCTTGTGTCCCGAAGGATTCAGTTCGCGGCCGGAACCGATCGCCCGGACGGGACCGTCGCGGGCCGGGGGTTGAGCATGCGCTCGGCCAACTCGCCGAAGACCAGGCCGAATCCGCCCCACAGGGTGGCCTGGATGGCCAGGGCGGAGAGCCTGAACCGCCACAGCAGGGTGGCCGGGAAGTCCCCGGGCACCTCGTTGATCACGGGCAGGAACTCGTAGGCCAGGCCGATCGCGACGGCGAAGGCGGCCACCGCGGCGACGGTGGCGTACCAGGTGCCCAGGCTGGGCGCGAGGCGCTTGCCGAGGATGGTGGCGCCGATCGCCAGGAGCACGCTGAGGACCATCATCAGGAAGTACAGCGTGGTCCGCTTGCCGATGGTGTCGGGGTCGCCGACCGACGGGGGATTGGCCGGGTACTTCAGGAACGGCACGACGTACACGGCGAGGAGCGCGGTCCCGGACAGCAGGAGCGCGGTCGCGCGCGGGCCGAAGCGGCCCACACGGCCGAGTGCGAAGCAGTAGGCGAGCGCGGCGATGCCGCCGAAGGAGATGCCGTAGATCAGGACACCGGTGGCGAGGCCGGCGGTGGACTGGAGGCTGCGGGAGACGAGTTCGACCTCGTGCCCGTGCGCGGGAGCGTGATGCTCCTCGAAGCCGATCGCGCTGTCGACGGTCGGTTCACCGAGCAAGTAGGCGACGACCAGGGCGAGTACACCGGCCGCGAGACCTGCGAGCATGCCTCGCACGAGCAGGTTTCTTACCGTTGCGGAGTTCATGGGCGTGTGTCGTCCCTCGCGTCAGTGGCAGGGGAAACCGAGCAGGTGGCGGGCGTCGTGCACCCACTCGTGGACGTCCTCGCCGGAGACGACGGAGGTGGCGCCCTGTTCGGCGCCGACGAAGTACAGCAGGACCAGCATCAGGATGCCGAAGAAGACCGCCCAGGGAGCTATCGCCTTCAGCGGCAGCGTGGCGGGAAGTGCGGGGGTGGTGGCTGTCGGCTGAGCGACGGTCTGCGCCATGGCAGGACCTCCTCGGGAGTTCGCGTCCCATCTCGGTGGTGCACAGGATGACGCCTACGGGTCTGACTCACGCGGCGCCCAGCGTGGCTGGGGCGTCTCGCTCACAGTGGCGCGACCGTGCCGGATTTCCACCGGCTTCCGTCTTGACGTCATCAATATCGGACCGACCGTACCGCGTGGTGACTACCTGGCCAAGACCGCGCCACGTGGGGTGATCTTCCTCTCGTCCCAGGTGGCGGGTCCTCTGTGAACGGCGGGTCACCGGTGCCGTTTCGGACGATGCCCGAAGAAGTGCCGGGTGGCTCCCCCGCGTTCGGCCGTGGGCGACGTACGAGGTTCGACGTTCGCGTCGTACAACTCGGCTGTCCGCGGGCGGAGTTCGGTGCGCACTCGGCCCGCGGGACGGGTTCCGCGGGCCGAGTGCCCGGGTCGGGTGAAGGCGCCGCGCCCGCTCGCCGGCCTCAGTCCCTCTGGATCGCCGTGCCCGGGTCGGCGAGCCCGAGTTCACGCTCGCCGAGGGAGACGAAGAAGCGCTCGACGTCGGCGTCGGTGACTTCGGCGAGGGTGGCCGGGGACCAGTGCGGGTCGCGGTCCTTGTCGACGATCTGGGCTCGGATGCCCTCGACCAGGTCGGGGGCGGAGAGGGCGGCGCAGGAGACGCGGTACTCCTGGTCCAGAACGCGCTCCAGCGAACCGAGCCGCCGGGCGCGACGCAGGGCGGCCAGCGTGACCTTCAACGCGGTGGGCGAGTTGCCGAGGAGGATCTCCGCCGTCTCCTTCGCCGCCGGATCGCCGACCGCGAGCAGTCGCTGGATGATCTCCTCGACCGTGTCGGCCGCATAGCAGGCGTCGATCCACTCCCGCCGCTCCGCGAGCTCGGCCGCAGGCGACGGCTGCACATGACGGGCCAGAGCCTCTTGTACCGGGAGAGCCGCGAGGTCGGAAACGAACTGCCGGAGCGACGAGGACGGCAGGTAGTGGTCGGCGAGGCCGCACAACAGAGCGTCGCCTGCGCCGATCGAGGCACCCGTCAGGGCGAGATGGGTGCCCAGTTCACCCGGGGCGCGGGCGAGCAGATGGGTGCCGCCGACGTCGGGGACGAAGCCGATTCCGGTCTCGGGCATGGCGATGCGTGAGCGCTCGGTGACGACCCGGACGCTGCCGTGCGCGGAGAGGCCGACGCCGCCGCCCATGACGATGCCGTCCATGACCGCGACGTACGGCTTGGGGTAGCGGGCGATGCGGGCGTTGAGGTGGTACTCGTCGCGCCAGAACGCGGCGGACGCGGTTCCGTCCCCGTCGCGCGCGTCGTCGTGGACGACGCGGATGTCGCCACCCGCGCACAGTCCGCGTTCTCCGGCGCCGGTGATGACCACCGTCTCGACGGCCGGGTCGTGTTCCCAGACTGCGAGGGCTTGGTCGATCAGGCGCACCATCGCGTGGTTCAGGGCGTTCAGGGCCTTCGGCCGGTTGAGGGTGAGGTGGGCGGCCCGTCCGCCGGTGTTCAGCAGGACGGCTTCCTCGGCGCCGGGTGCCTCGGTGCCGTTCATCCGAGAGCCTCCGTCAGGCCCAGGGCCACGATGACGCGCATGATCTCGTTGGTTCCTTCCGGGGGCCGGCGAATTTCGCAGGTCACGACGATCTTTTCGCTACGGTACCCACCGAGCGTCGTGGCCCCCGCGCGGGTGCGGAGTGCGCCCCCGAGCGGGTGCGGAGTGCGGTACGCCACCGGGTACCCCGGGTCGGTGGCGAGCCGCTTCGCCGTGACGCGCGGCCGAACGGCCTGGCCCGTCAGGCTTCCTCCCCCGGTCCTTCCTCCCCCGGCCGCAGCACGTACAGCTGAGGCAGGTTGACCACGATCGCCTCCTGGGTGCTGCGGGCGATGACGACGACGGCCTCGTCGGAGGGGTCCGGGTTCTCCTCGCGGTGCGGCACGAACGGCGGCACGAAGATGTAGTCACCGGGTGAGGTGCGCAGACGTACTTCCTCGGGCTGTGCACCCGAGTCGTCGAGGAAGACGAACTCGGGGTGTCCGCTCACCACATAGATGGCGGTCTCGGACGCTCCGTGGTGGTGGTCCGACGAGGCGGTGGAGGGGGCGACGTGGGTCTGGCCCATCCACAGCTTCTCGGACCCGACGGTGGTGCCGCTGACGGCGGCGAATCTGCGCATGCCTCCGCTCTGCGCCGTGTCGCCGTCGAGAGCGTCGGCGCGGATGTGGTGCAGGCGGGTGCGCAGGGGGCGTTCGGACTGCCCTTCGGCATCCGGGAGATGGGGGTGGAAACCTTCGCCGGGGGTGGTCAACGGCTCGCTCATGGTTGGGGACGCTAGAGCGGCCCGGAAAAGGATGTCAAGAGGTGTCCATTGCCCTTCACCTGCGGCAATGTTCCCGCAATGTATGCGGGGAAGCTGTGGAAGCCCTGTCGGCGGACAGCGTGTCGGGCATCATGAGCGCATGCATATCTCCGCGAAGGCGGACTACGCCACCCGGGCCCTGCTGGAGCTCGCCCGCGAACCCGCCCGCCCGCTCACTTGCGAAGCCATAGCCTCCTCGCAGCACGTCCCGTTCCGGTTTCTGAAGTCGGTGGTGGGCGAGTTGCGCCGGGCCGGCCTGGTGCGCAGCCAGCGGGGCTGCGAGGGCGGGTACTGGCTGGGCCGGCCCGCCGACCAGATCACGCTGCTGGACGTCGTACGCGCCGTGGACGGCGAGTTGATCACCCTGCGGGGCGAGCCGCTGGCCGGGCTCGACTACCCGGGTCCCGCCTCCGGGCTGCCGGGGGTGTGGCGTCGTATCGAGGCGGATGCCGCGGCGGTTCTGGGCGGGACGACCCTTGCCACGCTGCTGCCCGCCGAGGCGGCCGAACAGTTGCACCGGAAGGGAGCCGCGTGACCCGCCCGCCGGACCGGCCCGCGGTGGAGGTGGAGGTGGAGGTGGTGGAGTACACCGATCCGCTGTGTCCCTGGGCCTGGGGATCGGAGCCGGTGTTCCGCCGGCTCCGCGCCGCGCTGGGGGGCCGGGTCCACTGGCGCCGCACGTACTGCGTCCTCTTCGACCACGACGACGACCCGCCGCCCGATCCGGCGGCGGAGACCGCCTGGTACACGCGCTACGTCGAGGACATCAGCGCCCACACACGGGCGCCGCGGGCACGACGGCTGAGCCGGGTCGCGGCGAGTTCATGGCCGTCCTCGCTGGTCGCCAAGGCCGCCGAGCGGCAGGGCGACGAGGTGGCCGAACGGGTGCTGCGGCGGCTGCGGGAGAGTGTCTTCGTGCTCGGGGAGCCGGCTGACACCGTGGCGCTGGCCGAGTCCGCGGTACGGGGTGTACCCGGCCTCGACCGTGAACTGCTGGCCGCCGTACTGGAAGCGGTGCGCGCCGACCGTGCCGAGGCGCGCCGACCGGTCCCCGAGGTGCTCTCGGTGCGCGGCGGGTCGCCTCATCCCGGCGCCGCCAAGGAGACCGCCGACGGCGCGTACCGCTACGCGCTGCCGACCCTGCTGGTCCGCGCTCCCGCGGGGTGTCGTGTCGTACCCGGCTGGCGGCCGTACGAGGAGTACGCGTCGGCGATCGAGGAGTTGAGCCCCGGGCTGCCGACGGAACCCGTGAGGCCGGCCGCCTCGGATGCCCTCGCGCGGTACCGCAGCCTGACCGACCCGGAGCGCGAGCTGCTGACCGACGGTCCGTGGCCTCCCCCGGACGCCGTGCGCGTCGAGACCGGCAACGGCCCCTTGTGGCTGCATCCGGAGGAGGCCGCCGTGCACCCGGCCGGTGGCCGAGGCGCTCCTGCCGTGCCCTGACGGGTTTCTGAGCAGTGGTCAGGGCGTGGGCGGTGGCCGCTGTGCCCGTGTCCTGCCGAGACCGGCTCCTGAGCAGTTGCGGGGCGTTGCCGGTGGCGGTGCTCCCGCCCTTCCCCGGCGGCCCGCTGACCAGCCGTCAGGTCCGTCCCGCCCAATGAGACACCAATTGGTGTCCATTGACAGCCGCCGAGAACCGGCCCCAGGATGTGCACCATGCTCACGACGCACCCCGGCGTGGTGTGCCGCTACGTGGACCTGCGGCGCACCTGCAGCGCTCTCTGTCGCTGACCGCCCGCCAACCGCGGCCCCCAGGCGCCTGACGCCCGCCCCTCCGGCACCGGCCATGCACCGTTCCGCCGCCCGGCCCCCGTCATCGCGCGCCGCCCTCTCAGCGTTTCGTCGCCTCCGCCCCCTTCACCTCCCGGCTCTCCCCGCGATCCGCCGCCTCCTGCCCTGAGCGCGGCATGCCCACGTGCGCATCGAAGCCCACGCGGGCATGCCCGTCCCCGGCCTGCGCGGCGTCCGTCGGCGGGGCGTTCCGCCCTTGCTCTCCTTCCGCCGCCCCGGCGCGGGCGGGAGCCTTCGCAGAAAGAAAACCGATGCCCGGACGCCTCACGCTCCGCACCCACACCGCTACCTTCCGTTCCGACCGGCTGCGCGCCGCCGCCCTGGGGACCGCCCTTGCCACCGTGCTCGTCCCCGCGCTCGGTGCCTGCGGCGGCGAGGCCTCGTCGGCCACCGGCGGTGCCGCACTCAAGTGGACCTCCTCCTACTTCCCCGCCCACTGGGACCCGGTCGTCAGCGGCAGCTCGGCCCAGTTCCGTGAACTCGCCCTGGTGTACGCCTCGTTGACGCGCACGGACGAGAACGGAAAAGCCGTCCCCGACCTGGCCAAGAGCTGGGAGTACAACGCCAAGGGTGATGTGATCACCTTCCATCTGCGCCCCCACCTGAAGTTCAGCGACGGTGCGCCCGTCGACGCCGCCGCCGTGAAGGCAGCGATCGAACGGGCCCAGAAGCAGAAGAACTCGGCTCTCTTCGGCGACCTGACCTCGATCAAGTCGGTGGACGCCCAGGGCCTGGACGCGGTGATCCACCTCAGCCAGGTCGACTACCAGATCCCCCAACTGCTCGGCGAGCGCGTCCTGCAGATCGCCAGCCCCAAGGCGGCCGCCTCCCCCGAGAAGCTGGACCAGAGCCCGGTCGGCGCCGGCCCGTTCACCGTCACGCAGCTCGTCCCGGGCACCAAGGCCGTCCTCAAGAAGAACCCGGACTACTGGGACGCCAAGAACATCCACATCGACGACGTCGAACTGACCTCCGCCCCCGACGCCTCCACCGTGGTCTCCGGCCTCCAGACCGGCGTCTACAACTTCGCGGACATAGCGCCCAGTCAGGCCGACGCCGCCAAGAAGGCCGGACTCGACGTCTTCGTGCAGCCCGGCTTCAACGCCGCCAACCTCAGCCTCAACACCAACAAGGCGCCGTTCGACAACGACAAGGTCGTCGACGCAGTCCGCTACGCGATCAACCGTCAGGAGTTCGTCGACAAGCTGACCTTCGGCTACGGCTCCGTGACCAACCAGCCCTTCCCCAAGGGGTACGTAGCCTTCGACCCGCAGTCGGCGAACGCATACGCCTACGACCCGGCCAAGGCGAAGAAGCTGCTGGGCGAGGCCGGTTACAAGGCGGGCGGCCTCAAGCTCAACCTGGTCATCCCGGCCGAGGACCCCCAAGCCGAGATCGTCCAGGCTCAGTTGGCGAAGGTCGGCATCACCGTCACCATCAAGATCGACAAGAACTGGGCCACGCCGTTCTTCGCCAAGGACCTGACGTTCTCGCTGTACGGCACCACCGGGCGCGACTCCGCGGCGCAGACCCTCACCGCGCACTTCGGCCCGAACGGCCCGCTCAACCTCAGCTCACCCTATGAGCCGTCCGGTTTCGAGGCCGCCATCGCCAAGGTCCGCGAGACCCCGCTGGACTCGCCCGACTACGCGAAGGTCCTCCAGGCGGCGACCCGGGCCGGTCTGGAGAGCAAGGCCCTGGTCTTCACGTACTCCTCGCCCAACCTCATCGCCAAGAGCAAGTCCATCTCCGCCCTGCCGAAGAACCCGGCCCACATCGACTGGACCGGCGTGACCATCGCCGGCTCCAGCTGACACTCCGCCCACGACAGAGAGGGGGCAACCCATGACAACGACGGAGGCACCGGCCCCACCCGACGTCCGTCTCACGGCCGTCGCGGTCAGGACACGGCACACCCTGGGCCGCGTCCTGGCCGCCCTCGCCCGGTCGGTCGCGATCTTCGTGCCCGTCTTCCTGGTCGCGACGTTCGTGACGTTCGCACTGCGGTCACTGAGCGGGCTCAGCCCGGCGCGCATCCAGCTGGGCGAGGAAGCGACTCCCGAAGCGGTCGCCCGCGTCGAGGCCCACTGGGGCCTCGACCGGCCCTTCCTCGTCCAGTACGGGGACTGGTTCGGCGGCGTCCTGCACGGACAACTCGGCGCGAGCTGGACCAACGGCGCCGACATCTCCACCCTGATCGGCCTCGGCCTCGGTGTCAGCCTGTCGGTGGCGACCTTCGCGCTGCTCATCGGCGTGGTCGCGGGCTTCGCCCTCGGTACGGTCGCGGCACTGCGCCGCACCACCTGGGTCGACCGCGCGATCACGGGCTTCGTCACGGTGATCTCGGTGATGCCGGCCTTCGTCGTCGGCATCGTGCTGGTCGCGGTCTTCGCCGTGGGACTGCACCTGTTCCCCTCCGCCGGATACGTTCCGGCGGAGCAGGGGTTCGGGCCGTGGCTCGCCCACATCACCCTCCCCGCGGTCGCGTTGAGCTTCGACGTCGTCGCCGATGTCGCCCGGCAGCTGCGCGGCAGCCTCGTCGGGGCCTACCGCGAGAACTATGTGACGGGCGCGGTGGTGCGCGGGCTGAGCCCGCGCAGGATCTTCTTCGGCCATGTGCTGCGCAACGGCCTCGGGCCCGCGCTCGCCACCCTCGGCCTGAAGTTCCCCGCGCTGGTCGGTGCCTCCGTCGTCACGGAATGGATCTTCGGCCTCCAGGGCTTCGGACGGTTCGCCAACGACTCCGCGCAGGCCGGAGACGTACCGGCCGTGCAGGGCGTCCTCGTGGTGTCGATCGTGCTGGTCGTCGCCTTCAACCTGCTCGTCAACCTGGTGCTGGCGCGCGTCACGCCGGCCTCGCAGCGGGGGGTGTGACCATGGTGCGCCGCGTCCTCACCCTCACCTCCGGCCGGATCGCCCTGGCCGTCCTCACCGCGATCGCCGTGCTCGCCCTGTTCGGGCCGCTGCTCGCTCCGCAGAACCCCCTCGCCACCAGCGACCACCCGCTCGCCGCCGCCTCCGGCGCCCACTGGCTGGGGACCGACTATCTCGGCCGTGATGTGCTGAACCGGCTCCTCGACGGCTCCCGCGTCAGCGTCCTCGGCTCGCTGGAGGTCGCGTTCACGGCCCTGGCCATCGGCGCCGTCCCCGGCATCCTGTCGGTCCACCTCGGCCGGGTCTTCGAATGGGTCACCCTCCGGCTCGCCGACACCCTGGTCGCCCTGCCGTTCCTGCTGTTCGCCGTCGCCGTCATCGCGCTGCTGGGCAACGGTCTCACCCAGGCGATGCTGGTCACGGGCGCGTTGGTGTCCCCGCTGTTCTACCGCGTGGCCCGCGCGGCCACCCTCGCCGTGGCCCGCTCGCCGTACGTGGAGGCCGCGATCGTCTCGGGCGCCTCGATCGGCTGGATCGTACGCCGTCACGTCTGGGCCAAGGTGCTCCCGCCGATCGCGGTCGCGCTCGCCCAGACCGTCGGCGTCGGCTTCGTGATCGTGTCGAGCCTGACCTTCCTCGGGATCGGCGTCCAGCCTCCCGCGCCCACCTGGGGCGGTCTGCTCGCCTCCGATCTGGGCTATCTCAGCCACCAGCCCTGGGCACCGCTCACCCCCGCCCTGCTGATCATGGTCACCGTCTGGGCCTGCAACCTCCTCGCCGACGCGATCCGCGACGTCTCCGGCGAGGCGGGCCGCGCACTGGTCAACAGCCGCAGGGCCCGCGCCAACCGCCGCCGCGAGGCCGACCTCGACCCCGCTCCCGCTCCCGCAGGAGGTGTGCGATGACCACCCTGTCCGAGAAGCTCCTCGCCGAGGCCGAGGCCGAGGCCGAGGAGATCGAGGAGACCACCGAGATCGGTTCCGCACGGCAGCCCGCCGAACCGCCGTCCCCGGTGCTGGCCGTACGCGATGTGCGCATCGGCGACCGGGCCGCCGACCGGGAGATCGTCCACGGCGTGAGTTTCGCGCTCACACCCGGCAGAGCGGTCGGCATCGTCGGCGAGTCCGGCAGCGGCAAGACCCTCACCTGCCGTGCCGCGCTGGGGATCCTGCCCGCCCACTTCGAGATCACCGGCGGCTCGGTGGAGATCGACGGCAGTGACATCGCCGGCCTGTCGCCCGCTCAGTGGACGGCTCTGCGGGGCGCCACGATCAGCGCGGTCTTCCAGGACCCGGCGTCCTATCTCAACCCCTCGATCCGCGTGGGGGTCCAGATCGCCGAGGTCGTCCGGGTCAAGACGGGACTGAAGCGGCGCGCGGCACACCGCCGGGCGATCGAACTGCTGCGAGCCGTCCACCTGCGGGACCCGGAACTCGTCCACGCCCAGTACCCGCACGAGCTGTCCGGCGGCATGCTCCAGCGGGTCCTCATCGCCGTGGCGATCGCCGCCGGCCCCCGGATCCTCATCGCGGACGAGGCCACCACCGCGCTCGACGTCACCGTCCAGGCCGAGATCCTCGACCTGCTTGACGACCTGCGCGAGCGGACCGGACTGGCCCTCGTCGTGGTCTCCCACGACCTGGCCGTCGTCGCCCAGCTGTGCGACGAGGTCCTCGTCATGCGCCGGGGCGAGGTGGTCGAACAGGGCCCGACCAGGGACGTACTCCACCATCCGCGGCACGAGTACACCCGGCTGCTCATTGCCGAACACGAGCAGTACGGCCTGGAGAAGTTCCTCGCGCCCGATCCCGAGGGGGACTAATGAGCACCGACGCCGTGGCCACCGAACCGTCCGCGCGAACCACCACCGGGGAGCCGACGGAACCCGTCCTGGAGGTCAAGGACCTCGAAGTGCACTACGGAACGCTTCGGCGACGCCGACCCGCGCTGCGCGGCGTCTCGCTCAGCGTCGCGCCGGGCGAAACCGTCGGCGTCATCGGCGAGACGGGTTCGGGCAAGTCCACCCTCGCTCGGGCCGTGCTCGGGCTGGTGCGCGCCTCGGCGGGGTCCGTCGTCGTCGACGGTGAGGACGTCAGCACCTACGGCGGGCGCCAGTGGCGGGCCCTGCGGCGCCGCGGTGTGATCCAGTACGTCTTCCAGGACCCGCTGCGCAGCCTCGACCCGGACCTCACCATCGAGGCCTCCCTGGCCGAACCGCTGCTCGTCCGGGGTGTGTCCCGCGACGAGGCGGCACGCAGGGTCCGCGCGTTCCTCGCCCGTGTCCACCTCACCGAGGACCTGCTCGACCGGCTGCCGGGTGAGCTCTCCGGCGGGCAGCGCCAACGCGTGGCAGTGGCACGGGCGTTGGTCACCGAACCCCGGCTGGTCATCCTCGACGAGCCGGTCAGCGCCCTGGACTCCGCCAACCGCGTCCAGATCCTGCGGATCCTCGAGGAACTCCGCGACGACGGTGCGGCCCTCGTCTTCATCTCCCACGACCTCGGTTCCGTCGCCGGGATCGCCGACCGCATCGCCGTGCTGTACCAGGGCGAGCTGGTCGAGGCGGGTACCGCCCGCGATGTCATCACCCGGCCCCGGCACGCGTACACGCGCCTGCTCGTCCGTTCCGCGCCCACCCTGCACTCCGCATCCGCCGACCGGGCCGAACGCGCGGCTCTGCGCGCCCTCTTGAACGCCTGAACGCTTGAAAACCCCACGAGAGACAGGAAGAACAGCCATGCCCCGCACGATCCATCTCGCCCTCCACCCCTACGGCGTCGGCGGTCCCGGCCAGCACGGCCTGTGGAAGGACCCGCGCGTAGCGAAGAACGCGAGCATCGACATCGACTACTACATCCGGCTGGCCAAGGCGGCCGAACACGCCCTGTTCGACGCGCTGTTCATCGTCGACAGCCAGTTCATCAACGCCACCTACCCGGCGCACTACCTCAACCGCCTCGAACCGCTGACCCTGTTGTCCGCGGTCGCCACCCACACCCGGCACATCGGCCTGGTCGGCACGGCGAGTTCGACGTACAACTCGCCGTTCAACCTGGCCCGCCGGTTCGCCTCCCTCGACCACATCAGCGGCGGCCGGGCCGGCTGGAACGTCGTCACCAGCTTCGACACCGGCACATCCCGGAACTTCGGACTCGACGAACACCTCGACTACACGGCCCGGTACGGCCGCGCCCTGGAGTTCGTCCGGGTCGCCCGGGGCCTGTGGGACTCCTACGAGGACGACGCCTTCCCGGCCGACGTGGACCGGGGCGTCTTCCTCGACCCGGCCAAGCTGCACCCGCTCGACCACGACGGCGAGCACTTCAAGGTGGCGGGACCGTTGAACCTCTCCCGCTCCCAGCAGGGCCAGCCCGTCATCTTCCAGGCCGGGGTGTCCGAGGAGGGCCGCGACCTCGCCGCGCAGGTCGCCGAGGGCATCTACGCGCCGGGCGGCACCCTGCAGCAGGCGCAGGAGTACTACGCCGACATCAAGAAGCGCACCGCTTCCTACGGACGCGACCCCGAGCACATCAAGATCTTCATCCACGGAAGCCCGGTCGTCGCCGCCACCGACGAGGCGGCCCGGCGCCGCGAGCGGGAGATCTTCGAGGAGGACAACGACTTCGACCGCAACCTCGCCCTGCTCGGCCGCTCCTTCGGCGCCTACGACTTCAGCGTGCACGACCTGGACGCGCCGTTCCCCGACGTCGCGCACCTCGCCGAGAAGGGCGGACGCACCGGCGCGGCGGCCCTCATCGAGCGCGCCCGGACCGAGAAGTTGACGTTGCGTCAAGTCGCCGAGTCCGTCAATCAGTTCCGCGGCTCACCGTTCGTCGGGGCGCCGGGGACCGTGGCCGACACCATCGAGAAGTGGTTCGACGCCGGCACCTTCGACGGCATCAACCTGGCTTTCCGTACCGAGGACGAACTGAACCTCTTCGTCGACGGTGTCGTCCCGATCCTCCAGAAGCGCGGACTGTTCCGTACCGAGTACGCGGCCGACACCCTGCGCGGCAACCTCGGCCTGCCCGTCCCGGCCAACCGCCACATCCGCGAGCCCCAGCTCGTGAACGACTGAGGTCCGCGCGCCGACCGACCGGTCGAGCACACCCTCGCCGCGCGGCCCCGCGCACCGGCCGGCTCACCCCGGAACCGGCCGGTGCGGCGGCCCGACACCGAAAGGCCGACACCTCATGACGAGCGAGCGACCACGCTTCCGGCTCGGCTTCCTCACCCATGTCCAGGGACGGGACCAGGACATCGCCCGTACCTACCGCAACGCGCAGGAACTGTTCGCCGTGGCCGACGAACTCGGCTTCGACGTCGGCTGGGTCGCCCAGCACCACGTCTCCCTCGGGGGCGGCGGGCTGTCCTCGCCCTGGACCTTCCTCGCCCACGCGGCGGCGCGGACCACCCGGATCCGGCTGGGCACCGCCGTCACCGTCCTCCCGCTGGAGGACCCGGTCCGCCTCGCCGAGGACATCGCCACCGTCGACACCCTCAGCGGTGGCCGCGTGGAGATCGGCGTGGGCAGCGGATCGAGCGGCGTGGAGTACGCCGCCTTCGGCAAGGACGCCGACCGCAAGCGCGAACTGACCAACGAGAACCTCGACGTCCTGCGCCGGGCCCTGGCCCACGATGACGTGGGCACACCCGACTTCCGCATCCAGCCCCGCCCCGGCGACTTCGGCCGCCGCGTCTGGCAGGGCGTGTTCAGCGCGCGGGGAGCCGAGTATGCCGCGAGCCGCGGCTCGAACCTGCTGCTCAACCGGGCGGCCTACGGGTTCGACGCCCCCACCGACGAGGTGCAGCGCCCCTGGGCCGACGCCTTCCTCGCCGCCTGGGACCGGCCGCACCGCCCGCGCATCGGCCTGTCCCGCTTCATCTTTCCGGCCAGGGACCGGCGTACGGCGGTCAGCGCGATCGGCGACGACGTGCACCGGGCGGCGCTGCGCATGGCGGAGAACGGCGCGTTCCCCGAAGGTCTCGACGCGGACGAGGCGCTGCGCCGCTTCCACACGTTCTACGGCCATCCCGACGACGTCGTCGAAGCGCTGCGGCAGGAGAAGGTCCTGCCCGTCGCGACCGACCTGATCGCCCAGTTCAACCCCGCCGTCCCCGACCACGACGCCGCCGTCCGTGCCCTCGAACTCATCGCGACCGAGGTGGCACCCGCGCTGGGCTGGAAGCCCGCGCACACGGCCGAGCCCGCATCCGCAGGAGTATGAGATGACCCAGTACAGCGACCATCACGGCCCCGAAGGCCTCCGTGTCCGCGGCACGATCCTCGTGGTTCCCGGCCGCGGCGAGACCCGGGCGACGTACGCCCGCCTCGGCGGACGGCTCGCCGCCGACGCCTACCGCGTCCGGGTGATCGACGCCCCGACCCTCGACGCCGAGGACCCGACGGCGGCCCTGGCCGATCTGGCCGCCCGGCTCGCCGAAGCGGTCGAGGACACCGCGTCCGAGGACGGTGTCGTGCGGCCGGTCGTCCTCGTCGGGGCGGACTCGGGGGCCGTCGCGCTCGCCGCGCTCCTCGGCCGGGCGAAGACTCCGGCCGCCTGGCAGCCGGACGCCCTCGTCCTCGCCGGCCTCCCCGGACCGTCCGCCGAAACAGGTTCCGCCGTCGGCACCTGGGACCAGGAGCTCGACGTCCGCACCTCCTGCCCCGCCCACCGGGGCAACCTCACCCAGGACCCCCAAGTACGGCGCGGGGCGCTCAACGACGCTCTGCCGGACTCCGTGCTCGGCGCGGCCTACGACAGTGAGGCAGCCGTTCCCACCCTGCTGCTCGTCGGCGACTCCGATCCGCTCGCCGACCACGAGGCACTCGCCCGGGTGGCCAAGTCACTGCCCCTGGCCCGCCTTTCGGTCGTGCACGGCGCCCACCACGACGTCCTCAACGACCTCCAGCACCGCTCGGTGGCGGCCGAGGTCGTCACGTTCCTCGAAACCCTCCGCAACGAACTGCGGCCGCTGATCACGGTCCGGTCGAGCGCCTGGTGAAGGCCCATCGTCCGGGCGTCGCCGCCGGACGTCGGGCGCCGCCGTCGGCCGCCGCCCCATCCGAAGGCGACGCCCGGACGGCCGGAGTACCACCGTCCGCACGGCCCACGCCCGGAGTGTCCCGGGTGCCCAGAGCGCCGCGTGCTCCGCGTGCCGCCGTGACACCTCCGCCAAGGGCCCCCGCTCCAGCTCCGTTCGCCGCACACCCACGTCACGCAACCGAATCCCGACCCGGAAGGTCCGCCATGGCCACGATCGTGTCCGTCTCCGGAAGCCCCTCCCCCACATCCCGCACCACACGTCTCCTGCGACACCTGGACGACCGGCTCCGCCTCCAGGGGCACGAGGTGACCCCGTTGGAGGTGCGCACCCTTCCCGCCCACGCACTGCTCGGGGCCGACTTCCGGCATCCGGCGATCGTCGAGGCCGCTGCCCTGTTCGAGCGGGCGGACGGGGTGGTGATCGGCACGCCGGTGTACAAGGCGGCCTATTCGGGCCTGCTGAAGTCGCTCCTCGATCTGCTCCCGCAGTACGCGCTGACCGGCAAGACGGTGCTGCCGCTCGCGACGGGCGGCAGTACGGCCCATGTTCTCGCCATCGACTACGCGTTGCGTCCGGTGCTGAGTTCCATGGGCGCGTCGCACATCGTGCCCGGCTGGTTCACGCTCGACAAGGACGTCACCGTCGGCGAGGACGGCTCACCGGTCATCGCACCCGCCACCGCCCAGGCCCTGGCGCAGGTGACGGACCACTTCTCCGCAGCGCTGGGAGGCCGTACGAACGCACTCGCGTCCACCGGCTGAGGACTTCCGGCGCCACGTCCCTGAACGCGTCCGCGCCCGCTGTCCGGGGGCGGTGGGGAGGCGAGACCTCTGTCGTACGCTCCGCGTGGTGGCGGCGCGGGCGGACGCTCGCGGGGCCGACCCGAGTCGTCGAGGAGCGGCCTGCGCGACCTCGGGCGACGACCATGCTCAGCGCCGGGCCAGGGCACGACCGACGTCAGGGCGGGGCCGCTTCGACAGGCGTCCGGGGTCTGAGCTGTGCGTCAATTCCGCGGCCCGGCGTTCATGCTGGTGCGCCGTGACCATATGTGGTTACCTGGCTCCACGACCGTGCTCGTGACCCGCCGCCACGTCGACTACGTGCGTGTCACCACCACGGGTTGTCGCACCGTGAGCTGACACCTCGCTCCGGTAACCGATCACCCTTCTCCTCCCCTCTTTCCGCGCCGTACCCCTTGCTGCCCGCTGCCCTTTCCGGAAGCGGCTCGCAGCTCGTGGTTCCGCGGTGCCTCCACCGACGCCACAGCCGGCGCACCCCGAGCACCCCCTGCGCCTCCGCACACCGCACAAGGGAGAACCATGAGCCAGCCCATCGACTCCGTGACCGCGGGCCACACCCCCGACGACGAGCCCGCGGGTCCCGACACCTCGGCCTGGTCGTTCGAGACCAAGCAGATCCACGCCGGTGCCGTGCCCGACCCGACGACCGGGGCGCGGGCGGTGCCGATCTACCAGACCAGCTCGTTCGTCTTCCGCGACACCCAGCACGCGGCGGACCTGTTCTCACTGGCCGAGCCGGGCAACATCTACACCCGCATCCACAACCCCACCCAGGACGTGTTCGAGCAACGCATCGCGGCGCTGGAGGGCGGAGTCGCGGCCGTCGCGCTCGCCTCGGGCCAAGCGGCGGAGACGCTCGCCATCCTGACGCTGGCGTCCGCCGGGGACCACATCGTGTCGAGCACGTCCCTGTACGGCGGCACGTACAACCTCCTTCGCCACACGCTCCCCCGGTTCGGCATCGAGGTGTCGTTCGTCGACGACCCGGACGACGCCGAAGCCTGGCGTGCCGCGATCAGGCCGAACACCAAGGCGCTGTTCGCGGAGACGCTCGGCAATCCGCGCGGCAACGTGCTCGACGTACGGGCCGTGGCCGACGTCGCGCACGCGTCGGGCGTGCCGCTGATCGTCGACAACACCGTCCCGACCCCGTATCTGCTGCGGCCCATCGAGCACGGGGCCGACATCGTCGTCCACTCGGCGACCAAGTTCCTCGGCGGACACGGCACCACCATCGCCGGTGTCGTCGTCGACGGCGGCACCTTCGACTTCGGCGCGAACGCCGAACGCTTCCCCGGCTTCACCGAGCCGGACCCGAGCTACCACGGCCTCCAATACTGGCCGGCGCTCGGCCCGGGTGCCTTCGCGGTCAAGCTCCGGGTGCAATTGCTGCGGGACCTCGGCCCGGCGCTGTCGCCGCACTCCGCCTTCCTGCTGCTCCAGGGGGTGGAGACGCTCAGCCTGCGCATCGAACGGCACTCCGCCAACGCTCAGGCCCTGGCCGAGTGGCTGGAGCAGCGCGACGAGGTCGCCGCCGTCCACTACCCGGGCCTCACGTCCAACCGGTGGTACGCGGCGGGGCAACGCTATCTTCCGCGCGGCGCGGGGGCGGTCCTCGCGTTCGAGCTGCGGGACGGCGTCGAGGCCGGAAAGAGGTTCGTGGACGCGGTCGAGCTGTTCAGTCATCTCGCCAACATCGGGGACGTACGCAGCCTGTTCATCCACCCGGCTTCGACGACCCACAGTCAGCTGGACGAGGCGCAGTTGACGGCGACCGGCACCTCGCCCGGTCTGGTGCGGCTGTCGGTGGGCATCGAGAACCTCGCCGATCTCAAGGCGGACCTGGAGGCCGGCTTCCGCGCGGCGAAGGGCGCGTCCTGAACACCGTACTCACACCGTCCGCGGTCCCCTTCCCGCCGGCCTCCGGAGGCTGGCGGGAGGGGGACCCGCCCGGACACCGGCAGTGGCATCTCCAGGACAAGTCGCTGCCCCTGGAGGCGGGCGGTGAACTGCCCGGTGTGCGGCTGGCGTTCGAGACCTGGGGACGGCTCTCACCGGACGGCTCCAACGCCGTGCTGGTGCTGCACGCGCTCACCGGCGACAGCCACGTCGCCGGACCGGCCGGGCCCGGCCACCCGACGCCCGGCTGGTGGGACGGTCTGATCGGGGCCGGACTCGCCCTGGACCCGCACCGCTGGTTCGTCGTCGCACCGAACGTACTCGGCGGCTGCCAGGGCAGCACCGGTCCGTCCTCACCCCGCCCCGACGGTCCGGCCTGGGGCAGTTCCTTCCCGTTTCTGACCCAGCGCGACCAGGTGGCGGCGGAGGCCGGCCTGGCCGATGCGCTGGGCATCGGCCGATGGGCCTTGGTGATCGGCGGTTCCATGGGCGGCATGCGCGCCCTGGAATGGGCGGTTTCGTATCCGGAGCGCACGGACGCGCTCCTGCTGCTGGCCACCTCGGCGGCGGCGAGCGCCGAGCAGATCGCCTGGGCCGACATACAGGCGCAGGCGATCCGCGGCGACCCGAACTGGCGGGGCGGCGACTACCACGACGCCGCCCCCGGCAACGGACCGCACGCGGGGCTGGGCCAGGCCCGCCGCCTCGCCCACGTCACCTATCGCAGCGAGCCCGAGCTGGCGGTCCGCTTCGGCCGTGCGCCACAGGGCACGGAGGACCCGTGGGACGGCGGCCGCTATCAGGTGCGGTCCTACCTCGACCACCATGCCGCCAAGCTGGTGCGGCGATTCGACGCCGGCAGCTATGTAACGCTGTCGCAGGCCATGAACAGTCATGACGTCGGGCGCGGCCGGGGCGGCACACGCTCCGCCCTGGGCCGGGTGACAGCGCGGACGCTCGTCGCCGGAGTCGACTCCGATCGTCTCTATCCGACCTCCCAGCAGGCCGAGTTGGCCGCCGGCATCCCCACGGCGGACCACCTTCGGGTCATCGAGTCTCCGTACGGACACGACGGCTTCCTCATCGAGGTGGAACAAGTCGCCGCACTGGTAAGTGAATTGATCGGCTAGGACTGCTGGGCGCCCGCCCCGGCGGCCCAGCGTCCCGAGCGGCGCCGAGCCGGTGTCTCCGGGACGGCCGTCCCGCTCCACCTCACCGCTTGCGCCACTCCTCGGCCAGCAGCTCGTACGACCTCACGCGGTCCGCGTGGCCGTGCGTGATCGTGGTGATCAGCAACTCGTCGGCGCCCGTGGCCTCCTGGAGCTGCGCCAGCTGGTCGGCCACCCGGCCCGGTGAGCCGACGAACTGGGTGTCGAGACGGTCCTGGACCAGCGCGCGGTCCGCGTCGGACCAGACGTGGGCGCGCGCCTCGTCCGGGGTGGGGAACTGGATGGCTCCCTCGGCGTTACGGATGCTGCGGACCCAGAGGCCGTATCCGGTGGCGAGTTCGCGGGCGGTGTCGTCGTCCGCGGCGACCACGACGTCCGCCGACACGCTGACGTACGGCTTGTCGAGGACGTCGGACGGCTGGAACGCGGCCCGGTAACCCTCCGCCGCCTCCAGCACGGTGGCCGGACTGACGTGGTAATTCGCCGCGAACCGGAGCCCGTTGCGGCCCGCGACCTCGGCGCTCTGGCCGCCGCTGCTGCCCAGGATCCACAGCTCCACGTCCGCGCCCTCGCCCGGTACGGCATGCGCCTCGACCCCCTCCGCCGATCGATAGGTGCCGGCGAGCAGCGCGAGAATGTCGTCGATCTGCTCGCCGTAGTCCTGCGACCGGGCGTTCGGCTGCTGGAGGAGGGTGCGCTGAACGGCGACCCGTGGTGAGCCGAGCAGATGCTCGAACGAGAAACGGGGCGGAATGCGCAGCCCGTTGGGCGTACGCCCGTCGACGACGGGCGTCGCGGTGGGCAGCGGCGTGGCGGGTCCGCCCGGAGGCCGACCGCCGGAACGACCGAGGCCCAGGTCGAGACGGCCGGGGTGCAGGGCGTCGATCAGGCCGAACTCCTCGACCGTGGACAGGGCGGTGCGGTGGCCCAGTTGTACGGCGCCGGAGCCGATCCTGATCGTCGAGGTCGCGGATGCCGTCAGGGCGAGGACGACCGCGGGCGAGGTGCCGGCGACGCCCGGATTGAGGTGGTGTTCGGCGAACCAGTAGCGGGCGTACCCGAGTTCCTCGGCCCTGCGGGCCAGGTCGATGGTGTTGTGCAGCGCCTCGGTGGCGGTGGAACCGGACGAGATCGGGACCAGGTCGAGAACGCCGAGAGGGATGTGGGACATAGCGGGTCAGGGCTCCTCAGCGGTCGGCGGGCACGGGTTCGGGTACGGGCGGTGACAGGACGGGTCCCCACGGGAACGGCGGGTCGGGGATCTCTCGGCGCAGCACCGGCGCGACGGCGGACTGGAAGAGTTCCAGTGAGTCCCGGTGCTGACGGTCGGTCAGTCCTCCGGCGTCGGCGTGCAGATGCAGGACGCTGTGCCCGAACTGTTCGTGATAGCGGTGCACCTTGTCGATGATCTGCTGGGGGCTGCCGATCAGTGCCGAGCTGCGTTCCACGAAGTCCTCCAGCATCGTGAACACCGGTTCGAGGCCGAGCCGCTTCTGGAACGCCAGGTTTCCCTCGAAGACGGGCCGGTAGGCGGTGAGCGCCTCCTGGGAGGTCCGGGCGGCGTAGATGCCGGCCGTCCCGGCGCCGACCGCGATGTCGGCCGGATCGTGGCCGTAGTGTTCCCAGCGCTCGCGGTAGTGGCGGATCAACTCGGCATAGGGCTCGATGGGGTTGGTGACATTGGCGGAGAAGAGCGGGTCGCCGTAGCGGGCGGCCAGGTCGACCGACTCCTTGCTGGTGGCGCTGCCGTGCCAGACCCGGACGGGCTGCTGGAGGGGCCGGGGCCACACCTCTGCGTCATTGAGTTCCGGGCGGAAGCGGGTCGCCGCAGTGACCTTGTCCTGCCGCCATATCCGGCGGAACACCTCGTAGCTCTCGGCGTTGCGGTCCCACTGGTCCTCGGTGGTGACCTGGAACAGCTCCCGTTGTGCGGCGCCGTTCCCCTTGCCGACGATCAGGTCAAGGCGTCCGCCGGACAGATGGTCGAGTGTCGCGTAGTCCTCGTAGGCGCGCACCGGGTCGAGGAGGCTGAGCGTGGTGACCGCGGTGAACAGCCGGATCCTCGAGGTGAGCGCGGCGATATGGCTGAGGACAACCGGCGGCGAGGACGAGATGAACGGACGCTCGTGGCGCTCCCCCACGCCGAAGCCGTCGAAGCCCAGTTCCTCGGCGAGCAACGCGTTGTCGATCACTTCACGGAAGCGGTCGTTCGTCGGCTTCTTGATCCCGGTGACCGGATGCGGGGCGTGCACGATCAGGGTGATCGCCAGGAACTTCATGACGCCACCCGGTCGGCCGGCGCCTCGGCGTCGGGGTGGGCGAGGCCGAGGTGGTCGCGCAGGGTGCTGCCCTCGTAGTCGGTGCGGTAGACGCCGCGTTCCTGGAGGAGCGGGACGACGGTGTCCGCGAAGGAGTCCAGGCCGCCCGGCGTGATGTGCGGGACGAGGATGAAGCCGTCGGAGGCGTCTGCCTGGACGAAGTCGTTGATGGTAGCGGCGACCGTGTCCGGGCTGCCGACGAAGGCCTGCCGGTTCCCGGTCTCGATGACGAGGTCGCGGATGGACCAGTTGTTGGCGGCCGCCCGCTCCCGCCACTCGCGGGCGGTGGCCAGCGGGTCGCGGTACATCCGGACCTGGGCGCGGCCCCGGGCGATGGTGTGCTCGCCGAGGTCCGGGTCGATGTCGGGCAACGGGCCGTCCGGGTCGTACGAGGACAGGTCACGGTTCCAGACGAACTCCAGGTGCTTGATGGCGGTGGCGCCGCTGACCTGGGCGCGCCGCACCTCGCGGGCGTGCTCCTCGGCCTCGGCGTCGGTGTCGCCGAGGACGAAGGTCGCGGCGGGAAGGATCAGCAACTGGTCGGGGCGGCGGCCGTGGCGGGCGAGGCGTCCCTTGACGTCGGTGTAGAACGCCTGGCCCTCTTTGAGGGTGGAATACCGGCTGAAGATGGCGTCGGCGCCGGCGGCGGCGAACTCGCGGCCCTCCTCGGAGTCACCGGCCTGGAAGATCACCGGTCGGCCCTGCGGGGAGCGCGGGACGTTGAACTGCCCCTCGATGTCGAAGTGTTGTCCCTGGTGGACGAAGGCTCCGGCCTTGGCGTCGTTCAGGAAGGTGCCGGTCTCCTGGTCGGCGACGATCTCGTCCCCGTGCCACGAGTCGAAAAGCTCGTTCGCCGTGGTCAGGAACTCCTTGGCCCGGGAGTAGCGCTCCTCCCGGGGCAGGAAGCCGCCGCGGCGGAAGTTCTCGCCGGTGAAGGCGTCCCAGGAGGTGACGACGTTCCAGGCTGCCCGGCCGTCGGAGAGATGGTCGAGGCTGGCGAACTGACGGGCCACCTCGTAGGGCTCGTTGAAGGTGGAGTTGATGGTGCCGGTCAGGCCGAGGTGTTCGGTGACGGCGGCGAGCGCGGCGAGGACGGCAAAGGTGTCGGGCCGTCCCACGACGTCCAAGTCATAGATCTTCCCGCCCTGTTCACGCAGGCGCAGGCCTTCGGCGAGGAACAGGAAGTCGAACTTGGCACGCTCGGCGGTGCGCGCGAAGTGCGCGAACGAGCTGAACTCGATGTGGCTGCCGGCCTCGGGGTCGCTCCACACGGTGGTGTTGTTGACGCCGGGGAAGTGCGCCGCGAGGTGGATCTGCTTGAGCGGCTTGCTCATGGTCGGGGGTCCTTCCGGCTCAGGCGGTCGTGGCTGCATAGCGGTTCGCGGGGCGGGCGAGTCCGAGCAGTCCGCGCAGGGTGTCGGCCTCGTAGGCGTTCCGGAAGACGTTCCGGCGCTGGAGTTCGGGCACGAGACCGCGGGTGATCGCGGGAAGGTCGTGCCCCACGACGGCGGGGCGCAGCCGGAAGCCGGTTAGCCCCGCGGCGGACAGCTCCTGTAGGAGATCGGCGAGCTGGGCGGGTGTCCCGGCGAAGACGCGCGCGTCGCTGGTGTACGGCTCGCCCGCCGGCGTGTCCAGTCGCTCACGGCGGGCCTCGGCCGCTCCGGGGGCGTCGTCCAGGAACACCACCAGGTCACCGAAGACGTGCACGGTGTCGCCGGCCCGGCCGGCCGTGTCCTGTTCGGCGCGGATCTCCTGGACGATGGCGCGGGCCTGGCCGGCGTCGTGCGGCGTGACGTAGCCGACGTCGGCGGACCTGGCCACCAGCCGGTACGGGATGGTCGCGTGGGCCAGGGCGGTGACGACCGGCTGGCCCTGCGGCGGCCGGGGGGTGATGGAGGGGCCCTTGACGCTGAAGTGGCTGCCCTCGAAGTCGATGTAGTGCAGCTTGTCGCGGTCGATGAAGCGGCCGGTCGCGACGTCCCGGATCTCGGCGTCGTCCTCCCAGCTGTCCCAGAGCCTGCGCACGACCTCGACATAGTCGGCGGCCTCGTCGAAGTGCTCGGCGACCACTTCCTGTACGGCGGGGGTGTCGTATTCCTCGAAACGGATCGGCGGGACCGTCCGACGTCCGAAGTGCGCGGCCTCGTTCTGGCGTGCGCTGATCTGGACACGTAGGCCCGCGCGGCCGGAGCTCACATAGTCGAGTGTGGCGATCGCCTTGGATATGTGGAACGGCTCAGTGTGTGTGGCCACTACGGTCGGAACCACGCCTATGTGGCGGGTCAGCGGCGCGATCCGCGAAGCGATGAGGACGGCGTCCAGGCGGCCGCGGACCTGGTCGGTGCGGCCGTCCGGTCCGGTGAGGGACGAGGACTGGAGGCCGAGTCCGTCCTCGATGGTCACGAAGTCGAGGAGACCGCGCTCGGCCTCGGTGACCAGGCCGGTCCAGTAGGCGGCGGTCAGCAGTTCACGGGGGCGGGCCACGGGCTCGCGCCAGGCGGCCGGGTGCCAGCCCGCGCCGTCGAGCGCGACGGCGAGGTGCAGGGGTGTGGGTGACGAGGACACGGAGGTGCCTTCCTGATCGACCGTACGAGGAAGCCCGCCCCGGCGAGCGGGGCGCGGCTGCGTGGGAACGGGTCAGGGGCGACAGAGCGCGCCGGCGACCCGCAGCAGATCGATGTGCGGCCGGCCGTACAGGTGCAGGCGGCGGGGCGGGAGCGGCCTCGGCACGCGGCGGCGGGACACGCGACGCATGTGCCTCACCTCCGACCTTCCGACCCGGTGCTCCGGGGTTCCTGGTCCGCCCGGCCCGGCGGGTACCCGAACGGGCGCCACGCGGTCCTGGACAAGCACAACCACGCGGCTATGCCCTTTCTTCCGGCTGCCACGCTTCTTCTTGCCTCTCGTACGCGGCCTGTTCGCCGTCGGGCGTGCGGACGAGCACGAACCGCGTCCGCCGGCGCAGGGTGAACCCGATCGACTCGTAGAGCCGGATCGCGTTCGTGTTGTCGGCGGCGGCGTGCAGGAAGGGGATGTCGCCGCGTTCCCTGATGCCCGCCGCGACCGCGCGGACCAGGCGTGTGGCGAGGCCCCGGCCGCGGTGGCCGGGATGGGTGCACACCGCGCTGATCTCGGTCCAGCCCGGCGGGCGCAGGCGTTCGCCGGCCAGGGCGATCAGGCGACCGCCCTCCCGGATGCCCAGGTACGAGCCGAGTTCGACGGTACGGGACAGGAAGGGGCCCGGCCGGGTCAGGGCGATCAGGTCGAGGATCTCGGGCACGTCGGCGGGGCCGAGCCGTACCGCTTCGGGCGCGGGCTCGGAGTGCAGCGTGGTGGCGATCAACTGGACCCCGTCACCGCTCTGTTCGACCGTCCAGCCCTCGGGCACGGCCTGGACCGCGGTGACCGGGGTGACCACGCCCGGACCGACGAGTGCGGCCAGGTCGTCCCACGAGCGGGGGTCGGCGGGGTCGTCGAGGGCGGCGAACGGGGACACGTCCGTGGGATAGCGGGCGGCCCGGCCGACGCGCTCGGCGAGGTGGGCGTGCGGACCGGTCAGCGCGGCCCACGCCGCGTTGTCGAGGATGTGCGGTGCGGTCGGGCTCGGAGAGAGTGCGGGGTGGACGCTGGTGGACATGGCGGTGCGGGTTCTCCGTATCTGGAACGCGGCCGGACGCGCCCCTGGGACTCCGCCACGGCGCGGCGGAGTCCGCTGAGGTGGGCGCTGGTTCAGGAGTTGTCGAGCGGCAGGCCGGGCGGGTTGACCTGGGAGGTGTCGACGGCCTCGTTGGAGAGGTTGTAGGCGGCGAGCCACTTGGCGTACTGACCGTTCTTGATCAGGTGGTTGATCGCGTCGGCGATGGGCTTGGCCAGCCCGCTGTCCTTCTTGGTGGTCGCCGCGATCAGGCCCTGGAGCGTGCCACCGGCCCCGGAGAACGTGCCCGCGCTGCGGGTCGGGTTGGGCGACTTGGCGGTCTGCGTGATGTGGTAGGCGACGCCCGGGTTGGCGGCGAAGTAGACATCGATCTTGCCGCCGGTCAGTGCCAGGCTGACGGCGTTCTTGCTGGCGTAGTTCTTGACGGTGAGGGTCTTGCCCTCCTTCTTCAGCTTCGCCTGCCACTCCAGGAGGATCTTCTCCTGGTTGGTGCCGTTGTCGACGGCGACGGTCTTCCCGGCGAGGTTCTCGTAGTTGCCGTCGAAGTTCCAGGTGCTCTTCTTGAGCACCTCGAAGCCGACGTTGTCCTTGCGGTAGGAGGCGAAGTCGTACTTCCTCTTGCGCTCCTCGGTGTCGGTGATGTTGGCGAAGGCCACGTCGACCTTGCCGCTGTCGACACCGACGAACATGTTCTCCCAAGTGGAGTTCCGAAGCTCGGGCTTGAGGCCGAGGACGGCGGCGATCAGACGGCCGAAGTCGGGCTCGGCGCCGGTGAGGGTCTTCTGGTCCTCGCCGACGTACGCCAGCGGCGGGAAGCCTTCGGGCAGGGCGCCCACGCCTATCTCCAGCTTGCCGCTCTTGCTCACCGACGCGGGAAGCTCGGCGCTGATCGACTTCACCTCCGTGACCTTGAGTGCGGTCGGCTTGGCGGCCCCGTTGGACAGCTGTCCCACAGTGACCGTGCCGGCGGCGCCGGTCGTGGTGGCGGCGTCGCTGTCACCCCCGCAGGCGGCGAGCCCGGCGGCGAGGGAGGCGACGGCCGCGGTGGCGGTGACGCCGCGAAGCATTCTGCTGTTCAGGGGGAGGGTGCGCATGGCTGTCCTTGTCGGGTGTGTGCGGTGCGGGTGTGGGGGCGCGGTCCCGGCGGGCCGCGAAATCGGGTGGATGTGCGCGACGGCGCACGGCGGATGGCAAGTTCCGGGGTCCCCGGTGCGAGTTGCATCGCCGAACGTGTGCCGCGGGCGCGGGTCGGTGGCGACCGGTGCCTCGCTGTTCGCCGTCGGCGTGCGGGTCAGAGGACCTTGCTCAGGAAGTCCCTGGTGCGCTCCTGCTGTGGATGGTCCAACACCTGCGTCGGCGGGCCCTGTTCGACGATCCGGCCGCCGTCCATGAAGACGACCCGGTCGGCGATCTCACGGGCGAATCCGATCTCGTGGGTGACGATGACGAGGGTGGTGCCGCTGCTGGCCAGGTCCTTGATGACGGTGAGCACCTCGCCGACCAGTTCGGGGTCGAGCGCCGAGGTCGGTTCGTCGAAGAGGATGACCCCCGGTCGCAGGGCGAGGGCGCGGGCGATGGCCACCCGCTGCTGCTGACCGCCCGACAACTGCCTCGGATAGGCGCTGGACTTGTCGGCCAGCCCCACGCGGGCGAGCAGATCGCGGGCCAGCCGCTGGGCCTCGGGCTTGGACAGTTTCCCGGTCGCCACCGGAGCCGCGGCCACGTTGTCCAGCACGGTCAGATGAGGGAAGAGGTTGAAGTTCTGGAAGACGAACCCGATGCGGCTGCGCTGGCCCAGGATGACGCGCTCGCTCAGTTCCTTCAGGCGCTCGCCGTGCCTGCGGACGCCGATGAGCTCGCCGTTCAGGCTCACATGGCCGATCTCGGGCTTCTCCAGATGGTTGATGACCCGCAGGAGGGTGGACTTGCCGGATCCGGAGGGTCCGAGGATGACCGTGACCTCTCC
The DNA here is from genome assembly GCF_042871525.1 of Streptomyces sp. NPDC005784. NCBI lineage: Bacteria > Bacillati > Actinomycetota > Actinomycetes > Kitasatosporales > Streptomycetaceae > Streptomyces > Streptomyces sp. NPDC005784. Next base: position 74,131 of record NZ_JBIAIQ010000008.1, read on the forward strand.
GGGCCGGACGGTCAACTCCACGCTCTGCAGGACCTGGTGGGCGCCGTACCACTTGTGCACGTCGTGCACCTCGACCGCGGCCGGCTGGATCCCGAGCGCTCCGATGACCTCGGCCGCCGGAGCCGTCCCCGTCGCCTGATCCTCCGGATCCGTCCTGGTCTTCACCGTCGTCCGACGCGTTTCGCCGCTCATATCGCCGTCTCCCTCCGGACCCGGTCGCGCACGTCGCGCAGACCGTTCCGTACCTTCTGCAACGGGGTCGGCGGCAGGGTGCGCAGCGCGCCCCGTGAGTAGTGCCGCTCGACGTAGAACTGGATGACGGACACGACGCTGGTGAGGATCAGATACCAGGCGGTGGCCACGAGGAGCAGCGGCACGATGTCGCCGGGATAGGTACTGCCCATGCTCTGCACGGAGCCGAACAGGTCCAGCAGGGAGACGTAGAAGACCAGTGAGGTGCCCTTGATCAGGCCGATCAACTGGTTGACGTAATTAGGGGTGATGGAGCGCAGCGCCTGCGGGAAGACGATCTTCGCGAACTGGTACCGCTTCGGCAGGCCCAGGGCGGAGGCCGCTTCGTGCTGCCCCTGGTCGACGGAGAGGAGGCCGCCGCGCACCACTTCGGAGGCGTACGCCGCTTCGTTCAGGCTCAGTCCGACGACGGCGACGGCCATGTCGGTGGCCAGGTGGGACTCGTCGAAGGTGAAGAAGGCCGGGCCGAACGGCACGCCGACGCTCAACGTCTGGTACAACGCGCTGAAGTTGTAGAGGAACAGCAGGACCACGATGAGCGGTACCGAGCGGAACAGCCAGGTGTAGACCCAGCTCACCGCGCGCAGCACCGGGCTCGGGGAGAGCCTGGCCAACGCGAGCAGGATCCCGCCCAGCAAGCCCAACACCGCGCTGTAGAAGGCGACTTCAAGCGTGATGACCAGGCCGTCGAGGATGGTCGGGCGAAGGAACCAGTACTGGAAACGGTCCCACTGGTAGAAGGAATTGGTCACCAGACCGTGGGCGATCTGGGCGACCAGTACGAGCACCACGGCCGTGACGATCCAGCGGCCGGGACGCCGGAGCGGAAGAACCCGCTGAGCCGCCAGAGGCTTGGGTACGGCAGGGACGTCGGTACGGGGGATCGCCTCGGCGAGCGGCGCTGATCCGGAGGACACAGCTGCGCCGGGAGATTGACTCATGGAGAGCTCCAGCGGATGCGGACACCCCGGACCACGGCGAGCGGCGGCATGACGCGGAGCCGGAACGGCTCAGCGCGGATCGACGCACGGGTGCATGTGGAACGGGGGCTGGACGGAGAAGGGGCACACCGCGACAGCGGTGGTCGTCAGAGATTCAGAAGAAGAGCCGTCAGCCCTGGCAGAGGGGGCGACACGTGCCCGTACACAGCGCGCTGTTGACGCGCAGCAGGTCCACGGAGCGGTCGGCGCACAGCACATCGCGGCCGAGGCGCCGCCATGCGGCCGTCCCGTCAGCTGCGTGCATCGCCGTCACCATCACTTCTCCGGCCCTGAGGCATCTCGTTGTGGGCCGCACGTTAGGCCCGCCCCGAAAAGAATGTCAATGCGGGTGACCACCAGGTGAGACCGCGCGTGCGGCCTTCTTGACGGCAGCTCAGGGCGCGTCGAGACTGGCCTGGACGGTCACGATTGTCAGCGCCCACGGTGCGGGTTCGCCCCGCTCCTGTGGTCATCGGCCCCGGCCCGCTGACAGGCAACCCTTCCACCGCGACGGGGTGCCCCGGGTGACGACCGGGTTCCGCCGATGCGGCGGAGCAAGCGTGGTCTCGCGTCTCGCGAGCCCTGGAGTCGGGACCGGTGGGAATTGCCCAGGAACGGTTTGACGAGACGCCTGCACATCGATCTGTTGCGTGTCTCCAGCGCCTACTGATTCGTGACCGGTCCGTTCGATCCGGACCGGTGCGACAAGCGCAGTCAATCCGCATTCGGCCGCTGGTGCCCACAAGGCGGCGGTGGCTTCCTCGTTCCCCAAGGGAGAGTCATGCCCGAGACAGCTTCGCGGACTTCAGGTACAGCCAACTCGCGCCCCTGTGACCAGATCCCGTTCCCCTCGGACCTTCGCCTCAAGGTGGCGGCGACACCGCCCGCGCTCCCCCACAGCGTCCACAGCCGTATCGGCGTAGGCCTGGCCGGCGGCTTCTACCCGGCGCCGCACCGCTACGAGCTGTATCTGTCGGAGAGTTGTCCGCTCTCGCTGCGCATCGCGATCACCCTCGACCTGCTCGGCCTGAGGGACTCGCTCGCCACCACCCTCCTGGCACCCCCCGCCGGGACACCCGACGCCTTCGCCTCGCTGCGCCGCGCCTACGAGGCCACCGAGCACCACTACGACGGACCGCTGACGGCGCCCGCGCTGTGCGACCGATGGAGTGGACGCATCGTCAGCAACCACACGCCGGACATCCTCCGCGATCTCGCGGGGCTGCTCTCCGGTCACACCACGGGGCACCCGTCCGCGCTGTGCCCTCCGGCCCTCAGCGCAGACATCGAAGCCCTCCGCGACCTGCTGGAGCGCGACGTCACCCCGTCCGCCCAGCCCTCGGAACTCTCGGCCGCCCTGGAGTTGCTGGACTGCCAACTCGCCGCGCAGCCCTATGTGTTGGGCGAAGACCTCACGGCTGCGGACGTGGACGTGTGGGTCGCGCTCACCCGACTGGGCCGGTCCGACATCCTCGGCTCGCATCCCCGGCTCCGGGACTACGTACGCCGTCTGGGCGACCACTCGGCCTTCCGGGACGGGAGCGCCGTGGTGTCCGTGGCTGCCGACGCCTGACGCTCCGGCGGAATCGAGAGGGGAGGTTCCTGCCTGGCCGAGCGCCCGGCCGGCAGGTGAGCGGGGTCCTCGCACGAATGGCTGAACGGAGAACCGGACGCCGGGCCCGGCGTCCGGGCCGTTCAGTCGCGCGGAACCAGGATGATGCTCACGCCCTTATGGGTCGAGGTCCACTCCCGGCCCCGATCGAGGATCTCCCGCCCCGAGCCCAGGATCTGGTCCTGGATGATCAGCGCGGACTCACGGAGCTCCTCCCACGGCTCCGGCACGTCGAAGGCACGCCGGGACCGCTCGACGGAGCCGACCAGAGCACGACAGGCCGCTTCCACGTCGGCGACGTTCTGGCCGGCCGATCCGACTCCGTCGATCGACCACGTCATCCACAGGCGCCCCATGACGACACTCTGTCCCATCCGCGGAACCAACGCATGGCCACCGCACAGAACACGGAGCAATCACCGAGACGGTCCACCGGTCTGCCCCCGTCCACGTGCGGTCCGCCGACGTTCGGCGCAGGCTATGAGCGTAGGAGCGCGGCACCCACACCACACGTCCGGCGGCCAGAAGGAATGACGATGGCTGAAACAGGCCCGTCGAGACGGCCGTCGGTGGCGCAGCGCCGGGTTCTCGCCCCACTCGCCCTCGCCCAGTTCATCTGCAGCTTCGCCGGCTCCAACATGAACGTGATGATCAACGACATCAGCGAGGACCTCGACACCACCGTGCAGGGCGTGCAGGTCGCGATCACGGTCTTCCTGCTCGTGATGGCCGCGCTGATGATTCCCGGCGGCAAGTTGACGGACCGCTACGGCCGGAAGCGCTGCTTCCTTGCCGGGCTGACGGTGTACGGGATCGGCGCCCTGCTGAGTGCCGTCTCCCCCGGCCTGGGTGTCCTCATCCTCGGCAACTCGATTCTCGAAGGCGTCGGAACAGCACTGCTCATCCCGCCCGTGTACATCCTCACGACGCTCCTCTTCCAGGACATGACCTCCCGCGCCCGAGCCTTCGGGGTCATCATGGCGCTGGGCGGCATCGGCGCGGCGGCCGGCCCGCTCATCGGCGGGCTCATCACCTCGTGGATCAGCTGGCGGGCCGCCTTCGTGTTCCAGGCCCTCGTCATCGCACTGATCATCGTGCTGAGCCGGCACATCAAGGACCCGCTGCCGCCGGATCCGACACGCCCCTTCGACACCGTCGGAGCCGTCCTCTCGGCCACCGGCCTCGTCCTCATCGTCATGGGCATCCTGGCCGCCGACAACAACGTCTGGCTGATGACCGCCCTGCTCGTCCTCGGGGCGCTGACGCTGCTGCTGTTCTTCCGCTCCGTACGCGCCCGCGAGGCAGCGGGAAAGGAACCGCTGCTGTCCACCAGCCTGTTCCGCAACCGCACGTCCAACCTCGGCCTCATCACCCAGAACATCCAATGGCTGCTGCTCATGGGATCGTCGTTCACCGTGGCCGCCTTCCTCCAAGTGGTACGCGGCTACGACGCCATCGCGACCGGCGTCATCTTCACGGCCGCCACCCTCGGTCTGCTCGCGACCTCCCTGGCCGCCGAACGTCTCGCCGAGCGCCGCCCCCAACGCACCCTGATCATCGCGGGCTTCGTCGTCACGATCTCGGGCGTCGTCGTCCTGATCGCCATGGTCAACAGCTTCTCGAGCCCCTGGGCCTTCGCTCCGGGGCTGCTCCTGGTCGGACTGGGCCTGGGCGTGATGCTGACCCCGTCGGTCAACATCGTCCAGTCGAGCTTCCCCGAGGACCAACAGGGCGAGATCTCCGGCCTGTCCCGCAGTGTGTCGAACCTCGGCTCCTCGCTGGGCACCGCCGTCGCCGGCACCATCCTCGTAGCCGAATTCACCACCCGTTCCTACGCGGCGGCCATGGTCACACTCGCCGTCCTCGGCCTCTTGGGACTCACCGCCGCGATCCTCCTTCCCAGGACCCCCGTCAGCACACCCAACATGGCGGGCACCCGGGCACGGAACGGCGGCTGACTACTCGGACGGCTGCCGAACTCCCCTTACGGAAAAGCCAGTTCCGGGTCCTGTGGCACAGGACCCGGCCTTCGTCATGCCCGAATACAGGCATCACTTCGGATTCCGTCCGTAACGCTTTTCGCGCTACGGCCCAAGAACAGGTGAAGCGACTTCGAAGCACTCCGGAAGCCTCCGCCGAGGAAGGCCGAGGAGGGCCGAGGATCCTCCGACAAGAAGGAGACGCCTGTGGACGGCGCGGAACGGTCACGGGGTGGGCCCGCCGCTGCGGCACGTGACCCGCGGCTCTTCGAAGCGTTCTACCGGCGCCATGTCGACGCCGTGACGCGTTTCGTGGCCCGGCGGGTCGACGACCCGCACACCGCAGCCGACCTGACGGCCGAGATCTTCCTCGCCGTCCTCGACTCGGCCCACACGTACCGGCCGGGCCTCGGCAGCGAGACGGCCTGGCTGTACGGCATCGCACGCAACGTCGTGTCCTCGGAGCGCTGCCGGGTCGCCCGGGAGGCCGAACGCGATCTGCGCTTCCGCGCACGACGGTTACTGAAGGCCGACGACATCGTCCGTCTGGAGGACAAGCTCGACGCCGAGAGCCCCGGCCGACGTGTCCTGGCCGCGCTCGCTCGGCTTCCCGAGGGCGAACGGGCCGTCATGGAGCTGATCGCCGTGGACCAGCTCACGGTCACGGAGGCAGCGGCCGCGCTCGGCATCCGCCACCCTTGGGGTGCCGGCCGCCGTGAGCGCGACGGCGGGGTTCGTGCCTCCGCCCTCCGCGCTGTCCGGCGCGGTGGGCGCCGGTCCAGTGGTCGCGCTCGCCTCGACGGCCCTGGTGATCGCCGTCCGCTGTGCGAGTTCCGGGTCGTCCGGACCGCGCATGTCCGGGGCTGTGGTGGGAGGCGTGCCGGCGCTGGTCCTGGTCGCCTTCAACGGCACCGTTCCCCTCTGGGAAGGCCTGGTGATCCTCGCCGTGATGTTCCTCGGCACCGCCGTCCAGCGGGCGGAAAGCGGTGAGAGCACCTGGCTGGTCGCGGCCCGCACGGCCGTCGTGGTGCTGATCTGCGCCGTGGGGAGTGCGTACGGACACGGCGACGCGGCGCATTTCGCACGGCGCGGCTGGATCGCGGCCTTCCTCCTCGCCGTGCTGACCTTCGGTGCCGGTCTGGCATTGCGCCGCCGGAAGTTCCCGCGCGTACTGACCGGGCTGGGAACGATCAGCTACTCGGTCTACCTGGTGCATCCGGTCCTGCTCGCGGTGAGCGACAGCGTGATCGGACGGTACCGGCGGGACGATCTCGTACTCGAAGCCGCGTTCTTCGCCGTGCTGCTGCCGCTGTCCGTGCTGACCCATCGTCGCATCGAGGCGCCGGGCCGGGCCTGGGGCCAGAAGCGGATCCGCCGCATACGGTCAACATGACCCCGCCAACAGGTCTTCCGTAGTAGACATGACCCGCCCACGGCACACAGGGACGGTCGGCGTACGGGGTTGGTCGCGGCCTTCGGCGATTCTCACCCGGCTCAGGGCGGGCCGGAATCGGGCGGCAACCTTTTCGCTTCCCGCGGCCACTGATGGACACACCATCGGCTCGAACCTCGGAACGGATGCGCATGAAGGAAACGAGGCAGGCCGCGCGGCGCCGCAGGCACCGGCTCAGACTGTTGACCGTCACCCCGATCGCACTGATCGCGGTGGGTGCTCTCGTCACCCTTGTCGTGGCGTTCCGCCCCGATCACAAAGCCGACGCCGGGCACAGCGCGGCCTCGGCCGCCGCCGGTTCCCGGGGGACCGCGACACCTGACCAGGGGGCTCCGGGCGGATCGGCGTCCCCGACGGCGATACGGTCGCCGAACTCGACGGTTTCCCCGACCGCTGCTGCCCATGCCACCACCGCACCGGCGCGGCCGTCGGCCTCGCACACTTCCGGGACCGTGTCCACGGCGGCGTCGTTGGCGGGACGGATTCGCCCCGGGATCGGCTACCGGGGAGTGGCCACCACCTACGACGCCGGGACCGGCGACGGCGCCTGTTCCTTCGGGCCGAGCGACGACCTCATGACCGCGGCGATGAACCACGCCGACTACGAGTCGTCCAAGGCGTGCGGGGCGTACGTCCTTGTCCGGGCGGCCGACGGCGCGACCGTCACTGTCCGGATCACCAATGAATGCCCGGTGGGTTGCGCCCCGGGGCAGCTCGACCTCAGCGCACAGGCGTTCGCCCGACTCGCGAATCCCACGGCCGGACGGATCCCGATCACGTGGAAGCTGCTGAGCCCCAGCACCTCCGACACCATCGCGGTCCGGTACAAGACCGGGTCCAGCCGCTGGTGGTGCGCGGTCCAGGTGATCGGCCACCGGAATCCGGTGGCCCGGCTCGAACTTCGCACCACCAGCGGATGGCGGCAGCTGCCCCGTACCGACTACAACTACTTCCTCGCCGACAACGGCGGCGGATGCGGCGGCGCGATCAGGATCACCGACATCTACGGTGAACGCCTGACCGTCAGCGGAATCGCGCTGCGCCCCGACACCGTGCAACCGACGCGGGTCCAGTTCGCCCGGCACTGACCCGGTCCGAAGGGCTTGCCGGCAGTCGCGCGCAGGGGCACAGCTGATGTGCGGGTGACACCTCCAAAGGGCTACTCCGCGACCCGGCCGCAGCCCACACCCGCTCCCGCAGCGGGCGGCCGGGGCGGGGAGGGGACGGTGACGGCGACGGAGTCACCGCCCGCGCCGACCTCGGACGCCGGGTCTGTCGTGGCGGGCACGGCCGGCTTGCGGAGCAGGAGCAGGGCCGCGTCGTCGTGCAGACGGCCGCCCACGTGGGCCTGGAGCTCGGCGTCGAGCGCGGCCAGGGTGGCCGCCGGCTCGTCGGACACATGCCGTGCCAGCCCTTCGGCGAGGGGGTAGAACTCGCGGCCGTGGTCGCGGGCCTCGGTGACCCCGTCGGTGTAGAGCAGGAGCTGATCACCGTCGGCCAGGGGCAGCACCTGGAGGCTCGGGGCCTCCCCCGTCAGGGCCCGCAGCCCGAGAGGCGGAGTGGGGTTGACGGGGTCGACCGACGCGACGCTCCCGGACGCGCGGACATGCAGCGGAGGCGCGTGTCCGCAGTTGACGACCTCCAATCGGCCCGGCTCCGGGTACCCGGCGACCACGGCGGTCACGAAGTCGTCGTACCCCAGGTTCCGAGCCAGACTCCGTTCGATCCTGCCGACGACGGCGAGAAGGTCGGGCTCGTCGTAGGCGGCCTCGCGGAAGACACCGAGCACGAGCGCGGCTGTGCCCACGGCCGGCAGCCCCTTGCCGCGGACATCACCGATGATCATCCTGACTCCGTACGGCGTGGGCACCAGCGCGTAGAGATCCCCGCCGATCCGGGCTTCCGCCGCGGCGGCGCTGTAGCGGACGGCCACCTGGAACGGTCCGACACTCGACGGTATGGGTGCGAGCACGGCGTGCTGGGCCGCCTCGGCGACGGAGCGGACGGCCGCGAGGACCCGCTCCCGGCGCCAGCGCAGCGCGCTGGCCAGGGCGCTCGCCAGTGTGACGGCCGCCAGGGCGGACAGGACGGCCGTGAGCTCGCCGCCCGGGACAGCGTCCCGGGTGCCGAGGATCGCGCTGACCGCCGCGGCCAGCAGGCCGACGCAGAGGACTCCGCACGGCCGGCTGGTGGTGGCCGCCAGTGCGGGTCCGGCGGCAAGCAGCGGAAGCCAGATCACTCCCGCTCCGCCGGCCAGGTCGACCAGCACGATGGCGCCGACGACCAGAAAGGGCAGCACCGGCGTGCCGAAGGCGAGATGGGCGGCGCGCTTGCGGACCGCCGCCCCGGAACCCACTCCTCGGTTCGTGAACGTCCGTTTCGGCCAGTGCTCGCTACCGTGCTCTCGGGCCTGACTCATGTTCGTCCGCAGTCCTCACCTGGGTTCATCACTGAAATGTCCGATTGATACAGGAAAGACGTTCGAGGCGTCCGCCACAAGCACGGAGATTTCAGATAGTGAGCGACAGGCCCCTGGTCACCCGGTTTGCGGTCGGGATCAGCCGCTTCAAAACGTCCGCGAGCCGGGGCAACCGTTCGGCGGGGAGGGAGACGCCGAGCGAGCCGAGCGTGTCCCCGCTGTAGACCGGTACGGCGACGCAGACCGTGCCGAGGGCGTACTCCTCCAGGTCCGTGACAGCCGGGGCCACGGGCGACGAGGCCAGGCGCCGCAACAGTTCCGGTCGGCTGGTGATGGTCCGCGGCGTGAGGTCCGCGAGGGTGTGCCGGGCGAGGTAGTCGTTACGGGATTCCTCGTCCAGTTCGCGCAGTACGGACTTGCCCAGCGCTGTGGCGTGCCCCGCGTCCTCGAATCCGACCCAGAGGTCGACCCGGGGCGCCCGGGGCCCGTCGACGATCTCGGCGACCCTGATCTCGCCCTCCTCGTAGAAGGTGAGGTAGGCGGCGGAGGCGAGTTCGTCGCGCAGGGCGGCGAGTGTGGGGCGGACGCGGCTGAGCAGGGCCTGCCCGCGGCCCTGGGTCCGCAGCGTCTGCATCTTGTCACCCAGGATGAATCCACCGTCGTCAAGTTTGCGTATGTATCCGTCGTGGACGAGGGTCCGCAGCAGGTGATAGGCGGTGGCCAGAGGCAGCTCGGTCTCGCGTGCCAGCTGTTTGGCGGGCGCGCCGTTCTCGTGGGCGCTCACCGCCTCCAGCAGGCGGAAGGCCCGTTGGACGGAGGTGATGAGCGTCGGCCCGTCGCGAGCTCCCATGCCACCAGCGTGCGCCGAGGTCACGAGACAGGCAAGACGTCACCGGACCCGCCACCCCTCGACGGCGCCCCCGCCTGCGGCGCAGGGCTCCGGGTCAACACCTCGGAGTAGCAGACTCGGAGCGACCCATCGGCGCCCCCGCCTACGGCTCGGCACTCCGAGGCAACACCTCCGAGTAGCAGACTCGAAGCGCCCCCTCGGCGCCCCCGTCTGCGGCGCAACGCTCCAGGGCAACACCTCGGAGTAGCGGACTCGAAGCGCCCCCCGCCCCGGCGCCCCCTGCCCCGGGCACCCCCGCTCACGGCACCCCCGCTCACGGCATCGCCGCCTCGCGGGACGCCCGTCACGCGGGCCAGCCGTCGCACGGGACGCCGGTCACGCGGGCCAGCCGTCGCGCGGACCTGCCGGTCGCGGACCAGCCGTCGGACAGGCCTGCCGGTCGCGGACCTGCCATCGCACAGGCCGGCCGTACAGCGGACCTGCCGTCGCACGGACCTGCCGCCGCACAGGCCGGCCGTACCGCGGACCAGCCGTCGCATGGCCGGCCGGTCGCGGGCAGACCGCCCCGTGGGACGCCCCGCCCGCAAGGGCACTCGCACGGTTCAGGAGCCGCCGGGCTCGCGTCGGGCGAACCCGGTGCCGCCGAGGCGGCCGAGGAGGCCGGCGAGCTGTGTCGCCTCCTCCTTGGTCCACGTCGGCTCGGCGAAGATCTCCTCGGCGACGTGCTCGGCGGTGACGAGCATGTCCGCAAGCCGCTCCCTGCCGGTGTCCGTCAGTGCCGCATAGGCCACCCGCGCGTCACGGGCGTCCGCGTCCCGCCTGACCAGGCCGATGCGCTCCAGGGGTACGAGACCCCGGGTGACACCGGAGGCGGTCAGCCCCAACGCCTCGGCCAGATCCACCCGGCGCATGCGGTCGCCCGGAGCCTCGGACAGGCGCAGCAGCATCGTGAAGTCGGACAGGCTCACCCCGTGCAGTCCGCCCAGGCTCGCGTCGAACCGCTTCACCAGGGTGGCCTGTGCCCTCACCAGGCGCAGTGCCGCGTCCAGGCCCCTGCTCATTGACACCTCCTTGACTACTCAAGCATATTCGGAACGTAGGCACCCCATGAAGTACGAGGGATCAGGGGGTGTTCTGGGCCATGGACCGCCGCTGTCGTTTGCCGAGGGGGGCCTGGGACAGGTCCTCACCCTGGGACTTGAGTCTCTTGAAACCGTAGCCGCGCTCCGTCAGCCAGGCTGTCGCGGCGGTTTCGGCCCGTTCGACCGCCTCCAGGATGTCCTCCTCCGCCTCTCCCGAGTCCAGGAAGCGGAAGGTGAAGGCCGGCCGGGCGGCCAGGTCGTAGCTGAGGTGCCCCTCGGGGGTGAAGGCGGCCCGCAGGACGTCATGTTCTGACGCGCGGGCCAGAAGTTCGGCACGCTGGTCGGCGCCGAGCCCGTCGAAGACACCGCGAACGGTGATACGGAAGGTGCGTGTGGTCATCGGGCGAGCCTAACCAACGGGATCGGCCCTGTTCCACCGCGTTTCCATCGCGCTCACCGTCTGCGGGCAAGTGACGGAACCGGCGGGGGCGGACCGGGAGCGGGGTGGCCGCGCCCGGCCCTCAATCCTCGACCGGAGCACTCAGTGGTGGTGATGCCGGCAGTCCCAATGGCCCTTGACCCACACGTGGTCCCAGTGGCCGGGAACGTAGACCCACTTCTGCATCCAGCCGTGGCTGTGATGACCGTGGTGCCAGGTGTCGTGGTGGACCCACTTCTTGACCCAGTGGCCGGGCACCCACTTGTTCTCCCAGTGGCCCTTCTTCCACTCGCAGCGGTCGTGGTGACCATGGTGGTCAGCGGTCACCGAAGGCGTGGGCGACGGTGTCGGGGCCGCGGCGGCGGAACCGGACAGGCCCAACGCGGCCCCTCCGGCCAGCAGGCCCGTGGCGGCCGCACCGGCGAGCAGGCGCCGAGCGCTGATGCGTGCGGTCATCGGACTCACCTCCCTCGAAATGTGATGGACGTGCACAACGGGAGCCGATGTCACGGGAGTTCGCGCCGAAGCCGTCGGTACGTTCCAAGGCCCTCGATGTGCGGGACATAAGGTATTCGGAGCGACGAAAGGTATGTATGAGGATAGACCTCCGTAAGTTTTCGATACGAGTTTTCGGGAGGGTCCGGACAGGGCCGGTTCCGTGGGCGCCGAGCCCACGACCGGGCGCGGGGACTTCGCCGCGCCCTCGGCTCATACGCGGGGCGCGGTGGCTACGAATACACGGTGTCAGCGGCCGTCGCCTGCGCGGCTCCGGACGCTGACGGCGCCGGCCGGCGCCGCCTTCTCGGCGCGGCGGCCTGCGCGCACCCCTTCGGCGAACGGCCCGGTCGCGCTGCGGAGGAGACCGCCGCGACGGAGAGTCGAACCGGACGGGCCAGGCGAGAAGGACGCAACGGACGGATTCTGTGAGCGATGCCCAAGACCGGTCAGGACGGACACGGTTCGCGACGGCACCCCTCGGCGGAGGCATGGCTGGACGCCCGGCTCAAGCGCGCGGCGGAGGGCGATCATGACGCGTTCGCCGATGTCTACGACGCCCTCGCGCCGCCGGTCAAGGGCCTGATCCGCCGTGTGCTGCGGGACGAGGCGCAGGCCGAGGAGGTGACGCAGGACGTGATGGTGGAGATCTGGCGGACCGCGGGCCGCTATCGACCCGAACTCGGAACCGCCCGGGGATGGGTCCTCGCGCTCGCACACCGACGGGCCGTCGACCGGGTCCGGTACGTCCAGGCCAGTACGGCGCGGGAACGGCGCAGCGCGCTGCTCGCGGAGGACCGGCCCTTCGACGAGGTGGCCGAGGCCGTGGAGCGGCACGAGGATCACCATCGCGTCCGGCGCTGCCTTGCCTCCCTGGAGCGGCATCAACGCGTACCGCTGGTGCTCGCCTACTACCAGGGCATGACCTATCTGGAGGTGGCCGCCTGTCTGGCCACTCCGGCGGGCACCGTGAAGTCCAGGATGCGCTCCGGGCTGCGCCTGCTCCGCAGGTGTCTGGAGGCCGGGTGATGACTGCCGCCGAAGACCCGCACCAGCTCGTCGGCGCATACGTACTGCACGCTCTGCCCACGGCCGAGGAAGCCTCGTTCGAGAACCATCTGGCCGGCTGCGCCGCGTGCCGGGACGAGGTGGCGGAGCTGTCCGAGGTCACGCTGCGACTCGCCTCGCAGGAGGAGGCGGACCCCTCCCCCGAGCTGCGCCGACGCGTCCTCGACCGGATCGCCCACACGCGTCAGGAGCGTCTCCCGCACGGCCTTCCGGTCCATCAGCGGGCGCTGCGCGTGGCCCTGGCCGCGTGTGTGGCTGTCGCGGTGGCGCTCGGCGGCCTCGCCACGTGGCAGCACACCCAGGCGGACGAGGCGCGCGCCGAAGTCGCCGCCAGGCAGGCCCAGGCCTCCGCCCTCACCGACATCCTCACCGCCCGGGACGCCACGATCAGCACGCGGAAGCTGGGCAACGGGGCCGACATCAGTGTCGTCGCCTCCCGAGCGCAGGGCCGGGCCGCATTCATCGCCTCGGGCCTGCCCCGCCTCGGCAACGATCAGGTCTACGAACTCTGGTACGCCGCGAAAGCGGGCGGCCTTCGCCCGGCGGGCCTGCTCCCCGGCTCGGGCGGCGGGCACGCACAGGTGCTCCACGGGCCCCTGGACGACGCCAGAGCCGTAGGAATCACGGCCGAACCGGCGGGCGGATCACCACAGCCGACCAGCGAGCCACTCGGCATCGTCACGGTGCCCGCCTGATGCCTCCCGGGTCCGCGCCGACCGGGTCCGCGCCGACGACGCCGAGGGGGCGGTCGCCCCTCGACTCTCGCAACCGATCCATCCATCCCAGGAAGTAACAAAACAGGATATTTATCTTTTGATGCGATTCTCTCTTGATCATTCTATGCTGATGTGAGGGAGGGCTCGGGCGGCGGTCAACGGCCGGTCCTGGACCGGCGGGAAGCGGGCTTCCATGGTTGGGCGGCTTAAGTCGGGGCTGATCGGCGAAATGTCCGCCGAATTCCTCGGCACAATGATTCTCATCCTCTTCGGGTGCGGCGTGGTGGCCCAGGTGGTCGCCGGCGGCGCCCTCACGACGCCACCGGGCGGTCTGGGAAACCACGACAGCATCGCGTGGGCATGGGGTATCGGCGTCATCATGGGCGTCTACGTCGCGGCACGGCTGAGCGGCGCGCACCTCAACCCCGCGGTGACGGTCGCCCTGGCCACGTTCAAGGGATTCCCGTGGCGCAAGGTGGCGCCCTACGTGGTGGCCCAGACCCTCGGAGCCTTCGTGGCGGCGCTGATCGTGCGCTGGAACTACACGGACGCGCTGGCGAAGGCCGACCCCGGCCACACCATCAAAACCCAGGGCGTGTTCTCCACACTGCCCGCCAACGGCAACCCGAACCTGCCGGTCCACGAGTGGGGCGCGTTCCGCGACCAGATCATCGGCACCGCCATTCTGCTGCTGCTGATCATGGCCATCACGGACCTGCTCAACACCCCGCCGGGCGCGAACCTGGCCCCGTTCATCATCGGCCTGGTCGTCGTGGGCATCGGAATGGCCTGGGGCACCCTCGCGGGCTACGCGATCAACCCGGCCCGTGACTTCGGTCCCCGGCTGGCGAGCTTCCTCACGGGATACGGAGGGGCATGGCGAGATCAGTACGGGAACTTCTACTTCTGGGTGCCGATCATCGGCCCCCTGATCGGTGGTGTGCTCGGCGCAGGCATCTACAAGCTCTTCATCGGCCGGTTCCTGCCGACGGCTGAGCCCGAACCCGCGGGACGCGTCCCGGTTCCCGAGGACTGACCCCCCCAGCAGAGGCGGCAACCCATGGCTGACTTCGTGGGCGCGGTGGACCAAGGGACCACCAGCACCCGATTCATGATCTTCGACCACGCCGGCAACGAGGTGGCGAAGCATCAACTGGAACACGCCCAGATCCTCCCGCGCTCCGGGTGGGTCGAGCACGACCCGGTGGAGATCTGGGAACGCACCAACTCGGTGATCCAGAACGCCCTGCGGCACGGCAACCTGACCGCCGAGGACCTGGCGGCGATCGGCATCACCAATCAGCGGGAGACCACGGTCGTGTGGGACCCGCGCAACGGGCGTCCGTACTACAACGCCATCGTCTGGCAGGACACCCGGACGGATTCCATCGCCGCGGCCCTGGACCGTTCCGGCCAGGGCGATGTCATCCGCCGCAAGGCGGGGCTGCCGCCGGCGACCTACTTCTCCGGCGGCAAGATCCAGTGGATCCTGGAGAACGTGGACGGGGTCCGCGAAGCGGCGGAACAGGGCCACGCCCTGTTCGGCAACACGGACGCCTGGGTCCTGTGGAACCTGACCGGCGGCCCCGACGGCGGCATCCACGCCACCGACGTGACCAACGCCAGTCGCACCATGCTGATGAACCTCGAAACCCTCGACTGGGACGACGAACTGCTGGGCTTCTTCGGTGTACCGCGAGCCATGCTGCCCAGCATCAACTCCTCGTCCGACCGCGAGGCGTTCGGTACGACGCGCACCTCCCGTCCGCTGCGCGCCCCCATCCCCATCACCGGGGTGCTCGGCGACCAGCAGGCGGCCACCGTCGGACAGGTCTGCTACGCGCCCGGTGAGGCCAAGAACACCTACGGCACGGGCAACTTCCTGGTCCTCAACACCGGTACGGAGCTGGTCCGTTCGCAGCACGGCCTGCTGACCACCCTCGCCTACCGGTTCGGCGACAGTCCCGCCGTCTACGCGCTGGAGGGCTCCATCGCGGTCACCGGATCCGCCGTGCAGTGGCTGCGCGACCAGATGAAGATCATCACCAACGCGGCCGAGAGCGAGACGCTGGCCCGCAGCGTTGAGGACAACGGCGGGATGTACTTCGTCCCGGCGTTCTCGGGCCTGTTCGCCCCGTACTGGCGCTCCGACGCACGCGGCGCGATCGTCGGCCTCGCCCGGTACAACAGCAACGCCCACCTGGCCCGGGCGACCCTGGAGGCGATCTGCTACCAGAGCCGCGATGTCGTCGAGGCCATGGAGCAGGACTCCGGAGTGCATCTCGACGTGCTGAAGGTCGACGGCGGCGTGACCGCCAACGATCTGTGCATGCAGATCCAGGCCGACGTCCTCGGCGTACCGGTCAGCCGCCCCGTCGTCGCCGAGACCACCGCGCTCGGCGCCTGTTACGCGGCGGGTCTGGCCACCGGCTTCTGGAAGGACACCGACGAACTGCGCACCCACTGGCAGGAGTCCAAGCGCTGGGAGCCCCAGTGGTCCGAGGACCGGCGCCAGCAGGGGTACGCGGACTGGAAGAAGGCGGTGGAGCGCACACTCGACTGGGCGAAGGTGGAATAGACCGGTCCGTCGATCACGCGGGTGACCGAGGGTCGATCACGCTGGTGACCGAAGGACACTCCGTTCAGCCCCTGGCTCGTATCGCGTCAGGGGCTGAACGCCGCTCCGGGTCCCACGCGCACGTCCCATCCCGACACGAGGCCACTCGGTTCCCTCGATGTGGCCGGAGTCCAGCGGGCTGGAGCTACGGACCGGTCGAGGGCGAGGGCCGGATATTCTGACGTAATGATCGAAAATCTTCCCCCCTGTCCGACGTGCTCGTGCGAGTACACCTACGAGATGAACGCCCTTGTGGTGTGCCCGGAGTGCGGCCACGAATGGGTTCCCGCCGAAAACGATGCCGAGGGTGGGGCCACCACCGGGGAGCGGGTCGTCAAGGACGCTGTCGGCAATGTGCTGCAGGACGGCGACAGCGTGGTTGTCGTCAAGGCGCTCAAGGTCAAGGGGAGCCCTTCGGGGATCAAGGCCGGCACCAAGGTGCGCGGTATCCGGTTGGTCGACGGCGTCGACGGCCATGACATCGATTGCAAGGTCGACGGTTTCGGGGCGATGCAGCTCAAGTCAAGCGTGGTCAAGAAGGCCTGATCCGTGACTCGCGGGTGACCGAGGCGGCAGTGTCTTGCTGAATTGCAAAATTTAGCAATTGGTTAGATGCTGTGTTTGCTCTACCTGCAGGTAGCTGCGGGCGCAGCACTTTGTGTCTGCCCCGGGTGGGGCGCCATCCGGGGAAGGCGAGGGGTCGTGTCCGTTCCGCTGTACCTGGCTGAGCTGCTGGAGACCGGGGTTGCCGCGCGATGACCTCGGGGATCAGCCGGGTCCGGGCCCGGATCGCCTCGCTGCTGCCAACCCGCGGCGATCTGGCGGAGATGGGACGCAATCCCCGCCGGGACCTGCTCGCCGGGCTGACCGTGGCAATCGTCGCCCTGCCGCTTGCCCTCGGCTTCGGCGTCTCCTCCGGGCTCGGCGCCGAGGCGGGCCTGGCCACCGCCGTCGTTGCGGGCGCCCTCGCCGCGGTGTTCGGCGGATCGAATCTGCAGGTGTCCGGGCCGACGGGCGCCATGACGGTGGTGCTGGTGCCGATCGTGGGTCAGTACGGTCCGACAGGCGTCCTCACGGTCGGTGTGATGGCAGGAGTGATGCTCGTCGGCCTCGCCCTGCTGAAGGCCGGACGATACATGCAGTACGTGCCCGCGCCGGTCGTCGAGGGCTTCACGCTGGGCATCGCGTGCGTGATCGGACTGCAGCAGATTCCGGGCGCGCTCGGCGTGCCCAAACCGGAGGGCGACCGGGTACTGGTGGTGACCTGGCGGGCCATCGAGGAGTTCGTGCGGCACCCGAACTGGACGGCCGTCGCCATCGCCGTCGCGGTGGCCGCGGTCATGCTCCTGGGAGCCCGGTGGCGTCCGACCGTGCCGTTCTCCGTCGTCGCGGTGATCGCCGCCACGGTCGTGGCACAGGCCGCCGGGCTGACCGGGGCGAAGCCGATCGGTGAACTGCCATCGGGGCTGCCGGCGCCCTCGCTGTCCTTCCTTGACCTGGGCTCGCTGGGCTCCTTGATGGCCCCCGCGGTGGCGGTCGCGGCGCTGGCCGCGCTGGAGTCGCTGCTGTCGGCCTCGGTCGCCGACGGCATGACCGTCGGCCAGCAGCACGACCCGGATCGGGAACTGTTCGGCCAGGGCCTTGCCAACATCGCAGCCCCGTTGTTCGGTGGCGTACCGGCGACCGGGGCGATCGCGCGCACCGCGGTCAACGTGCGCACCGGTGCGAGCTCCCGGCTCGCCGCCCTCACTCACGCCGCGATCCTCGCTGTGATCGTCCTCGCGGCCGCGCCTCTCGTCTCGAAGATCCCGCTGGCGGCCCTCGCCGGTGTCCTGCTGGCCACCGCGATCCGCATGGTCGAGGTCGGTTCGCTGCGGGCGATGGTGAAGGCCACCCGCTCTGACGCGCTGATCCTCGTCCTGACCGCCGTCGCGACGCTGGCCCTCGATCTCGTGTACGCCGTCATCATCGGCCTGGTCGTCGCGGGCGCCCTCGCGTTGCGCGCCGTTGCGAAGCAGGCCCGCTTCGACCAGGTGCCTCTCGACCGCGGAGACCACACCGCCGAGGAACATGCCCTGCTCGCCGAGCACATCATTGCCTACCGCGTCGACGGGCCTTTGTTCTTCGCCGCCGCGCACCGCTTCCTGCTCGAGATGACGGAAGTGGCCGACGTACGTGTGGTGATCCTTCGCATGTCGCGGGTGTCGACCATGGACGCGACCGGGGCGCTGGTGCTCAAGGACGCGGTCCAGAAGCTGAACCGGCGCGGAATCGTCGTCCTGACCTCCGGAATCAGGCCGGGACAACGCCGAGTCCTCGAATCCGTCGGCGTGTTGGACCTCCTGCGGCTGGAGGGCCGCGAGTACTCCACTACCCCCGAAGCGATCCAGGAGGCCCGCGGCCACCTGGAGAGGGCCGGGGTTCTTCTCCCTGCCCGGAAGTCCGCCCGCAACGCCACAGAGATGAAAGAGGAGACACCCCGATGAGTGAGTTCGGGCGGCTGGTGGCGCGCACCCCGCCGCAGGCCGCTGCGGTTCGGTCGTCCGTGACGGGCCACGTCTACGAGGTCCGGTCCGCGACCGGCACCAGCACCAGCACCAGCTGGACGGTGACCCTCGCTGGTCCCGGCGAGGCGGTTACCGGCCCTAACGACGCCGCCCACTACCGCCGTACGCTCCTGGGCTGGAGCCACGGCCCGCACGACGCGATCGTCCGCATCCGTCCCCAGTCGGTATCCGGCTTCCGGCCAGCCCGGGGGACGGAGGGCTGATGTCCATGCTGTTCGAAGCCCTGCCCTACCGGCACGTTGTCACCCTGCCCAACGAGCCGTCCGCTGTCCGGCTGTCCCGCCGGACCGCTGAGCAAGCCCTGACCGAATGGGGGATCAGCCTGCGCCACCCCACCGTCGACCCGGCGCTGCTGATCCTCGGCGAACTGGTCACCAACAGTGTCCGGCATGCCGTGACGCTCTCTCCCCAGCTCACCGTCATCTATGCGGCCGGCTCCAACTGCCTGGCTTTTGCCGTCCACGACCGCCACCCCCACCAGCCGGCGCTGTACGGGGCCGCGATCGGCAGCGGAGCCGGGGGGCTGAGCACCGTCATGGAACTCACGCTCGGCCTGGGCGGCACCGCCGTCGTCCGCGGTGACGCCGACGGGAACGGCAAGAGCATCTGGATCACCCTGCCCCTGTGACCCGAGCCGGTCCAGGAGGCGAGCCGAACAGGCAACACCCACAAGAAGGTTCATCATCATGACGATCGAATGGCACTACACCGCCGGAGAGGATTTCAGTGTCCTCTCCGTCTCCGGGCACCTCGGACCCGAGGGTGCGCATCGCTTCGCCGGTGCCGTCGGCTGGGTCCTGGCCCGCGGCGCCGGTCCGGTCGTCGTCGACATGAGCGGGCTGCGCAGCTGGTCCGTCAACGGCCGGCTCGCCGTGATTGAGGCAGCGCGCCGGCTCAGCACACACGGACGCAGCCTGGAACTGGCCGCGATCCCCGCCGACGGCTCCCTCGTACCGGACGGCGACTGCCCGCCCATCACCATCCACACCGACCTTGCGGCGGCCGTCGCGGAACACGACACGGACGGCCGGGGCGGCGAGGGTCGACAACAGTGGCGTACCAGCGGCTGGCCCACCTGATTGCCGGCCGCTGTCCTCGCAGTACTCGAGGCGGCGTGCGGGGCACTTCAGCCGGACGACGCCCAGGCGGCCGCGCAGTGGGGTGCTTCTCACCCAGGCATCCTTCACGCGATATATTGAATTTCTAATCTTGGCAAGTCATGAGGCCTTCACTGCTCGAACGGGTGGACGGGTCCTCGCACACGGATTCGGCCCCGCCGACTCCGCGGGCGAAGATGGGCGCCATGTTGTTGACGAGTAGGTGGATGCGATGCACCGAGGACTGGCCAGCTCGGCCGGACAACTGTTCCGGGGAGGCGACAGCACGATGAGCACGCCGCTGTACCAGCTGAAGGCCGAGTTCTTCAAAACCCTTGGGCACCCTGCCCGCATCCGCGTCCTGGAACTGCTCAGCGAGCGTGAACACGCCGTCGCGGAGATGCTGCCCGAGGTGGGCATCGAAGCCGCGCACCTGTCCCAGCAGCTTGCTGTACTGCGCCGGGCGAACCTCGTGGTGACGCGCAAGGAGGGCTCGACGGTGTACTACTCCCTGACCAGCCCGCATGTGGCGGAGCTGCTCAGGGTCGCGCGGACGATCCTGTCCGGGGTGCTGGCCGGACAGGCCGAGCTGCTCGCCGACCTGAAGGCCGCTCAGCAGGAGATGAAAGCGCCCTCCTAGCGCCCTCCGCCCTGCCCTGTCGAATCCGTCAGCCGTCGCCCGATCCGAATCAGGGTCCTTGGCCCGGCCGCCGAAGGGCAGCTCGGCACGCGGGCCGCGCCGTGGCGCGGCGACGCCCGGAAGGGCGCCGCCGCAGGATGTGCCCACGTGTACCGGTCCCTCTCGCCCGTGGCCACGCGCAATCCACTGTTGAAATCATTCCGATATGGCGACTTGAAGAAGTCTTCATATCGTGGGCACACGTCGGCCAAGGGCTCCGGCCGGTCTAGATCTCCAGTTGGCCCTCGACGCGCTTGAGGTGGTGGCGGGCCATCGCCAGGTTCGAACGCGCCCTGTCGAGCACGAGATACAGGAACAGGCCGTTGCCGTTGCGCCCGGCAACCGGCCGAATGAGGTGGTACTGGTTTCCGAGGGTGATCAGGATGTCCTCGATCCGGCTCTTGAGCTCCAGCTGCTCCATGGCGCGCACCTTCGCGCGGACGACGTCCGTATTGCCGGCGGCGGCGACCGTCATGTCCAGATCCTTGCCCCCTCCCAGCGTGCCCAGTGCCATGCCACTGGTGTAGTCGACGACGGCTGCCCCCAACGCTCCCTCGGCCTCGGTCATCATTTCCTTCAGCGACACTTCAACACTCGCCATAGCGCCTCCCCTTGGTTGTCGGTCACGCGGCAGGACCGGCAACTGTCCGTGCCTGCCGCGTGACCGCACCGTATGCGCACGCCCGAGTCACCAGCGGAGGATCTCCGAGGCTGACATCTGGTGACCGGGCATGAGCGCAAGGGAACCGCTTACCGACTGCTCCTGTCGAAAAGTCGGGCACAAGGGGCGTACGCGGAACCAGCTCGGCGCGCACGGCACATCAGTCTCGAAGGCGGGGCCGTCCCCTGCCTCTCGATGTCCGAGGCGCGTTTCACCCGCGGCTCATCACTCCACCATCCGGGCCACACGCCGAATGATCACCCCCGGTCACGCGCCCACCGCCTCAGCTTCTCTATGCTCGGGGGCGAACATTCGCATCCATGAGGAGCAGAGCAATGAGCGACAACGTCTTCTTCGAGGTCACCGCCGACGGCAAGCCGCTGGGCCGCATCGAGTTCAAACTCTACGACGACGTCGTCCCGAAGACCGCGCGGAACTTCCGTGAGCTCGCCACCGGCGAACACGGTTACGGTTACAAGGGCTCGCCGTTCCATCGGGTCATCCCGGACTTCATGCTCCAGGGCGGCGACTTCACGCGGCAGAACGGCACGGGCGGCAAGAGCATCTACGGCGAGAAGTTCGCCGACGAGAACTTCACGCTGAAGCACACCAAGCCGGGTCAGCTGTCCATGGCCAACGCGGGCGCCAACACCAACGGCTCGCAGTTCTTCATCACCACCATCGTCACCGACTGGCTGGACAACAAGCACGTCGTCTTCGGCGAGGTCGTCCAGGGCATGGACGTCGTGAAGGCGATCGAGGCGCTCGGCAGCCGTTCCGGCACCACCTCGAAGAAGATCGTCGTCTCCGACTGCGGCACCGTCTGAGCGGTCCGGCAGCCTGGGTCCACCCCACGGACGAGTGCTGACGGAGGCGGCGGCGCGCCACCCGCCGCCTCCGTCGGGTGGCGCCCGGCTCCGGCGGGGCGATGTCCGGGCCAAGTCCGGTGGTCGGCACCCCCCGTGAGGCGGAAGGGCATCGCACCCGGTGCGAGTCCCACGGCCTGCGCACGGTCACCGCGCCAGAGGTGTTCCTGATGAACGAAGACGACGAGACTCTCGTACGGTCGGAGCGCCCTGCGCCGGACCAGTGGCCCCGGGTCGGGACCGCCGCCGCGTCGTGTCCCGCGCAGGCCGGCCGCTTCGTCGAGGAATGAGACCGCCACCGCCCGGTGGTCACGCCGACGCCCCTTCCGGGCCCGCCGTGCGGTCCGCCGCGCAGGACTCCGCGGCCACCGGAACCGATCGTGCCCCACGCGTCGCGGGGCCGCGAAAGAGTTCAGCCGGATTCGTGGCCGGATCCCGTACTCCAGGGGACCGGCCCGCCCGCGAGGGGTAGCCCCTTCCCGCACACGCCGAAGCGCGCGAGGGTTGGGGGGAGCTGGCCCGAGTGACACCGAGGGGGCGGACATCAGGGAAGCGCTTGTCAGGACGCGCGCAGCGGCAGCGAGCCATCCGCCGACTGCGCGCCGAAGGGCACTACGGGCCCTTATTACGTGAGGTGCTGCCGGCCCTCGCCGCGGTGGTCGTCACCCTGTGCGCGGTCGTAGCCGGCCTTGCCGTCGGCTACCGCCTGGCCGGCATCGGCGTACCCCTCGGCGCGCTCGTCGTCGTGGCCGTCGCCGCCCCGGCCGCGGTGCGGCGGCACCGTCCGCTGGCCCGTCGGCGCCTCGGCTTCTACACACCGGAGGAACTGGCGGAGCTGGACACGGCGGGGCTGGCCCTGGCCGTGTCCCGGATGCTGCGCCGGGACGGCTGGCGGGTGCTCCCTCAGCGGAGAACCGAGGACCGGGTCCGCGTACGCGCGCGCGACGGTCGCGGGCAGCGTCTGGAGGTCGCCTTCCGGCCCGTGGCCGAGCCCTTGCCCGACGAGGAGGTGCCCTCTCGTGCGGGACGTCCGGGCGGCCCCGGCCCGCCGATCCGTCTCGTGGTGCACCGCGGGGCCTTCACCCGGCGTGACGTCCAGTGGGCGCGACGGCAGGGCGGTGTTCGTCTCATCGACGGTTCGTGCCTCCGGCGCTGGGCGCACGGAACACCGCTGAACGAACTGCGCGACACCTCCTGAGCCCGCTCGGGCATGACCGCCGACCGGCGCGGAACACGTGCCGCGGGCACCGCGCTGAACCCCCTCCCGGACCGCCTCGTCGACCGACGCGTACGCCCTCGACGCCCCTCCTCGTGGTGGGCGAATGACGAATCCGCGCGCACCGAACATCCCCGTCACCCATGCCACACCCCTCACTTCCGAGCGCGGGCGCAACAGCCGTTTCACCGACAACAGGCAAGGTCAGCGGCATATGCACGGTCCGACCAGGTACTTGAAGGAAACCCCTTCGCACGGGCCGAAGGGCCGAATAGCGTGCGAGGACCCGAGCCGTTCCCCCCACCGTCCCGCGGTCCATGTACGCCGGGCCCGCACCCCACCAGGAGGCCGGCATGTCGTACGACAGTTCCGCCCCGCGTCCCACGCGACCGCCGCACGGACAGCGCGACTCCACCGCCCGGCCCGGCCCGGACCCCGCCGGGGAACCGTTACGCGGCGGGGCATCACCCCGCACCTGGACCGGGCACCATCGCGATCTGCGCATCCTGCGCCGCGCCTACCGCCGGCAACGGCGCGTGACCACGTTCGCGGTGCTCGGCTGCTTCACTCTCTTCCTCGGTCTCTCCGCCGGCTGCCCCGGCTTCATGGACCGTCCCGTCACCGGAGGCCTGTCGACGGGCCTGGTGCTCGCCCTCTCCCAGATCCCCGCCACCTGGCTCGCCGTGCTCGCCTACGAGCGCACCGCCCGCCGCTATGTCGACCCCCTCGCACGCCGCGTCAACCGGAGCACCCCCTGGGCGAGCGGCGAGCCGGGCCAGGAGCGGTGAACGCCTTCGGCGGCTCCACTCAGTCCTGGTCCCTCGTCGCCTTCTCCGTCGCCGTCACGGTGACACTGCTGCTGTGTGTGCTGACCGGCCCGGACAGCGACGATCTGGCGGAGTTCTACACCGGCTACCGCTCGCTCTCCCCGCTGCGCAACGGACTCGCCATCGCCGGCGACTACATCTCCGCCGCGACCGTGCTGACCATCGGCGGCGTGATCGCCCTGTGCGGTTTCGACGGTGTCGTGCTGGCTCTGAGCACGCTGCTCTCTCTGCTGGTGCTGATGTTCCTGCTGGCCGAACCCCTGCGGAACACGGGCAAGTTCACCATGGGCGACGTGCTGGCCCGCAGGATGCCCTCACGCGCCGTACGGATCACCGCGTGCGGCGTCACGATCGCCGCGCTCGTGCCGATGATGCTCGTCCAACTGGCCAGTACAGGGCAGCTGTTGGCCTTCATCCTCGGCTTCTCCGACAACTCCATGAAGACCGGCTGCATCGTGGGAGTCGGCACCCTGATGATCATCTACGCGGCCATCGGAGGCATGCGCGGCACCGCGTTGATCCAGCTCCTGAAAATGGTGGTGCTCCTCGGCTCCGGAATCGTCGTCGCGCTGCTGATACTGAGCAAGTTCCACTGGAACCCCGGGGTCCTGTTCACCGCGGCGGCGAAGCGCAGCGGCTCACCGGCCGCGTACCTGCACGGCGGGCTTCAGTTCGCCGGTGGCCCGCACCCCCGGCTCGACATGATCAGTACGCAGTTCGCCATCGTGCTGGGCGGTGCCTGCCTGCCGCACGTGACCATGCGCATGTTCACCGCCAACAGCGCCCGTCAGGTGCGGCGTTCGATGTCCTGGGCGGTGTCCTCGGTGGCGCTGTTCATGCTGGTGGCGGGCGTTGTCGCCATAGGAGCGACGGCGATGATCGGCCGGGCCCGCATCACCGCGGCCGACCCTCACGGGCACACGGCCTATCTGCTGGGCTCACTGGCCGCGTTCGGCCCGGTGATGTCCCGGGCCGAGACCCTCGTGTTCACCACGGTCACCACGGCGATCTTCCTCACCCTGCTCGCCTCGGTCGCCGGGATGACCCTCGCCTGTGCCAACTCGCTGGCACACGACGTCTTCGCGGGCCGGAAGGCCTCCATGTCTCCGCAGCGCGAGACGGCCTTCGCCCGCGGCTCGGCCCTGGTCGTCGGCGCGCCCGTGATCGCCCTCGCGGTGCTCGTCCAGCACCGCAGTCTGCAACCGCTCGCCACGCTGTCGTTCTGCGTGGGGGCCTCGGCGATCGCCCCCGCTCTGGTCTACAGCCTCTTCTGGCGCCGCTACACGCGGACCGGGCTGATGAGCACGCTCATCGGCGGCACCCTCGCCGTCCTGATCCTGATGCCGGGCACCAGACTGGTGTCGGGGTCCCCGACGTCCGCGTTTCCCGCCGCCGACTTCAACTGGTTCCCGTTCACCACCACGGGGCTGGTGTCCATCCCGCTGGGCTTCGCCTTCGGCTGGCTCGGCAGCCTGCTGTCCGGCCGCCGTGCGGCGGACCGGGAACGAGGGGTGTACGAGGGTGTCGAGAGCCTGATCCTCGCGGGGCCGCGACCGAGGGAGCGGTGACGGTGGCAGGGTTCCGCCACCGTCACCACACGCCCGTCCACCCTCAGTGGTCCACGCGCCTCTCAGTGCTTCACTCGCCCTGGACCACGATCTCGCGCTTGAGGATCTTGCCCGTGGGGCCCTTGGGCAGTTCGGCCGCGATCGTGACGATGCGCGGGTACTTGTACGCCGCGACCCGCTCCTTGGTGTGGGCGCGGATCTCCTCGACCGTGGCCTCGGCACCGGGCCGGAGCGTGACGACCGCCGCGACCTCCTCACCGTGCAGGGGGTGCGGCACGCCCACGACAGCGGCCTCGGCGACCGCGGGGTGCTCGTACAGCACCTCCTCGATCTCACGCGGATAGACGTTGTATCCGCCGCGGATGATCATGTCCTTCTTGCGGTCGACGATGAAGTAGAAGCCGTCCTCGTCGACGCGGGCCAGATCACCGCTGTGGAACCATCCGTCACGGATCGCCTCCGCGGTGGCCTCCGGGCGGTTCCAGTAACCGGTCATGATGTTCTCGCCGCGGATGGCGATCTCGCCGATCCCGCCGGGCTCGACCTCACCGCCGCCCTCGGCGACGAGCCGCATCTCGACCCCGCGGATGGGCAGCCCGATCGACCCCGGCTTGCGCGGGCGGTCCGGGTGGTTGAAGGCGGCGACCGGCGAGGTCTCGGACAGTCCGTACCCCTCCAGCACCGCGGCACCGAAGCGCCGCTCGAACCCGTGCAGCACCTCGACCGGGAGCGCGGACCCGCCCGAGACGGCCAGGCGCAGCCGACCGGTGTCGAAGCCGTCGGGAAGCTCGGCGTGCAGCAGTGCCGCGTACATCGTGGGCACGCCCAGGAACACGGTGACCTCGTCCCGGGCGATGATCTCCAGGGCGCTGCGCGGGTCGAACCGGGGCAGCAGGGTCAGCGTGGCGCCGGCGGCGACGGCCGTGTTGAGTCCGCAGGTCTGGCCG
Organism: Streptomyces sp. NPDC005784; assembly: GCF_042871525.1. NCBI lineage: Bacteria > Bacillati > Actinomycetota > Actinomycetes > Kitasatosporales > Streptomycetaceae > Streptomyces > Streptomyces sp. NPDC005784. Next base: position 100,521 of record NZ_JBIAIQ010000008.1, read on the forward strand.
AAGGCGTGGAAGAGGGGCAGGCCGCCGAAGAGTACGTCGTCCGGTCCGACCTGGAGGAGGGTCTCGGACGTGGTGAGGGTGTTGCTGGCCAGGTTCCGGTGGGACAGTTCGGCGCCTTTGGGCGTTCCGGTGGTGCCCGAGGTGTAGAGGATCAGAGCGGCATCGTCGTCGGTCCGGTCCGGGGTGTCGCGCAGCGGCTCGTGGCCGCGCAGCAGGGCGCCGAAGGCCTCGGGCTCGGTCACCAGACAGTCGGTTCCGGTCTCTGCCGCCGCCTTCGTGACCTCCTCGGCGAACAGCGGGAAGACCAGCGCGATCCGGGCCCCGCAGTCGCGCAGGGTGAAGGCGACCTCACGGGCCTTGAGCAGCGGATTCATCGGGACGACGACACCGCCGGCCCGCATGATGCCGTAGTAGAGGACCGGGAACAGCGGGACGTTGGGCATGGTCATCGCGACGCGGTCGCCCGGCAGCACGCCGCGGTCCCGCAGCAGCGCGGCCACCCGTGCACTGGCGTCGTCGAGTTCGGCGTAGGTGAGCGTGCTGTCGTCATGGCGGACGGCGACGCGCTCGCCGTGGGCCGCGACGGTGGCGGCCAGGAGGGTGACGAGGTTGGTCATGCCGGGTATCTCCTTGAATTCGTCGCGGCGGGCACGGCGGTGCCGCGCGGTCGGATCACATCGCGAAGAGTGACCCAGTGGCGTGCGTCCTGGCTACCTGGCCCCTGCGGAAAGGCCAGCCACAGGCGCAGCGAGTGACGTTTGTGTTCCGGCGATCGATGGTCCTCGAACGCCGAGCGGGCGTGCATCACGCGGTGTGTGTTGAGCAGCAGCAGGTCCCCGACCTGGAGGTCGAGGTCGAACCGGTACTCCGGGGAGCCGGCCACGGAGTCGATGAGATCGAAGAGTTCCCGGTCCGCCGCCTCCAGGCGGGGCACTTCGGGGAAGCGCTGGGCGGATTCGAGATAGCACCGGTTGTAGCGCATGCTCAGTGCCCCGGAGTGGCCGTCGGGGCGGGAGACCAGCGGGGCGGCCGTGTAGGGCGGCTCACCGGGAGCGTGTTCGTCGCGGCGGTCGAAGTGGTACGTGCGGTACAGGCGCCCGGCGAGATCGGGGCGCAGGTCCAGTACGGCGTTGTGGACCGCGGCCGAGCTGACCAGGGAGATCCGTCCGCCGGTGCGGGGCGCCCGCACCGGCAGCAGGGCGAGGAGATCGGCGCCGCCGGTGTGGAAGGGCAGGGCCTCCCGGGTCTGATAGCCGCGCACGTCGGGGTCGCTCAGGCCGCGCCCGGTGTCCCGGACGTGGCCGAGGACGACTCCGTCGGCGTTCTGCGGGACCGGATGCCCCAGGTGCCGGCCGAGGCCCCAGAAGACGGTGCTCGCGGCACTCTCGCCGAGCCGCTCGACAGGGATGCCCCGGACGATCGCGAATCCCCGTCCGTGTTCGAGGACCCCGGCGAGGCGCTCCAGGTCGGCGGCGAGGGTGGGGAGCGGGAAGTCGGCGGCTGTCAGCCTCAACAGGGTGAGATCCCGCCTGCGTGCCGCGTACAGGGCGGAGTCGATCTCGGCGAGCCGGGGCGCCGACAGCCGCAGCTGCCACTCCTCGGGGTGTGTTAGGTCCTGGCCCTTCCACACCGAGGGGCCCGAGCGGGGCGTGGGCGTGGGCGGCGCCTGGTCCGCGTCCGTCGTTCCTGTCATGTTCGCCTCCGATCCGTCGCGTGTTCACCTGTACGCGAGTGGTCCCCTGATGGACCGGCCGGTGAACGGCGTCATGCTAGGTTCCTCGACCACCGCCGCGCTTGTCATGGCGGGACAGGAGACTAGGCTTTTCGGGACATCCCTGGAGTGCGCCTCATGAGACCTCTGGTCCGCACCGCCGCCCTGAGCGGCTATGTCGAGCTGTGCCGCTCCCTCGGCATCGATCCGCAGGCACTGCTGAAGCGGGTGGGCCTGGACACCGCCGCCCTCACCGTGCAGGACCGGTGGATCTCCGGCACGGCCGCCGTCGAGGTACTGGAACTGTCGGCGGCCGAGTCCGGTCACGAGGACTTCGGGGTGCTGCTCGCGGAGTTCCGGCGCTTCTCCAATCTCGGCCCCATCAGTCTGGTCGTCCGCGAGGAACCCGACGTACGCAGCGCGCTGGAACTGCTGATCCGCCATCAGTACATGTACAACGAGGTGCTGCACACCCGGCTGTCCGAGGGGGACGGACTGGCCACGCTGAAGGTGGATCTGCGGCTCGGTGAGGTGAGGGAGTCCCGGCAGGCGACGGAGCTGGCCGTCGCCGCCTTCCACCGCATCCTGAGCGACTTCCTGCACACCGGCTGGCAGCCGCTCTCCGTGTGGTTCCGTCATTCGGCGCCGTCGGACAGCACGGAACACTGGCGCACGTTCGGGCCCATCGTGGAGTTCGACCGCGAGATCGACGGCATCGTCTTCTACGCCGACGACCTCGACGCGCCCAACGCCATGGCCGACCCGCTGCTGCGCGAGTACGCCCGCCAGTACTTCGACGCGATCGCCGTCCCCAAGGACACCACCGCCGCGGACCGGGTGCGCGAACTGATCGAGGTCCTGCTGCCGACCGGGCGCTGCTCGATCGAGCAGGTCGCGCGCAGCCTCGGCGTCGACCGGCGCACCGTCCACCGGCATCTGGCCGCGTCGGGCGAGACGTTCTCCTCGCTCCTCAATGTCACCCGCCGCCATCTCGCGGAACAGTTCGTCGCGAACCCGCGGCGCTCACTGACGGAGATCTCCGACCTGCTGGGGTTCTCGTCGCTGAGCGGTTTCTCGCGTTGGTTCCGTGAGCAGTTCGGGTGCAGTCCGAGAGCGTGGCGCGGCAGCAACGCTCCGTAACGGCTCCAGCCCCTGCGCCCCAACTCCCCACGGGGACTGCCGTGACGGGCGGGACGGGTGTCCGGGCCATGCACTGCCCGGCACGGCGCGTCACGCCACCGATGTCCCCAAATGACAAATCATCTGTCCCCTGACGGCAAGCACACTCATGGGCTCGGCCCTACCTTTGCACCACCGCACAGAAGACGCGGTCGGCCGCCGGAGGGAGCCGTGCCACTCCCCCGGCACTCCCTCCGGAACGGCCGATCGCAGCGGGCCACCTCGCGCCCGCTGTCACCCGGTGACCCGCATCGATCCCCGCCGGACATCCCAGGGCCGCGCAGTTCGCGGCGATGCTCCCGGCGAGTGATCACCGATCCGACGAAGGAGACGGACCGTGCACTTCCACGACGACTCACTGTTCCCCGAGAACCAGGAAAAGCTCGTCATCCAGGCCGCTCCCTACGGGCCCGAATGGCTTCCCGGAGACGCCGACGACCTCCCCCTGACGATGGACGAGCACGTACAGGCGGCTGTCGACTGCTACAACGCCGGCGCCACCGTGCTCCACATCCACGTGCGGGAGCTCGACGGCAAGGGCTCCAAGCGGCTCTCCATGTTCAACGAGCTGATCGGCCGCCTGCGCGAGGCCGTGCCGGACATGGTCCTGCAGATCGGTGGGTCCATCTCGTTCGCCCCGGAGGGCGAGGGCGCGGACGCCAAGTGGCTCGACTTCGACAGCCGTCACATGCTCGCCGACCTGGACCCGAAGCCGGACCAGGTCACCATCGCGATCAACACCAGCCAGATGAACATCGTCGAGATCATGACCGACGACGATCTGGAAGGCACCTCGATCGCCAAGCCGGACTACTACAAGGCGTACCGGGACATGTACCTGGAGGCCGGTCCGGACTTCTACCTGGAGCACCTGAAGCGTCTGGCCGCGAGCGGCATCCAGCCGCACTTCCAACTCGCGACGCTGGCCCAGCTCGAAACCGTGGAGCGGCTCATCCGAGCCGGTGTCCACACGGGCCCGCTGATCCTCAACTACGTGGCGATCGGCGGCGGTTTCTCGGGCCGTCACCCGGCCGACCTCATCGAGTTCGTCCGTCGCGCCCCTGACGGCGCCGTCCTCACCATCGAGGCCTCCATGCGCGCCGTGGCGCCCATGAACGCGATCGGCATCGCGCTCGGCGTGCACGTCCGGGTGGGCAACGAGGACAACCTGTGGCGGCGCAAGGGCGAGCGCATGTCCAGCGTCGAGCAGGTCGAGCAGATGGTGCAGATCTCCGAGGCGCTCGGCCGTGACATCGCGACCGGCGCTGAGGCCCGGAAGATCTACAAGCTCGGCGAGACCTACTCGAGCACCGACGAGACGCTGGCCCGCCTCGGCATGGTGCCGAACCGGCGTCCCGGCCAGCGCGGCTTCATGCTGCGCGACGCCTGACCCCACGGCGGACCGCCGTGCCGGCCGACGGCCAAAAGACCACCCTTGCAGTCCGCCCCGCTGCCTCACTGCGCAGCATTGCGGCCCACAAGGCCACGGTCTCGGCCACCCGGTCACGGCCAGGACCACCGTCCCGGCCGCCCAGCCACGGCCAGGACCACAGTCCCCGGCTCGCCAGGCCACGGCCAGGACCACAGTCCCAGCCCACCCGGCCACGGCCAGGACCACCATCCCGGCCACCGGGCCACGGCCAGGACCACAGTCCCCGGCTCGCCAGGCCACGGCCAGGACCACCGTCCGAGCCCACCCGGTCACGGCCAGGACCACCATCCCGGCCACCGGGCCACGGCTGGCAGCATCGTGGCCCGCCCGGCCACGGCGCGGGCCACGCACCGGCCGCCCGATCGAATGGCGGCCGTGGCACCGGCCCCGCGCCGGCCGCTCGGCCGGGCACCGGCCGGCCCGACCGACCGTCGCGCGCGTCCCCGCACCACCGGCCCGACCGACCGTCGGCCACCGCGCGACAGGCCGGTCGCGGCCGGAACCACCGTGGCGCCGCTCTGCTCATCACGCCACGCGGCCGCCGGGGCCAGGCCCCCCGGCTCCGGCGGCCCCTTCCCTCCCTATCCCCCTCCCCTTCACCCGACACCCAACAACGGAGCACTCCCGTGGCCCACGCCATTCGATTCAAGGAGACCGGCGGTCCCGAGGTCCTGCGCTGGGAGGAGGTCGTCGTCGGCGACCCCGGCCCCGGCCAGGTCCGGATCCGCCACCACGCCGTCGGACTGAACTTCGCCGACACCTACTTCCGCACCGGGCTCTACCCCGCGCCGCTGCCCGCCGGGCTGGGTGTCGAGGCGGCCGGCGTGGTCGAGGCGGTGGGCGAGGGCGTCACCCAGTTCACCGAGGGGGACCGGGTCACGTACACCGGAAGTCCGCTCGGCGCCTACAGCACCGAGCGGGTCATGCCCATCGACTCGCTGATCAAGCTGCCGGACGGCATCGCCTTCGAGACCGCCGCGGCCATGACCATGCGCGGTCTGACCTCCGCGTACCTGCTCCGCAGGATCCACCCCCTCAAGGCGGGTGACACGATCCTGCTGACCGCGGCGGCGGGCGGCGTCGGCCTCATCGTCTGCCAGTGGGCCAAGCTGCTCGGTCTGAACGTCATCGGCACCGTCTCCACCGAGGAGAAGGCCGAACTGGCCCGCGCGCACGGCTGCGACCACGTCATCCACTACCGGTCCGAGAACGTGGCCGAGCGGGTGCGTGAACTCACCGACGGCGCAGGGGTCCCGGTGGCCTTCGACAGCGTCGGCAAGACCACGTACAACTCCTCGCTCGCCTCGCTGCGTCGGCGCGGCCTGCTGGTCTGCTTCGGCACCGCCTCCGGTCCCGTCCCGCCCATCGACGCCATGCAACTCGCCGTCCAGGGCTCCCTGTTCGTCACCCGGCCGGCCCTCGCGGACTACATCGCGGACCCCGCGGAGCGGGCGGACCTCGCGGGCGAACTCTTCGACCACGTCACCTCCGGCCGCATCACCATCGAGGTCAACCAGCGCTTCGCCCTCGAGGACGCGGCCCAGGCGCACCGCGAACTGGAGGCCGGACAGACCACCGGATCGTCCGTCTTCGTCCTCTGAGCCCCACCACTCCCCGCGGTTCAACTCCACTCTCTCCAGGAGGAAGCACCATGGATCACACGCTCGCTCCCCCCGAGGGCGCACCGGTCCTCGCCCATACCCGTGGCTCGATCAAGGTCGAACCGCTGACCTGTACCATCGGCGCGGAACTGTCCGGAGTGAACCTCGGCGACGCCTCACGCGACGAGGATCTGTTCGAAGAGATCAGGGCCCTGCTGCTCCAGTACAAGGTGCTGTTCCTGCGCGACCAGGACATGACGCGCGCCGAACACGTCGCCTTCGCCGAGCGCTTCGGCGCGCTCGAGGACCACCCGGTGGCCGGCAGCGACCCCGAGAACCCCGGCCTGGTGCGGATCTACAAGGACCTGGACAGCCCGGCGGAGCACTACGAGAACGCCCTGCACACCGATGCCACGTGGCGCGAGCGCCCACCCATGGGCGCCGTACTGCGCTGCATCGAAGGGCCCCCCGTCGGCGGGGACACGATCTGGGTCAACATGGCCGAGGCCTACCGCCGACTGCCGGAGAACATCCGGACGACGATCCGGGGGCTGCGGGCCCGGCACAGCATCGAGGCCACGTTCGGCGCCGCCATGCCGCAGGAGAAGCGGCACGCCCTCAAGGAGCGGTTCCCGGACGCGGAGCACCCGGTGGTGCGCGTCCACCCGGAGACCGGCGAGGAGATCCTCTTCGTCAACGCGTTCACCACCCACTTCGTCAACTACCACACGCCCGAGAACATTCGGTTCGGGCAGGACTTCGCCCCCGGCGCGAGCCTCCTGCTCAACTACCTCATCGGCCAGGCCGCGATCCCGGAGTACCAGGTGCGCTGGCGCTGGACCCCGAACAGTGTCGCCATCTGGGACAACCGCTCCACCCAGCACTACGCCGTACAGGACTACTGGCCCGCCGTCCGCCGGATGGAGCGCGCCGGGATCGTCGGCGACAGACCGTTCTAACCCCGTTCCTCCAAGCGCGTGAGGTGATGACAATGGAGTTGCACACCACTGCTGGGTCCATTCCCGAGACGAACACGACCGCCTCGTCCGAATGGCCCGTGACCCGACGTTATGCCTGGGTGGTCTTCGCCCTCAGTTTCGGCCTGCTGCTGTCCGACTACATGTCCCGGCAGGTCCTCAACGCCGTCTTCCCCATGCTCAAGAGCGAGTGGCTGCTCACCGACGCCAAGCTCGGTTCGCTCAGCAGCGTTGTCGCTCTCATGGTCGGTCTGCTCACCTTCCCCATGTCGCTGATGGCCGACCGCTGGGGCCGGGTGAAGAGCCTGCTGCTAGCTGCGGCGTTGTGGAGCGCGGCGACCCTCGGCTGCGCGGTCTCCGGGAGCTACGACCAGATGTTCGTCGGCCGGCTCTTCGTCGGCATCGGCGAGGCGGCGTACGGAAGCGTCGGCATCGCCGTCGTCCTGAGCATCTTCCCGATCGGGCTGCGCGCCACCCTCTCCGGTGCCTTCATAGCCGGCGGCGCCTTCGGGTCGGTCCTCGGTGTGTCGATCGGCGGCGCAGTGGCCCAACACCTGGGCTGGCGCTGGGCGTTCGGCGTCATGGGCATCTTCGGCCTGGTCCTGGCCGCGGTCTACGGCTTCGTCGTCACCGAGAAGAAGCTGGCTCCTGGGGCCGGTGCCACCGACGCCGAGCCCGAACCCGGACCACGCGGCCGGCTGCGCATGCTGCTGCCCCGGCTGTTCTCCTCGGTCTCGGTGATCAGCGCGTACGTCGGCAGTGGTCTCCAGCTCTTCATCGCCGCCTCCCTCATGGCCTGGCTGCCCAGCTTCTTCAACCGCTACTACCACATGCCCACCGCCAAGGCGGGCGCGACTGCCGGGATCTTCATCCTCGTCATCGGCATCGGCATGATCGGCGGCGGCATCGTCTCCGACCGCCTCTGCCGGGCGTTCCCCATCCGCAAATGGGCCGTCGCCATCGCGTGCAGCCTCGGCTCCCTCGTCCTGCTCATGACCGCGTTCCGGCTGCCGACCGGCCCCCTCCAGCTGGCCGTGCTGGCGGCCGGGGCCGTGCTGTCGGCCGGCACGGCCGGTCCCGCGACCGCCATGGTGGCCAACCTGACCCCAGCGTCCATCTCCGCGACGGCCTTCGCCACCCTGACGCTCGCCAACAGCCTGCTCGGGCTGGCTCCCGGGCCCGCCGTGACCGGCGCGCTCGCCGACCACATGGGGCTCCTCGGCGCCCTGCGGATCATCCCGCTCGCGGCGGTCGCCGCCACGGTCGCCTTCCTGATCGGCCGCCACTTCTACGAGCGTGATCTGAGCCGTCTGACGAGCGCCCCCGTCCCGGCGGCAGAGCCGGAGGACGCGGTGGTGACCGCATGAGCGCCACCACCGATCCGGTGATCGTGATCGTCCCCGGACTGCGCGATCATGTCGCGGAGCACTGGCAGACCCTCCTGGCGGACCGGCTGGCCGAGGCCGGGCGGACCGTCCGCACGGTCCCGCCGCTCACCGAGGACGCCCTGAGCCGCGAGGCCCGCGTGGCGGCGCTCGACAAGGTGGTCTCGGAGATCGAGGGCCCCGTCGTCCTCGTCGCGCACAGCGCCGGTGTGATCACCACGGTCCACTGGGCCCAGGGAAGCACGGCACAGGTGCGCGGTGCGCTGCTCGCGACACCGCCGGACTTCGAGACCCCGTTGCCCGAGGGCTATCCGGCCCCCGAGGTGCTCGGCGAGAACGGCTGGACACCGGTGCCCCGGAAGCCGCTGCCCTTCCCCAGCGTCGTCGCGGTCAGCTCGAACGACCCTCTGGGCACAGTCGAGCGGGTCACTGAACTGGCCCGCGACTGGGGCGGCCGGCTGGTGGACCTCGGTGAGGTCGGCCATCTCAACCCCGCGTCCGGCTACGGCCCTTGGCCGCACGCGGAGGAGCTGCTCCGCGAAATAGAAGAAACCGGCTGAACGCCGCGTCCAGCCCAGAAAGGCAACCGTTGGCTTCCTCCCCCGCCTAAGGGCGGGGGATTCCAGCGGTCGCCCGCTGGAGTTCCTGCTTCATCGACGACTGCCCCGTCCGGGACGACTCCCGTTGAGGTCTTACACCGTCTCCACAGGCAGCCACGGCCAGCCCGGCCGCGAGAACGTTCTTCGCCGCGTTCACGTCGCGGTCATGCACCGTGCCGCACTCGCACGTCCACTCACGGACGTTCAGCGGCAGCTTCGCTCGGATCGTGCCGCAGTTCCCGCACAGCTTGCTGGAGGGGAACCAGCGGTCGATCACGACGAGTTCACGCCCGTTTGGTTCTCACGGACGAGACGAGTCGAGAGCTTGTGCAGGAAGTCCCGGCGCCGGTCGGCGATCCGGGCATGGACCTTGGCCACCTTGCGCCGCGCCTTGGCCCGGTTCGTCCCTTCACCAGGGGCCTTGCGGGACAGCTCCCGCTGGGCCTTGGCGAGGCGGGAGCGGTCACGGCGTTCGTGCCCGGGGTTGGTGATCTTCTCCCCGGTGGACAGGGTCACCAGCGAGGTGATCCCCGCGTCGAGGCCGACCGTCCTGGTGGTGACCGGTGCGGGGGCGATGGTGTCGTCGCAGAGCAGCGACACGAACCAGCGCCCGGCCGCGTCTTGGGACACGGTCACCGTGGACGGCTGCGCACGTTCGCGGAGGGGCCTGGACCACACGATGTCCAGCGGCTCGCGCATCTTGGCGAGCGTGAGCCGACCGTCGCGGTAGCGGAACGCCGAACTGGTGTACTCGGCACAGCGGCGGGACATCTTGCGCGACTTGAACCGCGGGTACTTCGCCCGGCCCTCGAAGAAACTCGTGAACGCCGCTTGAAGGTGCCGCAGGCACTGCTGCAGGGGCACCGAGGACACCTCGGACAGGTAGGCGAACTCCTCGGTCTTCTTCCACGCGGTGAGCAGCGCCGAGGTCGCGTTGTAGTTGACCCTCTCCTGCCGCTGGTACCACGCGAAGCTACGGGCCTGGAGAGCCAGGTTGTAGACCTTGCGCACGCATCCGAACGTGCGCGACAACTCAGCCGCCTGCACATCGTCCGGGTAGAAGCGGAACTTGAACGCCCGCTTCACGTGAGTGGTCATGACTCACAAACCATCACGACAGATTGTGACCATCTGCTGACTGTGGGTGGTAAACGGCGATCCGCCCTGGCGGCGAGTCGTCCTGCCCTTCCCTGCTCCGCAAGCGTTCGTTTCTCCCCCGCAAGCGGGAGGTACCCCCACCCCGGCCTGAAGTCCGGGGCATCCACGAAGGAAGACCGATGAACACAGACACCGACCTGCTGTGGTCCCCCAGCCGCCGTGAGTTGGAGGACTCCAACGTCGCGAGCTTCATGGACTGGGTGAGCGAAGTACGGGGACTCGACTTCTCCGACTACGCCGAGCTGTGGCGGTGGAGCTCCACCGACCTCGCTGGATTCTGGTCGGCGGTGTGGGAGTTCTACGGGCTGGACGCGGTCACCGATTACGACAAGGTGCTCGGCGAGGCGTCGATGCCGGGAGCCGACTGGTTTCCCGGTGCCCGGCTGAACTTCGCCGAACGCTGCTTCGCCCAGGCCACGGACGCCCGCCCCGCGCTCGTCTGCCTGACCGAGGGCGGCACTCCCGAGGACATCTCCTGGCACGAGCTGCGCCGGCAGGTCACCGACGTCGCGGCCGCCCTGCGCCGCATGGGCGTGCAGCCCGGCGACTGTGTGGCCGGCTACCTCCCCAACCTCCGCCAGACCGTCGTGGCGCTGCTGGCCACGGCCGCCGTCGGCGCCGTGTGGACGGCCTGCTCCCCCGACTTCGGCACGCCCAGCGTGCTCGCCCGGCTCCGCCAGGCACAGCCGACGGTCCTCGTGGCCGCGGACGGATACCGCTACGGCGGCAAGACCTACGACAAACGCCCGGAGGTCGCCGAACTCGTGGACGGCCTGCCCACAGTCCGCCACATCCTCGCGGTCGACAGCCTCTTCCCGGCCCCGTCCGAACCGTGGTCGGGGCAATCCGACATCGAACAGCACGCCTGGTCCGCGCTCCCGGCGGCGGCTGAGGAGCTGGAGTTCGCCGACGTTCCCTTCGACCACCCGTTGTGGATCCTGTGGTCGTCGGGGACCACGGGGATACCGAAGGGCATCGTCCAGGGGCACGGCGGCATCGTGGTCGAACTGCTCAAGGCGCTCGGACTGGGCGTCGATCTGCGCGCCGACGACCGCTATCTCTTTCTCACCTCCACCAGCTGGATGGTGTGGAACTTCCTGGTCGGCGGGCTGCTCCATGGCAGCACCGTCATCCTGTACGACGGCAGCCCGACCTTTCCCGACATCGACGGCGCCTGGCGGATCGCCGAGTGGACCGGCGCGACCGTGGTCGGTCTGGGCGCCGCGTATCTCACCGCCGGGGAGAAGGCCGACTCGCGTCCCGCGGACATGTTCGGACTCGGCAAGCTGCGGACCGTCCTGCAGACCGGGTCGACCCTGCCGCCCAGCACCTGGCGCTGGGTCCACGACCGCCTGACGCCCGGAGTTCGGCTCCAGTCCATCTGCGGCGGTACGGACGTCTGCTCGGTCCTCGCGGGAAGCACCCCCCTGCTGCCCGTCCGAGTGGGCCGCATCCAGGCCCCCGCACTCGGCGTCGCCCTGGCCTCCTGGGACGCTCAGGGACACCCTCTGACGGGCGAACAGGGCGAGTTGGTGGTGACCGCGCCACTGCCGTCCATGCCGCTCCGCTTCGTCGGCGACCCCGACGGCGCCCGCTACCGGGCCAGTTACTTCGACACCTACCCCGGAATCTGGCGGCACGGTGACTGGGTCACGATCGACACCGACCTGTCGGTCGTCGTCGCGGGCCGCTCCGACTCCACCCTGAACCGCTCGGGTGTCCGCATGGGCTCCGCCGACATCTACGCCGTCGTCGACCAGCTCCCGGAGATCGCCGACAGTCTTGTCCTCGGGGTGGAACAGCCCGACGGCGACTACTTCATGCCGCTGTTCGTCGTGCCCGCCGAGGGCACCACGCTCGACGACGGCCTGCGCCGGCGGATCGCCACGGCCATCAGGAGCCGGCTGTCCCCGCGCCATGTGCCCGACGTGATCGTGCCGGTCCCCGCCGTCCCGCGCACCCTCACCGGCAAGAAGCTCGAAGTCCCGGTCAAGCGCATTCTCCAGGGCGCCCGCAGCTCCGAGGTCAGCAGCGAAGGATCCATCACCCACCCCGAAATGCTGGCGTGGTTCGCGGACTTCGCGACGCGCACGGCGGCGTCACGGCCTTCGGCCGCCGGGTGAATCCCGTCCGCCGACCGCACGCCACCGGATCTTCCTCCGCGCCCGCGATCCATGGTCATCGACCGCACAACAGTGATCAATAGAGCCTGCGTCGGCGTACATTTCGATGCTCCTTCCGCCAGTCCCGAAACAACTCGGCTGCCCGCCGCGGACGGTCCGTAGGGTCCTGGTCACTGACCGGGCGGGAACTCCTCCGCCCGCGCGGTGACCAGGAGGAGACATCGGTATGGCAAATGTGGAGATCTCCCTCAAGGAGACCATGACGTCCATCGAGGGTGCGATGGGCGTCGCCCTCGTCGACTACACGAGCGGCATGGCACTGGGCACGCTGGGGGGCAGCAAGGAACTCAACCTGTCTGTCGCGGCGGCGGGCAACACCGACGTGATCCGGGCCAAGGTGCGCACCATGGAGCACCTCGGCCTCAAGAGCAAGATCGAAGACGTACTGATCACGCTCGCGGACCAGTACCACCTCCTCCGGCCCCTCAAGAGCCGTGACGGCAACGGGCTGTTCCTGTACCTGGTGCTCAACAAGGCGACCTCCAACCTGGCCATGGCGCGTCACCAACTCGCACGCATCGAGGCCGAACTCGAGGTGTAGACAGCCACCTTCTCCGCGCCTCCGCATGCCCACGACTTGAAGACTTCTTCATTTAGGTACATCCAGATCAAGTCAATCCCGTGGGCGTGCGGAGGTGGAGCCGCGAGGATCGGTCCTTACGGCACGGCTCGCGGCGGACGCGCAGACAGCCACCGCACCAGCCGGAGAAACAGCCCGTCCCAGGCGGCAGGGAGCGAACGATTTGACCAGGCAGGTCCCCCTCTACCAGGCCAAGGCCGAGTTCTTCCGCATGCTCGGACACCCTGTGCGCATCCGGGTCCTGGAACTGCTGCAGAGCGGTCCCGTCTCCGTGCGCGACCTGCTCAGCGAGATCGAGATCGAACCGTCCAACCTCTCGCAGCAACTGGCCGTACTGCGCCGCTCGGGAATCGTGGTGTCCATCCGCGAGGGTTCCACCGTCAGTTACGCGCTGGCCGGCGGCGATGTCGCCGAACTCCTGCGCGCCGCTCGCCGCATCCTCACCGAACTGCTCTCCGGGCAGACCGAGTTGCTGGCCGAACTGCGCCAGGCCGACCTCGGCACGGGCCTGCCTCCCGGCCCGCGCGAACCGGACCTCGTCGTCACCCGGTCCGCCTGCCCCTCACCCGCCGTCCGGGGACACTGACACCCGGAACGACCACCGGGTCGCCCGTCAGGCCCAGCCCTTGCGCGCGGCGTGCCAGCCGAGCTGGATGCGGCTCTCCGCGCCGGCCCGCGCCATGAGTTCACCGATGCGCCGCTGCACCGTGCGGCGGGAGACACCGAGGCGCGCGCCGACCGCCTGGTCGGTGAGTCCCGCGAGGACCAGGGCGAGCATCCTGGAGTCGAACTCGTCTATGGCGTCCGGGCGTTGCTCGGCGACGCCGTCGCCCGTCGTGTGGGGCGACAGCGGATACGCCTGCTCCCAGGCCAGTTCGAAATAGGCGACCAGTGCGTCCAGCAGCCCTCCGGCGTGCACCAGCACCGAGGCGGCCGCGGTGTTGCGGCCGCTGAACAGGGGAAGCATCGCCAGTTCGTGGTCCGCGATCATGAGTTTGACCGGCACGGCGTCGGCGACCCTGACCTGCTGTCCGGCTTCCAGCGCGGCGAGGGCCTGGGCAACCGCTCCGGGCTCGGTCAGCGCCTCCCGGTGCAGGATCGTCCGGTAGAGCACGCCACGGCGGACTCCAGCCCCCTCCGCGGCGTTGTCATCGCGAGGCACAACGGTCTGTTCGGGCACCATCATCGACCGCACCTGTTGCCGGGCGGACTCCTGGAGCTGTCTGAACCGGTGGCGAACCGCGTCGATGTCGCTGATCACCTCCACCGCGCCGCCCTCGGCGCCCGTGCGGTGCTGCTCCGCGAGGGTGAGCACCGCGTGCTCCGCCGCGCTCAACTCGTCGCGGCGCCGCCGCAGTTCCCCACCCAGTGCCACCGCGGGGGGTGCCGCGAGAAACATGGTGACCGTGTCCTCGCTCGCCTGGCGCACGACGAGACCGCGCCCGGCCAGATCGGTGAGGACTTCACGCACCTCGGACTCGGGGCGGTCCCCGTCGGCGGCCAGTTCATGTACGGCGGCCCGTCCCCGGGCCACCAGGAGGCGGTAGATCTCCTCCTCGGCCGGGCCGAGACCGAGCGCGGCGAGCATGGGCCACTCCTTGACGTCGCAGGTGACGCCGGGCGGGCCCGGGGCTGTGGAAACCCGGGCCCGCCCGATCTCACGGGTACGCCAAGGTCTACTTCAAGCCGTAGGCCCGTGTCACCTCCTGTGTGACGCTGTTGCCCGCATCGTCCCAAGTGCGGGCCTTAAGAGACACGAATCCGCTGTGCGGGGCATCGAATCGGGCGGTCCAGTGGCCCGTGGCTGTACGGTCCAGACGCACCGGACGCCAGTGGTGGCCGTCGTCGTAGGAGACGGCGAGCGTCGCGCCCGCCACCCGTCCGGCGCCCGCCGCGTCGGGCAGGTTCGACCCGGTCAGGCCGAGGGTCTGCCGGCCGCCGCGCGCGTCGCCCGCGAGGTCGGTGGCGACGTCGTAGTCCAGCTGCATCAGCGCCATCCGGTCGATCTCCATCGGATCGGTCACCGGCGCCGATCGCACCTTCCACACGGTGTGCGTGCGGGGCGACAACCGGTAGGCGCTCGCGTCGCGTTCGGCGCGCAGGTCCAGGGTGTACGTGCTGGGCACGGTCGGTACGGGATACAGCGTCGCCGACGCCCAGGCCGAGGTCTTCACCAGCTCACCGTCCTGGTAGACCTTGAAGGTGAGGCTGTTGCCGTCGTCCTGCATGTAGCCGCCGTGGTCCGCTCCGCTGTCCGTCCAGGGCTGGACGTTGAAGGACAAGAAGCTCTGCTGCCGCTCCGACCACCAGAAGCCGCTGCCGTTGCGCGGATGGGCGATCGGGGCGAACCAGTCGCTGGAGACCTTCTTGCCGGCCTTGTAGGTGATCATGCCGCCGCGGGACTCCAGAGCCAGGTTCGGCCCGGTGATCGAGTCCTCGGCCCACGAGGTGCCCGGCTGCGCCGACAGGTAGTCCGTGCGCGTCGCGGGCATGTCCGTACGCAGCGGGAATCCGACGGCGTAGGTGCGGTAGGGCCGGTAGTCCCAACGGTATTCGCCGCTGGGGTACTTGGTGGTGCCGTGGAAGCGCATGTCCACGACGGCCAGTTCGGAGGCGCGCGGCCGGTAGGTCAGATCCGTGTCGGGGATCCGGCCCGGGTGCGGGTCGACGAGGTCGTACACGTACGGCGAGTTGGGTGCTCCCTCGACGTTCAGGCGCAGGGAGCCGCGCTGAGCCTGCTTGATGAGCGGGGCGCCTTCGCGTGCGGTCAGCGAGGCGACCGGGACGGCGCTGTAGCCGCCCTCGTCGGTACCGACCCATTCGAGGAGCTTGCCGGGTTCGTCGTCGAGGACGAGCAGGAGTCCGGCCCCGGCGTCCGCCGCCGCCTGGGCACGCTGCGTACCGGAGACGGCGTCGGAACGGGTCACCAGCACCGCCTTGCCCTTGGCGCGCAGCCCCGCGTATTCGGCGGGGGTGCCGGTTCCGGCGTACACCGCGTCCAACCGCTTGCGGCCGTCGTAGAAGGCGGATCCGGCCTGCCCGAGGGGGGTGAGTGCCTTGCCGTCGTGACTCAGCGAGAGCAGCGGGTAGGCCTTGCGCCAGCGTGTCTCGTACTCGAAGGTGCCCTGGGTCACCTTCCGGGTGGGCAGCACGAACATGCTGTCGTACGTGGGCGGCAGCAGGTACTCGGAGTCCACGGTGCTGACTCCGCCGTCGGAGCGGTACCAGTTCATGTAGAGCATCCGGTCCTCGGTCCTTTGCGGCACCACCGCCGTGACCTCGCGGGTCCTGCTCCCGTCGAGAACCACCGTCCGGTCCCGGTCGAGGACGATCTCCGGATCACCGAGCAGCGCCATGCCGAGCGAGTCGGGGCCGTGGCTGCCGGCGACATCGAGGTAGCTGAGGGCGCTGTAGGTGCCCGCCTGGAGTCTCACGGTCGCGCTGCCGGTCTCACCCACGGGCACGATCTGCGGGTCGGCGTCACTGCCGAAGCGCTGCAACTGGACGTATCCGGAAGCGGGTTGGCCGGAGCGGTCCTTGAGGGTGACGTCGAGCGAGTAGCGCTCCTCCTCCCGGTAGAGCCCGACCTGGGTGCGGGCGCGCACATCGCCCGACGCGTCGCTCGCGGACACCTGCCCGAGGTAACGGCGGCCGTTCGCGCCGAGGTTCGGCCGCGCGGTGGCCATGACGGAGGCGGTGCCGTGCGCGGGGACGGTCACGGAGTCGGCGGAGAGGGAGAACATCCCCGCGGGCGCCGGGCTTCCGGCGCCCGCGCCCGGGTCGACGTCGTAGGGGCCGCCGGCCACGGACGCGGCGAGGGCGAGTTTCAGGGTGACGGCGCTGTCACCGGTGTTGCGGTAGGTGAGCGTGCGGTCGACGGTCGCCGGGCCGCTGTGCGGCCAGGCGTCGAAGCCGAAGTACGCCGAACCGGTGGCGGTCACGGTCGCGTCGACGGAGGCCGCCACATCGGCCCGGCCCGCGCCGACCTGATAGGCGCTCAGGCCGGGGAGCTCCTTCGCCGTGCTCATCAGCGCGTCCTTGAGCTGCGGGGCGGTCCACTCCGGGTGTTCCTCGGCGAGGATCGCGGCCGCTCCGGCGACGTGCGGCGTGGCCATCGATGTGCCGCTCATCGTCTGGTACCAGCCGGTCTCGGCGCTGCCCCCGGCCTTGGCGGCGAGGATGTCCACGCCGGGTGCGGCGATGTCAGGCTTGAGGGCGTAGTCGCCGTAGCGCGGGCCCGTGCTGGAGAAGTACGCGAGCTGGTCGTCGGAGTCCACCGCGGCCACGGTCAGCGCGTCGTCGGCGGCGCCCGGGGCGCTCATGGACGCTTCCGTGCCGGTGTTGCCCGCGGCGACGACGAACAAGGCGCCGCTCTTCTCGCTGAGCCGGTCCAGGGCCTCACTCATCGGGTCGGTGCCGTCAGTGGGCTCGGAGCCGCCGAGGCTCATGCTCACCACCTTGGCCCCCTGGTCGACGGCCCATTCCATGCCGGCGATGACCCAGGAGTCGTCTCCGTAGCCCTCATTGGCGAGGACCTTGCCGATCAGCAGGTCGGCGCCGGGCGCCACCCCCTTCTCGGCTCCGTCGGAGGCGGCTCCGCTGCCGCCCACGGTGGAAGCGGTGTGGGTGCCGTGTCCGTGCCCGTCCTCGGCGGATTCGCCGGGTACGAAGCTGACCGCGCTGCTGATCCGGCCGGCCAGATCCGGGTGATGGCTGTCGGCACCGGTGTCGAGCACGGCGACCTTGACGCCCTTGCCGTCGAGACCGGCCTTCCAGGCGGCCGGCGCGCCGATCTGGGCGGTGCTGTCCTTCAAGGTGGCCTCGACCCTGCCGTCCAGCCAGATCTTGGACAGGCCGCCCTTCAGTGAGGGCCGCTGTGCGGGGGTGCCGGTGGCGACCGATCTCCACAGCTTCCTGGCCTGCTTCTTGGACGCCCGGACGGAGGTGCCGTTGACGCTCTTCAGCGACCGCACCTTGGTGGTGCCGGTGGGCGTCGCCGCCACCTTGTCGCGATAGCCGAGGATCAGCGGGAGTCCTGAGCTGTGCTGGTCGTCGTAGCCCTGCTCGATGAGGGCGGTGACATCGAAGAGGCGCCGGTCGAGACGGTTCGCGGCCAGATAGGGCAACGCCTCGTCCGGGTAGACGTAGAGGTCCTTGCCGACCGTCTCGGTGCGTACGCCGCCGGTGGCGCCGCGCGGCCGTCGTACGTCGACGGAGTGCTTGCCTCCGCCGAGGTCCATCACCTTGACCACGTCTCCGGTGATCAGCGTGACGGTGCGGTCGGCGCCCGTTCGGGACGGGGCGGCGGAAGCCGTGGGCGCGCTGTTCGCGGCGCCCGCCTGCCCGGTGAGCGTGGTGAGAACGGCGGCGACGGCCGCCGTTGCCGCGAGGGCCCGCCTGCCTCGTGGGCGGCGCGGTATGAGGGGAATCATGGCTAGGTCCTACCGGTCCGCGTCGGTCCGGGGGAACGCCTGGCGGCTGGCACCAAAGCGCCACGTCTCACATGTGCCAACGGGACCGTGCCGGGGCGAGAGGGGCGGCGGGAGAGTCGGCGGGAGGGCATTGTCAGTGGTGGCAGGCAGGATGACGGGTATGACAACACCAGTCGCAGTGATCGTGGATGCCGTCGCCTACGCGCAGGCGGTCGAGGACGCGTTGAAGGCATCGGCCGCCTATTACGAGGGCGGCACGTCCGTGCTGGACGACGACGCGTACGACCGGCTCGTGCGCGGCATCGCCGCGTGGGAGGCCGAGCATCCCGATCAGGTGCTGCCCGACTCGCCGACCGGGAAGGTCGCGGGCGGCGCCGTCGAGGGAGATGTCCCGCACACGGTGGCGATGCTGAGCCTGGACAATGTGTTCTCGCCCGAGGAGTTCACCGCCTGGACGGTGTCGGTGGCCCGTCGGATCGGTCACGAGGTGGAGCACTTCAGCGTCGAGCCGAAGCTCGACGGTCTGGCCATCGCCGCGCGCTACAGCGAGGGCAGGCTGACGCAGTTGGTCACGCGCGGGGACGGGACGGCCGGTGAGGACGTCTCGCACGCGATCGGAACGATCGAGGGCCTCCCCGGCGAACTCACGGAGCCCCTCACGCTGGAGGCGCGCGGCGAAGTCCTCATGACGACGGCCCAGTTCGAGCACGCCAACGAGGTGCGCACCGCGCACGGCGGTCAGCCGTTCGCGAACCCGCGCAACGCCGCGGCGGGCACCCTGCGCGCCAAGGAGCGTGCCTACACCGTTCCGATGACCTTCTTCGGCTACGGCCTTCTCCCGGTGTCCGGCACCGAGGCCGAGGAGGCCGCCCGGCTGGGCGAACTCGCGCACAGCGAACTCATGGCACGGTCCGCCGAGTTGGGCGTGAACACCACCGCCGGCACCGCCGTCCCCGGCATCACGGCGGCCACCGCCGAGCAGGTCCTCGCCCGTGTCCAGGAGATCGGGGCACTGCGCGCCGAGTTGCCGTTCGGGATCGACGGGATCGTCGTCAAGGCCGACCTGGCCGCCGACCAGCGGGCCGCCGGATCCGGTACCCGCGCGCCGCGCTGGGCGATCGCCTACAAGCTCCCGGCCGTCGAGAAGATCACCCGGCTGCTGGCGGTGGAGTGGAACGTCGGCCGCACGGGCATCATCGCCCCGCGCGCCGTGCTGGAGCCGGTCGAGATCGACGGCTCGACCATCACGTACGCCACTCTCCACAACCCGGCGGACATCACGCGTCGCGATCTGCGGCTGGGCGACCATGTGATGGTGCACCGCGCAGGAGACGTCATCCCCCGGATCGAAGCGCCCGTGGCCCACCTGCGCACCGGCGAGGAACAGCCCATCGTCTTCCCCGAGACGTGCCCGAACTGCGGATCCGCCATCGACACCAGCGAGCAGCGCTGGCGTTGCGAGCAGGGCCGCAACTGCCATCTGGTCGCCGCGCTCTCGTACGCCGCCGGCCGCGACCAGCTCGACATCGAGGGCCTCGGCCATACGCGGGTCGTCCAGGTCGTCGAGGCCGGTCTGGCCGCCGATCTCGCCGATCTGTTCAGCCTGACCCGCGATCAGCTCCTCGGCCTGGAGCGCATGGGCGAGACCAGCACCGACAACCTCCTCGCGGCGATCGAGGCGGCCAAGGGCCAGCCGCTGTCGCGAGTGCTGTGCGCACTCGGAGTCCGCGGCACCGGCCGTTCCATGTCGCGGCGCATCGCCCGGTACTTCGCGACCATGGAGCTGGTGCGCGCGGCGGATGCGGAAACGATGCAGCGGGTCGACGGCATCGGCACCGAGAAGGCCCCCTCGATCGTCGCCGAGCTGGCCGAACTCGCCCCGCTCATCGACAAGCTCGTCGCCGCCGGGGTCAACATGACCGAGCCCGGCGCCACCCCGCCCGCTCCGGCCGGTGAGGACGACCCGGCCGCGGAGGGCGACGAAGCCGCGGGCGGGCCGCTGGCCGGGATGACGGTGGTGGTCACCGGTGCGATGACCGGTGCGCTGGAGCAGCTCAGCCGCAACCAGATGAACGAGCTCATCGAGCGGGCCGGCGGGCGTTCCTCCTCCAGCGTGTCGAAGAAGACCACCCTGGTCGTCGCAGGAGAGGGCGCGGGATCCAAGCGCGCCAAGGCGGAGACCCTCGGGATCAGACTCGCGGCACCGGAGGAGTTCGCCACGCTGGTCGCCGACTACCTCACCTGATCGCTCTGGCCGCGGGGTCGGCCGATCCGCCGGGCCAGTACCTGGCCGGGCCAGGTCCCGGACAGGAAGGGGTCGGTGGGGGTGAATCCCTGGCGCTCGTAGAACGCGACCAGTTCGCCCCCGCCGCCCGCCCAGCAGTCGACCCGTAGCAACTCGACGCCGGCCCGCCGGGTCTCCTCGGCGGCGTGGGCCAGGAGCGCCGCCCCGATGCCCCGGCCGGCGTACCGCCGGTCGGACACCAGCAGCCGGACGTACCGCTCGGGTTCCCCGGCGGGCTCGATCGGCATCTGCGGGCTGGGCCCGGAGTCGAGCACCATGGCTCCGACTGGTACTCCGTCCGACTCCGCGATGTAGGGGGCGTTCTCGGTCGTGTACCGATGGACGCGCTCCGCCCCGCCAGACGTCTGCGAGTACGGAGTCGTGCCCCACTGCTCGGTGTTGCCGCGGCTGTTCATCCAGACCACCGCCGCGTCGAGCATGTCCAGGATGGCCTGCGCGTCGGCCGGGCCGCCCGGCCTGATCCGTATCTCCTGCGTGATGCCCTGTGTCGTGCCCTGTGTGGTGTCGTTCACGGCGGAAAGCTTAGGCATCACCGTGCGAGCCGCCCCAGGGCCGGGCGCCGCCGGACGGATCACGGACGAGTCCGTCGCCCGCCGGACGGGATCCAGACGGGATCCGGGCAGACCCTAGGCACACGAAGGGCACAGCCCCCGGTAGGTGACCTCGACGGCGGCCACCGTGAAACCGAATCGTTCCGTCGCCGGAAGGTCGGCCAGCGGGTTGCCGGTCGGATGGACGTCACGGACGGTGCCGCAGGTGGAGCACACCAGGTGCTGGTGCGGGTGGTGGGCGTTGGGGTCGTAGCGCTTGGCGCGGCCGTCGGTGGAGACCTCGATGACCTCGCCGAGGGAGACCAGCTCCCCCAGGGCGTTGTAGACGGTCGCCCGGGAGATCTCGGGCAGCCGCTCCGCCGCACGGGCGTGCACCTCGTCGGCTGTGAGGTGCACATGCTCGCCGTCGAGGACCTCCGCAACGACACGCCGCTGGGAGGTCATCCGCCAGCCACGCCCTCGCAGTCGCTCCAGCAGGTCACTCATATCGGTTCACCTTTTCAGGATCAGTGGGAACCCGCAGTTTATCGGTGTGCATCCTGGGTCCGATCGGATACGCGTTTGGCGTCCTTCTTGACTTGGACTCTGTCCATTGTAGGATCGGTTTTGGCACTGGCCAAGGGACAGGAAGACTTCAGTACGGGCAGGAGAGACAGAGATGTCGGGACCACCGCCGTGGAACTTCGCGGCGCCGGCCTGCGTGTGACGGCCGCCCATGACACGCTGCTCGGGACCCTCCCGGAGCCCTGGGCCACCTCGGCGACGACGCGATCGCTGCCGAGGCGTGCCGACCCGGCGCCGTATCTCCCTCCACGTCGCACACGGCCCTCCGTCCGCTCACCGTGGCGGGACACGTACCCCGTATCGGACCGGTCCAGCCGATCCGATGCGAGCGGTGTACGACGTCCCCGCCCTCGACTGCGCGGGCGGCTGCGCCCTCTGCCTGTTCCCGTCCGAAGACCACGGCCTCCCCGTCGACTCCGTCGATGGTTCCGGGGCCGGCCGCCGGGGCCCCCGCCCCGGCTGTTCCCCCACCCGCAGTCTCTGAGCACCGAGATCCGCCCCCTCCGGAAGGATTCCCATGTCTGAGAACCACGATGCGATCGTCACCGACGCGAAAACGGAGGCCGGTGGCGGCTGCCCCGTCGCGCACGGACGCGCCCCGCACCCGACCCAGGGCGGCGGAAACCGCCAGTGGTGGCCGGAGCGGCTCAACCTGAAGATCCTTGCCAAGAACCCCGCCGTGGCCAACCCGCTCGGCGAGGGCTTCGACTACGCCGCGGCCTTCGAGTCCCTCGACCTCGCGGCCGTGAAGCAGGACATCGCCGAGGTGCTCACGACCTCGCAGGACTGGTGGCCCGCCGACTTCGGCAACTACGGCCCCTTCATGATCCGCATGGCGTGGCACAGCGCGGGCACCTACCGCATCAGCGACGGCCGCGGCGGTGCCGGTGCCGGGCAGCAGCGCTTCGCCCCCCTCAACAGCTGGCCGGACAACGGCAACCTGGACAAGGCCCGCCGTCTGCTGTGGCCCGTCAAGAAGAAGTACGGCCAGAGCCTCTCCTGGGCCGACCTCATGATCCTCACCGGCAACGTCGCCCTGGAGCAGATGGGCTTCGACACCTTCGGCTTCGCCGGCGGCCGCGAGGACGTGTGGGAGTCCGAGGAGGACGTGTACTGGGGCCCCGAGACCACCTGGCTCGACGACCAGCGCTACACCGGCGACCGTGAGCTGGAGAACCCGCTCGGCGCCGTCCAGATGGGCCTCATCTACGTCAACCCGGAGGGCCCGAACGGCAACCCGGACCCGATCGCCGCGGCCCGCGACATCCGTGAGACCTTCCGCCGGATGGCGATGAACGACGAGGAGACGGTCGCCCTCATCGCGGGCGGCCACACCTTCGGCAAGACCCACGGCGCGGGCCCGGCGGAGAGCGTCGGCGACGACCCCGAGGCCGCCCCGATCGAGGCACAGGGCCTGGGCTGGAAGAGCACCTACGGCACGGGCAAGGGCGCGGACGCCATCACCTCCGGCCTGGAGGTCACCTGGACGACCACGCCCACCCAGTGGAGCAACAGCTTCTTCGACCACCTCTTCGGTTACGAGTGGGAGCTGACCCAGAGCCCCGCGGGCGCCAACCAGTGGAAGCCGAAGGACGGCGCGGGCGAGGGCACCGTCCCGGCCGCCCACGACCCCGCCAAGAAGATCGCCCCCTCGATGCTCACGACCGACCTGTCGCTGCGCCTCGACCCGATCTACGAGCCGATCTCCCGCCGCTTCCACGAGAACCCCGCCGAGTTCGCGGACGCCTTCGCGCGGGCCTGGTACAAGCTGACCCACCGCGACATGGGCCCGAAGTCCCTCTACCTCGGCCCGGAGGTCCCGGAGGAGACCCTGCTGTGGCAGGACCCGCTGCCGGCGGCGGAGGGCGAGGTCATCGGTGCCGGGGACATCACCGCCCTCAAGGCGAAGATCCTCGACTCGGACCTGACGGTCTCGCAGCTGGTCTCCACCGCGTGGGCGTCGGCCTCGACGTTCCGCGGCAGCGACAAGCGCGGCGGGGCCAACGGCGCGCGGATCCGTCTGGAGCCGCAGCGCGGCTGGGAGGCCAACGACCCCGACCAGCTCGCGACGGTGCTGCGCACGCTGGAGGGCATCCAGCGTGACTTCAACGCCGGTGCCAAGAACGTCTCGCTGGCCGACCTGATCGTCCTCGGCGGCGTCGCCGCCGTCGAGAAGGCTGCCCAGGACGCCGGTCACGACGTCCAGGTGCCCTTCACCCCGGGCCGCGTCGACGCGACGGACGAGCACACCGACGCGGAGTCCTTCGCCGCGCTGGAGCCGCGCGCGGACGGCTTCCGCAACTACCTCGGCAAGGGCAACCGGCTGCCGGCCGAGTACCTGCTGCTCGACCGCGCGAACCTGCTGACCCTGAGCGCGCCGGAGCTCACCGTCCTCGTCGGCGGTCTGCGCGCCCTGGGCGCGACCCACCAGGGCTCCTCGCACGGCGTCCTCACCGGGACCCCCGGGACGCTGACGAACGACTTCTTCGTCAACCTGCTCGACCTGGGCACGACGTGGACGCCGACGTCCGAGGACGCGACCACCTTCGAGGGCCGCGACGACGCCACCGGCAAGATCAAGTGGACCGGCACGCGTGCCGACCTCGTCTTCGGCTCGAACTCCGAGCTGCGCGCGCTCGCGGAGGTCTACGCGAGCGACGACGCTCGGGCGAAGTTCGTGAACGACTTCGTCGCCGCCTGGGACAAGGTCATGAACCTGGACCGGTTCGACCTCGTCTGACGCCCGACGTCCGGGCCGGCCCCGAACGGGCCGGCCCGGACGCCTTCGGCCGGAACGGGCCTTCGGCATGCCCGGCCCGCGGCCCGTCGTCACGCCAGGATCGGCGATCCGGTGGCGGGGCGTTCTAGGCTGGCCGCCATGAGCGCACACTTTGACGTGGTGGTCCTGGGCGCAGGCCCGGGTGGATATGTCGCGGCGATCCGAGCCGCCCAACTCGGACTCAGCACGGCGATCGTCGAGGAGAAGTACTGGGGCGGTGTATGCCTGAACGTGGGATGCATCCCGTCGAAGGCGCTGCTGCGCAACGCGGAGCTCGCCCACATCTTCACCCAGGAGGCCAAGACCTTCGGCATCCAGGTGAACGGTGAGGTGACCTTCGACTACGGCGCCGCCTTCACCCGCAGTCGCAAGGTGGCGGACGGACGCGTCAAGGGCGTCCACTACCTGATGAAGAAGAACAAGATCACCCAGTACACCGGACGCGGCACCTTCCGCGACGACAACACCCTCCAGATCGCCCTGGCCGACGGCGGCGCGGAAACGGTCACCTTCGGCCACTGCATCATCGCCGCCGGCGCCACCACCAAGCTGCTCCCCGGAACCTCACTGAGCGAGCGCGTGGTGACGTACGAGGAGCAGATCCTGTCGGACACGCTCCCGGACAGCATCATCATCGCGGGCGCCGGCGCCATCGGCGTGGAGTTCGCCTACGTGCTCCACAACTACGGCGTCCAGGTCACCCTCGTCGAATTCCTCGACCGGATCGTCCCGTTGGAGGACGAGGAGGTCTCCGCCGAGCTGGCCCGCCGTTACAAGCGACTCGGCATCAATGTGCTGACGTCGACCCGCGTCGAGGCGATCGACGACTCCGGGGACGCGGTCAAGGTCATGGTGACCACGGGCGGCCAGCGGCAGACGCTGGAGGCCGGGAAGGTGCTGCAGGCGATCGGCTTCCAGCCGCGGGTGCAGGGCTACGGCCTGGAGAACACCGGCGTGAAACTCACCGACCGCGGGGCGATCGACATCGACGGCCGCTGCCGTACGAGCGTGCCGCACATCTACGCCATCGGTGATGTGACGGCGAAGCTGATGCTGGCCCACGCGGCCGAGTCGATGGGCATCGTGGCGGCCGAGACGATCGCCGACGCGGAGACGATGGAACTCGACTACGTCATGATCCCGCGGGCGACCTACTGCCAGCCGCAGATCGCCAGCTTCGGCTGGACCGAGGCGCAGGCCCGCGACAGGGGCTTCGACGTCCAGGTGGCGAAGTTCCCGTTCACCGCCAACGGCAAGGCGCACGGCCTCGGTGAGACCGCGGGTTTCGTCAAGATTCTCAGCGACGCGCGCCACGGCGAACTCCTCGGCGCCCATCTGATCGGCCCCGAAGTCACCGAGCTGCTCCCGGAACTGACGCTCGCTCAGCAATGGGATCTGACGGTCCACGAGGTCGCGCGCAATGTGCACGGGCACCCGACCCTCGGCGAGGCGGTCAAGGAGGCCATTCACGGGCTGGCCGGCCACATGATCAACATGTGAGGGGTGAATGCCGTACTCGACGGGACGGGCGCGGTGGGCAGCGCCAAACACCCAAGAAAGTGGGGGGTGTTGCTGCGTTGCCGGAGCCGGATGGACGACTCCGGAGTGGTCCGGGTGATGCTGCCCGACGGGACCTCTCCGCCGGTCGAAGATCCTGATCTGGACGTGCAGTTGTCCAAACTGCTGGGTCGTCACGTGTCCGTCTCGTCTGTCACACCGGAGCACGGCCGGCTGGAGCGCGCCGTGCCCGAGTACGAAGGCGGTGTCCCGGAGGCTGCGCGGGAGTCGGCATCCGTCGAGGCCACCGGCGAGTGCATCACGTCGGGAAGTGTCGCCCCGGGGACGTTCTTCGACTTCGGCCGGGCCCGTCTCGTCACCACGGCGGCTCTGGACCGGATGCGCAGCGTGTGTCCCGCCGGGGACTTCGACGCGCGCCGCTTCCGGCCGAACCTGGTCGTGGACACCCACGGAGGGCCGGGTTTCCCGGAAGACGCCTGGCCGGGGTCCCGCTTGCGCGTCGGAGAGGCGCTGCTTCGGGTCGTGGTGCCCACACCGCGCTGCGTGATACCCACCCTCGGCCATGACGAACTGCCGCCCGAACCCGGCATCATGCGTGCGGGGGCCCGGTGACCACCGCATACCAGGCCGCTGCCGGAGAAGCCGAGCGCCTTCTGGATGTCCGGGAGGGCGACGTTCACGATGGTCGCGTCGAGCACGACCATGAGCTGGGCGGTGGCGACGACCAGCAGAGCCGGGCCGAGGCGGTGGTCCCGGCCGCCGGCCGGGGCGGAGGGTGAGGCCGCACGCCCGGTCTCAGATCGCGCCGACCGGGTGGTGGGCGCGTAGTCGGGTGGGTCGGAGGCGCTGCCCGCGCCGGAGGCCGGCGAGGTCACGGGATCTCCCCTGGATCTCGGCACGTCCCTGGCGGCCGTGCGAGCTTTCGCTACGGGCCCAGGCTTGCCGCCCGTCGGATGAGATGTCGTCACCCGATCCCGGTGATTGCGATGCTGCGTGAACGTGACGCCGACTGATCCGGGGTTCGCGCGCAGTCGTCAGTAGGTGCGCGCTAGCCTGGTACAGACGGGAAAGGTGCCGGGGCTGGGTGACCGGCGCCAGGGTGTCGGGCGTGGATAGCAAGGCGGTCCTTCAACGGTGCCTCCAGCAGCTCCCCGGCTGATCGACCGGGATGATCTCGTCGCTGCCCTGGATCGCGCGGCGGCGGGCAAGGTGACGGTCATCTCGGCTCCGGCCGGCAGCGGGAAGACATCGCTGCTGCGCGCCTGGGCCGACCGGCCGGGTCAGCCGCGTCGGCTCGCCCTCGTGCAAGTGCCGCGCGGCCAGCAGGACGCCCAGCAGTTTTGGCTGGCCCTGCTCGGTGCGGTTCGTCACGCCATCGGCGCGGACGGCAGTGCGGACAGCGGCGAGGCACTGCCCGCAGCGACACCCGACTTCGATGCGTCGGCGATGGTCGACCGGGTGTTGTCGGAGCTGGCCGACGCCCACGGCGGCGTCACGCTGGTCATCGATGATCTCCACGAGCTGCTCTCGCCAGAGGCCCCCACTCAGCTCACCCGGTTGCTGACCAGCCTTCCCCCGCAGACGCACGCGATACTGACCATGCGTCACGATGTCCGGCTGCGGCTGCGCCTGACGGGCGAGCTCGCCGAGATCCGCGCGGCGGACCTGCGCTTCTCCGAGCTCGAAGCCCGCGAACTGCTCGACGCCTCGGGCATCACGCTCGCAGATCAGGACTGTGTTGGAGTTCATCCGGTCCGCGCTGGAGGCTGAAGGCGTGGCGCATGCGAGGCCGT
The DNA here is from genome assembly GCF_042871525.1 of Streptomyces sp. NPDC005784. NCBI lineage: Bacteria > Bacillati > Actinomycetota > Actinomycetes > Kitasatosporales > Streptomycetaceae > Streptomyces > Streptomyces sp. NPDC005784. The sequence goes on from NZ_JBIAIQ010000008.1 coordinate 128,268, forward strand.
CCCAATGGGAGGTTGCGGATGACTGGTATGTGAGGGCCAGGCCGGCGATGGACGGTCTTCGAATAGCCGAGAAGAGCATCGAGTTGCTGTGTGCTCCTGGCCTTCACTCACCGACGACCCTCTACGCCCGCGCCCTTAACCAAGCGGTCTGGCAGGAGCGTGACGAAGGAAGCCTGGCCGAGCGTCTGGAGCCGTTCAAGGCGGAGTTTCTCGCTGTGGCACGTAGCAGCCTGGCCTGACGACGCAGGTCACAGCCACTCGAAGGCCGTTCCTGGCCCGGCCGGCACCACCGCGTCACCCTCGTCACCGCCGCCCATGCCTTCCTCACCGAACAGCGCCTGTCCCCAAAAGTTCCCGGGCCGGCCTCACCCTCTATCAAGCCGAGCCCACCCGGGAGACGGACGATGGCCCGGCGTCGCACTCAGCGCCGGAAGTCGCGTTCCGGCGACTGCTTGACAATGAAGTCAAGCAGTGGCTTGAGTTCTATCGTGAGGCCAGAGAAAACGGACCTTCGCCGCGAGGCCGGTCAGCGAACGCGGGACGATCTGCTGGCGGCTGCTCTCGAGCTGCTCGCACAGCGGGGACAGGAAGGGGTGACCCTCCGCGAGATCACCCAGAACGCCGGAGCCAACGTCGCCGCGGTGAGTTATCACTTCGGATCGCTGAAGGCACTGTGCGATGTGGCGATCGAACACGCGCTGGAGCGATACCTGGACGCGCAGATTCGAGAGCTCGACACTCTGGCGGGCAGCTCGACGCTGAGCGAGTTGGCCGAGGCCTTCGCGCGGCCGATGGTGAGCGCCCTCGTGGCCGGGGGGCGCGATCTGGCCGTGATACGGACCGTGGCGCGGGTGGGGATCGATCCGCCCGAAGGGTGGGAGAGGCTGGCCGGGAAGTTCGAGCGGGCCCGACGACAGGCGGTGAGGGTACTGGCGGCGAACCTTCCCGGGGTCGACGAGCGGGAGCTCGTCTTCCGTGTCCGCTGTGCGGCCGGGATGCTGAACTGGCTCGCACTGGCGCCCATCGGGGCCGAGCTGGGCGCCGAGCCCGCCGAACGGGTGGAGCGGATGCTCATCCCCGTGGTGGCCGGGGCGTTTCGGGGAGCCCGGTAGGCGCCTGATACCGCCGAGCAGACCGTGCCGGCCCAGCGCCACGATGAATTCAAGTGCTTGCTTGACAAGGCGGCCACCCCCTCATCACAATTTCAATCAAGGGTTTGAATGGATTCTCTCAACACGGGAGGGCACCATGAACACCGACGCGGAGACCGTGGTCCGGGCGGCATACCGAGCGGCCGAGGGCAGCGTCCTGGACCTGCGGGGCTTCATCGACCTGTTCGCCGAGGACGGCGTATTCAACAACGTCGTCGCCGGTGAGAGTTATCGCGGTGAGCACCTTGGCGACCTGGTCGCCTTCATGGGCGCGCTCGCCCCCGACGTGCACCGCGAACTGCACCGGTTCCATGTCATGGGCAACGTCGTCGCCGTCGAGCTGACGATCCAGGGCACCGTCACCGGGCCGTTCGAGACACCCGCCGGGGTCGTACAGCCGACCGGCGCCAGGCTCGAAATCCCCACGGCCGACTTCTGGTACGTCGAGAACGGCAGGATCAAGGAGTTCAACTGTTATGTCGGCCTCAGCGTCATGCTCGCCCAGCTCGGCGTGCAGCCCGACTTCACCTCCGCCGTCACGGCGTCGGCCGCCGTGACGAGCTGACCGAACACCCCGCTCGACCCCGGCAACATGCTGCTGCGCCGGGCACCGCACCCGCCCGGTCACCAACGTTCCGGGCAACGCGTCTCCCGCGGACGCACAGCACCCCGAAGAGGCAGGCCAATCATGCCCACCATCGGCATCATCGTCGGCAGCACCCGTCCCAACCGCGTCGGGGACCAGGTGGCGCGCCGGGTCCTCGACCACGCCTCGCGTCGGACCGACGCCGGCTTCGAGCTGCTCGATCCGCGCGACCACCCCTCCCCCACCTCGACGATCCGATGCCGCCCTCCCTCGGCCTGGTCTCATACGGCGTCGCGGGCGGCACACGATCCGCTGAACAACTGCGCCTGGTCGCCGCCGAGCTCCGAATGGCCGACGTACGCCAACAGGTCGTGCTCTCCCTGTGCACCGAATTCGAGAACTTCAGCGTCTTCAAACCCGGCGAACACAACCTCCATGCGCTGAACACCATGATCGACCAGGTCATTGCCTGGACCTCTGCTCTCGCCCCGCTGCGGACGGCCCCGGCCGTCGCGAACTGACCCACCCGGCCGACGCGGACCGGTGGCCCTCCGCCACACCGACGGACCAGCCCACACGAACGGACTCACCATGACCAGATCTGCCGCCGATCTGATGCGAGTCAACCTTCTCGAGGTGTTCAACGAACCCGACCCGGATCGCCGGGCCGCGGTCATCGCCGAGAACTACGCCGAAGACGTGGTGTGGCACGAACCGGACCGCATCAACCGTGGGCGCACGGACTTCGAGCGACGCGCCACAGAGTTGCGTGCCGAGAACCCGGACTGGGCCTTCCGACCCGCAGGCGCCGCGTCGGGGCTCGACGACATCGGCCACCTCGGTTTCCAGTACGGCCCGGCCGACGGTCAACGACCCATGGTCAGCGGCATGGACATCGGCCGCACCAGCGGGGGCGTCATCATCGAGCTCTACACGATCGTCACGGAGATCCGTCAGCCGTCCTAGCTAGGCCGCTACCAGGATGGCCCGCCCGCAGCTCAACGGTGTGGCGGAGCGCAGGCCCCACCCCGAGGCCTGCGGCAGTCCCCTGCGGCCGAGCAACTCGTGCACCTCGTGCCTCCGGAGCGGACCCTGAAGACCGGAGGCAAGGGCGGGAACACCTTCATCCGGGAAGAGTTCGGATAGAAGACGGCAGTGAGTCCAACTACCGTGGTATCCGGGGCGATCGCGGTGGCCCAGCTCGACGGTTCCGGACCCCGCATTCTCCGGTCGGACCAGATCACCCGGCTGGGGGGCGTAGAGGCCTACGGTCGGCTGGCAGGCCGGCGGACCACCGGATTCCGGTGAGGACCGCGCACCCGCCCGTCGGAGATCCTGGGACTGGGGCGCATTGACGGCACCGCAGGCTGTGAAGGAGATGTCGCCGTGAGTATCCACACGTCAGTCACCGAAGCTGAGGCTGCCGACAGGCTCGCCCTCCGCGAACTGGTCGACGCCTACGCGCACTGCGCGGACCGACGGGACGCCAAGGGCCAGATGGCGCTGTTCACCCAGGACACCCACTTCGTGGTGCACATGGACGCGAGGGATCCCGAGCCTACGCAGGAGTTCCACGACCGCGAGGTCGCTGGCACCGGTTTTCGACGCGCTCAACGCCTACGCGGCCACCATGCACTTCAACGGGCAGAGCACGATCGAACTGGATGGCGATCGCGCGACAGGGGAAACCTACTGTCTGGCCCACCATCTGACCGAGGCCGACGACGGGTCACGGACGATGATGGTCGCCTCGATCCGCTACCTCGACACGATGGTCAAGAGGGAGCGGGAGTGGCTGTTCGCCGAGCGCCGCCTGCTGGTCAACTGGACCGATACGCGACCCCTTCAGCTCTGATCCGTACCCGGAGCACCGTGCCCGAGGCAGTGCGGATCGCGCCGACCGCGTCGAGCCAGAACCGCTGAGCGTCCTGCCGGCCGGACCGTACCGTGACGAACGCGATGGGTCGCTCCTGCCCGGCCCATAGGCATGCCGCGTTCTCCTCAAGGCTGGCCGCCGCCGTGATCCGACGAGATCACCCGAATCCGGTGATGACACCTCACCGGCACGGCCGAGACCCTGACAGCCCGACGACCGGGGGCACTGCTCTCGGTCGCTGCCGGGCCGGGTGCTTCCGAGGAACCCGCTGCCTTGCTTCTCCACATGCGGAACTCAATGGCTGGCGTCGTGCACGGCGGCGGTCGCCTGGGCGAGGTCGACGACCTCGCCGCCGGAGCCGTACTGATGCAGGTCCCCGCCGGGCGACTCGATGCGTCCGGCATCGGCCAGGCCACCGGCCTTGACGGGATCGAACCCGGCCGTGCGGATCAGCCGCTCGGCCATCGCGGCGGCGCTCTCGTCGTCGGTGGCGTAGAACAGCGCCGCCCGTCGCGGCGTGCGGTTCGCGCTCGCGGCGAGCACCTCCGCGGCGAGGGTGCCGAACGCCTTGACGTAGTGAGCGTTCTTGGGCAGCAGGGCGGCGGCCACCGACCCGGCCGACTCCCCTTCGGGCAGCGACCGCACGATCTGGCCCTTCTCGTCGAAGGCGATCGGGTTCGAGGGGTCGATCACGACCTTGTCCTCGAGCAGGGGCGCGACCTGCGGGATCAGCTCTCTCATGGCGTCCAGCATGACGGCGAACACGACCGTGTCCGCATCGGTGATCGCGTCCCGCACAGAGGCGGCGCGGGCCAGGGGACCCAGCTCGTCCGCGATCCCCGCGGCTCGCGCGGTGCCCTTTCCCGCCAGGACGACGCTCTCGCCACCGGCCACCAGATGCCGGGCGAGCGCAGCTCCGATGTTGCCGACGCCTACGATTGCGGTGGTCATGTCCAGCCTTCCTCTCCATTGACGTGGAATCAGTTCAAGCTTGGGTGTTCCAGACGTTCCAGGCCTTCACCGACCCGCCTCCCCAGGCCATGATCGCCCGACTGCGGGCGAACCGGGAGGTCGGCCTGCCGCCCGCCTCGTTCGCCTATCCCACTGCCGCCGCCGACCGCGGCCACGCCGCGCGCCGAGTCGTCCAGCCGGAGGTCCGCGCGGAGTGCCGATCCTGTGGTCCGCGCGCACCCAATCCGCCGCCGTCGCACGTCTCGTGGGAAGCGCCCGGCGATGCGCCGAGGAGCACGGATGGCTGCTGGCCACGCGCAACGAGACCAGCGCCGATGCCCAGGCCCCGAGCCCTTCCCAGTAAGGTCGGGACCGTCGCTAAGCGATCCATGCACGGGAGTCCCCTGTTCGGATTGCCGCCTCGCCCGTTCCTAACGCATCACCAGGCCACCGTCGACCGTGAGTACCTGGCCCGTCAGCGCGGCGGCGTCCTCGCCGACGAGCATCGCCACCACGGCTGCGGTGTCGTCGGGGGTGAGCGGCCGGGGCAGCGCCTGGAGCGCCGCGACCTCATCGAACTCCTCCGCCGGCACGACGCCGGTAGCCGGAGTGGGAGTCAGCCCCGGGGCCACAGCCGTGACCGCGATCCCGTGGCCGCCGAGCCCGACGGCGAGGGCGTGGGTCATGCCGATCAACGCCCCTTTGGACGCCACGTACGCGCGCATGTGCGCGCCCGGGGGACGCCAGAACGTGTTGGACACGATGGAGACCACCCTGCCGAAGCCCCGCTCACGCATCCCCGGCGCGAAGGCCTGGGTGAGCAGCAGCGCCGACTCGACGTTCACTGCCTGGACCTGACGCCAGAGGTCGAGTTCGAAGTCCTCGAACGGTCCGAAGGCGACCATCGCAGCCGAGTGGACCAGGACATCGCACCTGCCGTAGCGGTCCAGCACCAGTTGCGCGGCCCGGCGCACATCGGCCGGATCACCCAGATCGACCGGGACATCGCCGGTGCGGTCGAGCACGACCACGGTGTGATTGACCGCAAGCCGCGCGGCGATCGCACCGCCGATCGCACCAGCGCCGCCGGTCACGACCGCGACCCGCCGGCTCCCAAAGGTCTCAGTTGACGCGGTAGACACTGCCCAGCGCTCCTCTCACTGCCGAATCCGTCGGCACCCGGGCTGCCCACCTCGGCGACCAGCCGCCACAGGGAACCCGTCCGCTTGCACAACAAGCCAAACCTCTTCACGCACCGTCGTCCAAGACCTGCTACCGGCTTCAGCGACAGCCGCCCGCTGTCAAGCCGTCGGCTCGCAGCCCGAGCCGGCCGTGCTCAGGCGGCCGTTTCGATGGGCTCGAGGACGGCCTCGACGTCGACCGTGACATCGACCATGGGGCTGACAACCACTCCGCCGCTGTCGATCACATCGTTCCAACTCACCCCGAAATCATGTCGATTGATACGTGTCGTGGCGGTGAATCCGGCGCGGCGCCTGGGCCCGAGGTCCCGCCCTTCCTCCCACCAAGGGGTATCCCACTGCCCCAAGTAAGTGACGTCGAAGGTTACGGGGCGCGTCATGCCGCGTACCGTGAGATCTCCGGTCACCTCGAACTCGGTTCCGCTCACCTGATGAACACGCGACCCGACGAACGTCCAGGTCGGGTGGTGTTCGACATCGAAGAAATCAGCACTGCGGAGGTGGGCGTCGCGCTGGGGCTGACCCGTGTACACCTGGGTCGCGTCAACCGTGGCCTCAACGCGCGCCTTCTCCGGCTCGTCGGCATCGACCTCCAGCAAGCCGTGCACGTTCTTGAGCTGCCCCCGCACGTAGGTGACCATCATGTGCCTGGCGCGGAACTCCGCCGCAGTGTGTCCGGGCTCGAAGAACCATTTGGTCATGGCCACATGCGCCCCTGACTTACGCCTTCAACCAGGACGGATCCAATAGCGGTCACGGAGCGCGAACGGCAGCCGTGGGGCTGACGCGCTCGTGGTGCGTCACCGGTGTTCGTACACACCCTCGGCGATGAGGGAGACGCCGATGCCCAGCATCCAGACGTCCTTGGCCAGCACGGTCCCCTGCTCGGTCGGGCGCAGGCTGCCTTCCTGTCGCATCCCCGGCGTACGCAGGTTGAGCCCGAGGGTGCCAACGGAGAATGCGGTGAGCGCAACCCCGGCGACAGCGGCAGGGACGACCGGCAGGAGCAGTGTCGTGGCAATGGCGAGCTCTCCGGCGGCGAGCAGCCGTACGAACTTGTGGGAGTCGTGCCTGCCCAGGAACGGGTAGGTCGTGGCGGCGAACTGCTGGAGCCTCTCGGCGGTTGCCTCGTCCGCACCGAGTTTCGAGAGTCCGGAGTTCAGGAAGAACGCGCCGCTCGTGAGCCTGAGCGGAAGTTGCCGAGCCGCGGAAGATCGTGCCCAACCGCAGGCCATGCCGAGCCTCCCAACATTGGCCCCAGATACAACCGGGCCCCAGATACAACCCTGCCATCCGTTCGAAGCATGTCAAACGGGGGCCGATCCACTTCTCCCCCACCGGCTGCGCCCCGGAGGCCCCGGACCAGGTCAGTGCAGGTGAAGCTGCCAGTCCGCCGGGGCATTGCCCCACGGCCCCGGGATCGGCTGCGAGGTCGGGCGTACGTGTCGCCGCATCGCAGGCGGGCCAGGGCGAGCAGGGCCTGACAGCCGACGGGCAGGCGCCGCCATCGCGTGCCGATCTCCCGCCGGTGATCGGCCGGCTGCCTGGCCAGGTGCCGCAGCGTCCGGCTGGACAGATCGATCGACGACGGATGGACCAGCACGCCGGCTGACCTCCCACGCAGCTCAAAGCGCAATCGGTCGGTACTTCAGAGCCTCATCGACAATCTGCTCCGCAGACGCGGCCCGAAGGTTGTGCAAACGGTGGAAGCCCAGGTGACTCAGCCGGGGATGCGAGATGTTCGCCTCCAGGAGCCGCAGATAGTAGTCACTCTCCGGGTCGGCTTTCAGGAGTCTGCGAACGATCTCCACGAGCTCGTCCCGGGCGATGTCCGCAACCATGGGGCGAGCCGGCCTGGCCGCCTCCATGTCCGTCCGTGCCAACACGCCCGAGCCGAGCCCTCTGGGTGCTGCGAGTTCTCATCAACATTTCCGGACAGCTCGATCAAGAACCGATGCCGGGCCCCATCAACACTCGCCCTCGTTCTCACCTACGAAGCCACCACGGTCCACCCCGGGCTGATGCGCACCGGATCGCACCTTCGGGCCGAATTCGGCGGTCGCCCCTCCAAGGAGTTCGCCTGATTCTCCGCACTCGCCGGCGCCCCCGTCGTCTCGATGGACGCCGAGCGTGCGGCCGAGCGCGTTCTGCGTGCCCTGGAGCGGCGGCGGACCCGCCTGGTTCTCACTCCCGCGGCGCGTGCCGCGTCGGTGGCGCACGGCGTGGCGCCCGTCACGGTCACCCGGCTCAGCGGGTTCGCCGTCCGGCTGCTCCCACACGCCCAACAGCCCGGCCGGCCCGGGGCATTACGAGCGATCCGTTCCTGGCTCACCCCCGCCATCACCCTCAACCGATGGTGGCAAGCCTGGACAGGCACGGACTCGCCCTCCAAGCTCCAGGCCCTGAGCTCGGAACGCTGCCTCTTCACCGGTCGTCGTCGAGGACGGGCGGCCGCGTGGCTCGTCCCCCTGTGAGTTACTGCGCACTCGACCGTGCACCGCGCAGGAAGAGGGCACTGGTGAGGACGCCGAAGAGCACGATGGCGGCATTCACCGCGATCGCCGCCTTCAAGCCGCCGAGGGTGGCCGAGGCACCGGTCCCGGTCATCGCAGCGGTGGCAACGGCGCTCATGATCGGCGTGCCCATGGTGATGCCGATCTGCTGGGTCATGGTCGCGAGCCCGGTGGCCAGTCCCTGTTCATGGTCGGCCAGACCGGTGTTGCGGTGACCATGAAGCCGACGATGACGAGCATGTTGCCGACCCCTCCGACGAAGGTGGCGACGAGCAGCAGCCACATCCAGGAGCGATCGTCGCCGAGGCCGAGCAGGGCGGCTGTGAACAAGGTTTGCAGGATGCCGCCGGTGATCAGGGTCTGCTTGGTGCCGATCTTCCCGATGACCTTCGGGGCAACGGAGCCGCCGACGACCGTTCCCAGGCCCAGCACGCCGAAGGACAGTCCGGCGGCCAGCGGGGAGAAGCCGAGGACTTCCTGGAGGTACAGGGTCAGCAGGAAGACCAGGGACGTCTCGGTGAGGAACGCGATCAGGCCGGCGACGTTTCCCCAGGCCACTGACCGCTTGCCGAGCACGCTGAGCGGCACCAGAGGCGCGGCCACCTTGCGCTCGACAGCCAAGAACACCACCAGCAGCAGCACGCCGGCCGCCAGCGGCAACAGCGCGGACGAGGAGCCCCAGCCGTGCTCACCGGCCTGGGTGAGGCCCAAGACGATGGCCAGCAGACCGAGCGTGACACTGACGGCGCCGGGTACGTCCAGCTTCGGGCGCTCGTCGGGCCGGGATTCCTTGATGACCGTCGGAGCGATGACGAGGACGGCGAGGGCGACGGGCACGTTGATGAAGAACGCCCAGCGCCAGGACAGCAGGTCGGTCAGCAGACCGCCGAGGATCGCTCCGGTGGTGAACCCGGCGGACATCAGCGCCCCATTGAGGCCGAGTGCCTTTTCCCGCAGGGGGCCCTCCGGGAACGAGGTCGTCATGAGTGAGAGTCCGGCGGGGGTCACCGCCGCGGTGGCCAGGCCCTGGAAGACCACCAGTCGGTTTTGAGCGCGCGGACAGGCGCCGGTTCCGAGGCCTTGTCGCGATACCGACTGCGGCAGGCGCTGGGAAAGCCGCAAATCAAAGACCGTCCGCCCGCGCCCGGGTTCGACATGGTCAACTCCCCAGGCCTACTGCGGCCTGTTGACCAGGAAGTTCCGTGGCATGCCTCGATAGCCCAAAATGGCCCGGACGGCTGGGTTTGTGCGACAGCCCCTTGAGAATCAGGTGCCAGAGTTGTCGACGAACCCCACGATATCGAGGTATTCGATTTTAGGCGGGACGCCATAGATCCCCGTCACCTTGTCGACGATCTCCTCCGTGAAGAAGGCACGGGCTTTCTCCTCGTCATCCCACACGTAGAAGTTCCTTGCCTGAACGCCGCCTTCGTCGAGCGTGAAGCTCTTGAAGCGAAGGCCGGCCATGCCTTCGAACGGTCCTCGGAGTTCATCGGCAATCTTTGCGAGAGTTGAACGATCGAACTTGTCGGTCTGTGTGAAAGTCACGAGCACGCCGATCATCGGGCCTCTTATCGATTGGGTGAGCAACGGTCGATCGAGTGACGCTAGCGGCGGATCCTAGTACACGCGGCCGGATGTTCTGGTTGTTAGGCCGCGAATGTCGACGAACCCGGATAGATCGCCCCGGGTGACTGCAGACAGCTCGGTAATGCCGCGGTCGGCGAGCCACTGGGCGAACATCGACCAAAAAGGTGTGGATGAAAGTCGTGGCAGCCGCGATCCTCGCCGGCAACGGAGACGCACGAGAGCTGGGCCGTCCACGGGCCGTCCGAGGGAGGCCAACAACGGCCAACGACGACAGATGACAACAGCGTCCTTGCTGGTCAGACCAACAGTGCCTGGCATCCGCCGAGGTGGCCGAGTCGGCGCGCTTCTTGATCAACATGTGGCACGCGACAATCACCTCCATGAACGACAGGTCGAACGACACCGAGAGCCGGATCGTCAGGATCGAGCGGATTCTGGAGTCCGGCGAGAGCGAAGTGGCGCCCGCGTGGCGGAGGGTGACGCACGGCGAGCCGCGGTGGGCCGTGACCGCCGCGATCCTGGCGGCGGTCACCCTCCAGCTGAAACTGCCGCACGAGCTGACCCTGATGCCGCCCTGGGTTCTGCCGGTCCTGGAACTGGTCCTGCTGGGGGGCCTGATCTCCGCCAACCCCCGGCGGGTCGAGCCCCGGAACAAGCGGCTGCGGTGGCTGGGCCTGGCGCTGATCTGCTTGATCAGCCTGGCCAACGGCTGGGCGGCCGCACGGCTGGTGACGGACCTGGTGCAGGGCACCGACTGGTCGCACCCCCCGACGTTGCTGCTGACCGGCGGCAACATCTGGCTGACGAACGTCATCGTGTTCGCCCTGTGGTACTGGGAGTGGGACCGCGGCGGACCGGCGGACCGAATGATGGGCCACCACCAGTTCGCCGACTTCCTGTTCGTGCAGATGCAGAGCCCCGAATCCGCGCCGCCCGACTGGGAACCGGCGTTCCTGGACTACCTGTACCTCTCCTTCACCAACTCCACCGCGTTCAGCCCGACCGACGTGATGCCGCTGTCCCGCTGGGCCAAGATGCTGATGATGCTCCAGTCCACGGTCTCACTGGTGACCGTGGTGCTGGTGGTGGCCCGCGCCGTCAACATCCTGCAATCACCGTGACCCACCCCCTTCGCGCGGTGACCGTCACCCACCGCCGCCGAGGACCGGCCGCTCCGCCCTCCGCGCACGAGCCCGCACCGCCGTCCACGAAGCGGACGAACGGACAGCAAGATGCATACTGCATCTAATATGCGGGGTGTGCCGACCGATCGAGGGGAGCCCGGACATGGCCGTGGTGCGGACCGAGGGAGACGTCAGCGACCGGGAGGCGGTGGTCGCGCTCCGCGAAGTGAACGTCCACCGTCACACGAGCGGCCAGGTGATCCTCTCGGAGATCGACTGGACGGTCCGGGCCGGTGAGCACTGGGCCCTGCTCGGAGCCAACGGCGCGGGCAAGACGACCCTGCTGCGCCTGCTGGGCGCGCTGATGCACCCCACGACCGGGAGCGTCGAGGTGCTCGGTTCCCGGCTCGGCCGGGTCGACGTGCGCGAACTGCGCGCCCGCATCGGCCATGTGAGTACGGCCCAGCGCGTGCCGCAGGACATCGACGCCCACACCGTCGTCCTGACGGGCCATACCGGCACCGTGCAACCGCTGTGGCGGAAGTACGACGCCGAGGTGCGCCGGCGTGGCCACGAACTGCTCGCCGAACTGGACATCAAGGAGCTGGCCGACCGGCCGTACGGAGTCTGCTCGGGCGGGCAGCGGGCCCGCGTCCTGATCGCCAGGGCACTGATGGCCGAGCCGGCCCTGCTCCTGCTCGACGAACCGTTCAACGCCCTGGACCTGCCCTCGCGCGAGGACCTCGTCGAGGCCATGCAGCGGCTGGCCGAGAGCCGCCCGGAGCTGGCCACCGTGACCGTCACCCACCACCTGGAAGAGCTGTCCCCGGCCGTCAGCCACACCCTGCTCCTGCGCGAGGGGCGGGTCCTCGCGCGCGGTCCGGTCGACGACACCCTGACCGACTCCTGGATGACCAGCTGCTTCGGGCGCCGTATCACCGTGGTCCGGCACGCGGGCCGATGGGCGGCCTACTCCGGCCGCCACCAGGGTAGTTGACAGCGGTACGAAGCAAGTCGTCGCGCGGGAAAGGGAAGTGTCGGGTGGCTGCCGCTCGGTGAGTACGGACAACAGGTGTGGGCCCCGGCAAAAGCCCTCGCCGTGAGCACATCCGTCGGCGGGGCGCACCAGTTGAAGCAGTGTGCCCTGTACGCGCCCCCGTCCGCACGGCGAAAATGCGCCTGTCGACGGTCATTTGGCCCAGACACCGAGTACCCCGCCGCCAAGTCACCAGGAAAGCAGGTCGGCTGCCGTGCTGTTGCGTCTGCCCACGTCCGTGTCCGAAGCGCAGGAGTGCATGACCGAAGGAGCGGTGCCGATAGGCGGCGCCACGCTGGTGTGGGCCACCTGGCAACGGGACGGCTTCCCCGGCCACGCCATGTCGCTGCGCGATCTCCCGGAGGCCAACGCGATCGGGCGCGAGGTCCTGGGCGCGGCCGTGGTGCTGAACCGTATCGACGACCGTGTGCCGGAGGTGCTGCGCAGGGCGGCCGCCACGGTAGGAACCGGAGCGGTACGGCGGACGGCCACGGTGGGCGGCAACATCGTCGGCAGCACGCTGCGATGTCTGCTGCCCGCTGCGCTCGTACTGGACGCCCGAGCGGTGATCCTGGAACCTGAAGGCGTCTCCGAGACCGACCTGGCCGAGGTGCTGGCCAAGCGCCATCTGCTGCTGAGTCTCCGCTGGCGCGCACCGATCGCCAGCAGTTACCACAAGGCCGCCGGCGAGGCGGGTGGGCCATCGCCACTTGTCATCGCCGCCGCCCTGCACTCCGCCGACGGCGGACGGACCCGCCTTCGCGTCGCCGTCCGCGAAGATGACGAGGTGTTCAGCGAGAGCACCACGTGCCACACCGATGTCGAAGAGGATCTGCGCACTTTGCGGAGCAGTTCCTTCGGCCGTCTTCCGGCCGCGACCTGGGAACTCGTCGGCCGACAGGTGACAGACCTTCTCGCACGACCGGCCGGCGCATAGGGGCACTCGTCCGGACCACGCTTCGGACGCGACGTCCGGCACCTGCTCCCCCGTTCACTTCGGGCAGGGCGACGAGAAATTCAACAGTGGCCGGTCAGTCGTACCGATCCGGGGGCGGGGGCGTCGGCGCGCTCGTTCACGGTCGGCCGCCGCGTCCGGCTCTCCGGTCCGCTGACCGGCACTTTCGCGTGACTCGGTGACGAGGGGCGGCGTACGAACGCGGCCGCACGGGACCGTCCGACGGGCCGTACCCCTAATTCATCAACGTGGAAATCGCTCACCGGACTCCCGACTCTGGGACCAGGCACCGGGATCCCCCCGGACCACTCGGACGAAGGACGCCACGATGCCCTCCACGCGTGCCCCTGCCGCCGGTTCAGCACCGGCCGCACGTCACAACCTGATCCTGGTGGTCACCTGCGTCGCCCTCGGCACGGTGGTCGCCGCCATGGCCTCGCTCAATGTGGCACTGCCCGATCTCGCCCGCGAGACGCATGCGACGCAGACCCAGCTGTCCTGGATCATCGACTCCTACAGCCTCGTCTTCGCGTCCCTGCTGCTGCCGGCCGGCGCCCTGGGCGACCGATTCGGCCGCAGGCGGGCCCTGCTCGCGGGACTGGCGATCTTCGGCGCCGGATCGGCCGCCGCCGCGCTGACGACCGAGCCCTCGACACTCATCGCCCTGCGGGGTGTTCTCGGGGTGGGCGCGGCGCTCGTCATGCCGGCCACGCTGTCGACGATCACCAGCACGTTCCCGCGTGCTCAGCGGGCGCGGGCGGTCAGCGTCTGGGCCGCTGTCGCCGGAGCCGGCGCCCTGGTGGGCCTGTTCGCCACCGGAGCCCTGCTGGAGGGTTGGTCGTGGCGCTCGGTGTTCCTGCTGAACGTCGCTCTGGCCCTGGTCGCCCTGGTCGGGACGCTGCTGTTCGTGCCCGAGTCCGCGGAACCGCAGCAGCCGCGGCTCGACGTCGGGGGCGCTCTCCTCGCCGTGGTGGGCCTGGTCGCGCTGGTCTACTCGGTCATCGAGGCGCCGACCCGCGGGTGGGCCGACCCGGTCACGCTCGCGGGGATCGGGCTGGGCCTGACGGTACTGGCCGGATTCGTCCTCTTCGAGCTGCGCCGCGAGAACCCGCTGCTGGACCCCCGGCTGTTCCGCAACCGGCACTTCGCCGCGGGCTCGCTGTCGATCATGCTTCAGTTCTTCGTGTTCTTCGGGTTCATCTTCGTGATGATGCAGTACCTGCAACTGGTGCGGGGCGACAGCGCCCTGATGGCGGCCACCGCCATGCTGCCCATGGCCGCGACGATGGTGCCGGTCTCCCGGGCCGCTCCCCTGCTGGTCGGCCGGTTCGGTTTCCGGGGGCCCTGGGTGGCCGGCCTGGCCGCTGTCGCGGCGGGCATGGGGGTCCTCTCACGGCTCGACGCGTCCAGCCCGTACTGGCTCATCGCCACCGGTCTCGTGGCGCTTGGCGCCGGGATGGGCCTGGCCATGACACCGGCCACGACGTCCATCACGGACGCCCTGCCGCGCTCGCTGCAGAACGTCGGTTCCGCCATGAACGACCTGGCGCGTGAGCTCGGCGGTGCCCTGGGGATCGCCGTCCTCGGCAGCCTGCTCAGCGCCGCCTACCGCGACCACCTGAGCCTGCCCGGTCTGCCGCACCAGGTGGCGGACGCGGCGCGCTCCTCGCTGGCCGCCGCCCACGCCATCGGCGGGCCGGCCTCCGGCCGGGCGACGACCGCCTTCATCGACGGTATGCACGTCGCGCTCCTGGGTGCTGCCGCGGCCGCCGTACTCGCCGCCGTCGCCGTCGCGGTGCTGCTGCGTTCCGCTCCGCGGCCGGAGGTGTCCGCCGACGACCACGAGGTGCCGCGTGCCGTCGGCACGAAGGAGCAGCCCTCGTACCTCTGAGACCTCCGGGCCGGCGCCTCGCACTGTGCGAGGCGCCGGCCTTCGTTGCGTAGGGGGTCCCGATGCGTACTGCGGAACCGGCCGGCGCATCGGGAGCGCACCGCCGGTCGCCCCACCGGTGGGGAGCGTGACGTCAGCCGACCCACCGGTCGGAAGCGCGGGCCGGTCGCCCCACCGGTCAGGGGCGCCGCGCAGGTCGGCCCGCCGGTCGTGCGTTGGGTGTCGGGCGTCCGGGGCCGCGCAGTGCCTGCCGCAGCTGCGGGCTCACGAAGCGGACCAGTTCGTCGGTCGTCATGGAAACGATCGGCTCCAGGCGCAGCAGATAGCGGGTGGCGATCAGTCCGACGACCACAGTGGTGAACGAGGCGGCGCGTTGCCGGGCCTCCCGTCCCGGAACGAGGGTCCCGATCCGGTCCACGATCTCGCGCTCGACCGCCTCTTTGACCAGTCCGCCGAGGGGGTCGTCGTCGATCGCGCTCTTCAGCATCGTGAGCAGGGGCGGGCCCGTCACGGGATCGTCCCAGATGGCGACGACCTGACGGATGACGCGTTCCGGGAACGTATTGAGGTCCCCTTCTTCCACGACCCGCGCGAGGACTTCGGCCGGATTCGCGCCCAGCGCCAGCGCGGCACCGAACAGCCCCTTCTTCGATCCGAAGTAGTAGCTGATCAGAGCGAGATCGACCCCGGCCTCACCGGCGACGGACCGCAGGGTCACCGCGTGATAGCCGTCTTCGAGGAAGCGGCGGCGCGCGACGTCCAGGATCGCGGCCCGGGTGCCCGGGCTTCCCGGCCGGCGCCCACGGGGCGACCCGGGGTTATTCATCACGGACGAATTCTAGAGCGGCGGCTCACGCGGGAGACCGGGCGGGAGACCAGACAGGACGGGGGTGGACCGGCTCGTTCAGGTGCGTTCAGGTGCGTTCAGGTGCGTTCCGCTGTTGGGCACTTCTCACGAAATGGTGTCGTTAATCCGTACGAGTGGTGCATCACACATCAAAGCCGTAGCGTCGAGGCAGAGCCGAAACACTGACGGCCACATGACAGAGCGTCCCGCACGGAGCTGATATGCGCAGAAACTCAATCCGGACCGCGATCACCGTCTGCGCGGCCGCGTCGCTCGCAGTGGTGATGGGGACCGCGTCCGCCGCCCCCGCGGCCTCGCACGCCGCGAAGCAGCGGCAGGCGACCCCCGTACTCGTGGACTGCTTCTGGCACCCGGATGTGCGCCCCGCCAACTTCATCCTGGCCTGCGGCGACGGCAACAGTCGCCTCGTCTCCCTCCACTGGTCGCGCTGGAACCAGAACTCAGCAGTGGCCGAGGGCGTCAACATGGTGAACGACTGCAAGCCGTACTGCGCGGCGGGCAAGTTCCACTCGTACCCGGTCGTCGTCCGGCTGGACCACCCGCAGCAGTGGAAGAAGAAGCCGCAACTGCAGCACTACTCGCAGATGACGCTGGTCTACACCCAAGACCGGCCGGAGGGATACGCGCACACGGTCAGCTACCCGCTGTGGAACTGACAGCCGCCCGTCGCGGACCCGGCGTCGTGCCCTGACGGACCCGGCCCGAGGCCGCTCCAGGGTCGCCTGAGACCCGACGCTCGCGTCGGACTCGCCGACGGTGGGTGGCCGTGGAGGCCCGCGGCCACAGAAACAGGTACAAAATGGGGCATGTGGGTATCCGGCGCATGTCAGTGGACCGTCTCGTGGAGCAACCGTCGGGCCGCGGTCTGGTGGCGATCCCGCTCGCGTTGATCGTCGTGATCACCGTGGTGGACATCCGCTCCCCCACCGACGTCCACCTGGGCCCCTTGCTGGTCATCGCGCCGACCCTCACCGCCTCGCTCGCGGGCCCCCTGCTGACGGCTCTGGTCGGGGCACTGGCCGTGACCGCCCAAGTGGTCATCGCCGTCCTGCACGGCGGAATCGGCACCACCAATCACATCGCGCAGATCATCGCCCTGGTGGTGCTGTCCGCGCTGGTGGTGTTCGTGTGTCATGTACGGGAGCGGCGCGCCCGGGAACTGGTGCGGGCACGCTCGGTCGCCGAGACCGCTCAACGGGTCCTGCTGCGCCCCCCGCCGCGAAGGATCGGTCCGCTGCGCGTGGCCTGGCTGTATCTGGCCGCCGAGGACGACACCCAGATCGGCGGCGATCTGTTCGCGGTCACCCGCGCCGCCGACTCGTCCACCCGCGTCATCATCGGCGACGTCCGGGGCAAGGGGCTGGCCGCCATCGGTGAGGCCTCGGTGGTGCTGGGCGCCTTCCGCGAGGGCGCCCACCGGTACGCCAGTCTGCCCGAACTGACCGCGGCCCTCGAGGTGAGCGTGTGCCGGGACCTGGACGAGGTCGCCGACACCGAGCACGACCCGGGCGAACACTTCGTCACCGCGCTCGTTCTCGACATCCCCGACGACGGCACCCAGGTCGAAATGATCAACTGCGGCCACCCGCCGCCCCTGCTTCTGCGCGATCACGAGGTCGCGGTCCTGTACGCACGACACCCCGTGCCCCCGCTGGGCATGTGCGAGCTGCCCGCCGCCAGCCACCGCACCGACCCGTTCACCTTCGGAGCCGGCGACTTCCTGCTGCTGTACACCGACGGCGTGATCGAGGCCCGCTCCCCGGAAGGAACCTTCTATCCCCTGGCCGAGCGGGTCGCCTCCTTTGCCGCCTCCAGCCCCGACGACCTGCTGCGCCGGATCCACGACGACCTCGTGCGGCACGTCGGTGACCAGCTCGGTGACGACGCCGCCTTCCTGATCATCGAGCGCACCGCCTCCCACCACCTCCGCCTCCCCCACCGTCCCGTGGACGGCCACCACCGGCTCCGCGCCGACGGATCCCCGCCTCCCGCACAACGCTGAAGCGGCACTGAATCCAGCATGGAGCGACTCCGTACCGGACAGGCGGAGGCGGAGGCTGCTCAGGCCTCCGTGACGGTCAGACAGCGGCCCGCTCGCGGCCGTGCCGTGCGGCGTACTGGTCCGGATAGTGCTCGGTGAACCGGACGGCGAGGACCAGGAGGGCCACCGGGATCACCCAGTTCAGCCAGTCCGAGGAGCCCTCGGTGTGGACGGCGACAAGGCCGAGTACGGCAGTGACCACGAAGACGCCGCCCCAGACCGCCGTGAGGACGAGGTTGATGTGCCGGAACGCGGGCGAGTCCCAGTACTCGCGCGGCGTCGACTCCCGCGCGTACTGAGCCGTGAACGGATCGAACGCGAGGGAGCCGAGAGCCACGACGGCGATCACCCCGTTCGCCAGTACCTGCGCGTACGTCTCCAGCCAGATGAGGTCGTGCCGGTCCACGGCGAGCGCGAGCACGCTGAGAACGGCGAAGAAGACGATGCCCGTGACCTCCAGGATCTTCGGCCGGCCGCGGCGGATGTCGTCGAGGTTCAGCACGACCGATGCCAGCAGGGCGGCCAGCGCCGCGTACTTCCAGGTGCTGGGGCTCGCCACGACATCGAAGATGATCCACGGCGCGAAGGCGAAGAAGATGCCGCCCGTTCGTCCGGCCGGTTCGGTGCGTGCCACTGCGCATCTCCCGTGAGGACGGTACGGGGTGAGGCCCGGTGCCCCTCCGCTCCCGACCATCGTGGCTTCCACCTGCTCCCTTCGCATCCGATGCGCCGTCGCTCCCGGAGGCGCGGGGGCTTCCCGAGCTGGTGCTCGGGTAGCGAGGCCGGTCGCCCCGGGGCCACGATGGAAGGAGATCGACTCGACGCAGGGGGCGTACGCAGGGAGGCTCCCGTGGCGCACACCTTCGGAACCGACGTCGTGGTGGCGGGTGCGGGCCCGGTCGGTCTCACAGCGGCCGCGGAGCTGCGCAGACGCGGGGTGCGCTGCCGTGTCGTCGACCGGCTCCCGGCACGGCTGCCGTACGCGAAGGCGGTGGGCATCCAGCCGCGCACGCTGGAGATCTGGGACCACATGGGGCTCGCCCGCACGGCCCTGGAGGCGGCGGTACCGATGTACGGGCAACTGGCGTACGTCAACGGCGTCGAACAGCCCCGGATCGACCTCGTCCTGCCGCCCGAAGTACCGTACGGCTTCGCCGCGTTGCCGCAGTACGAGACCGAGCGCATCCTCGACGGGTTCCTCGGGAGGTTCGGGACCGGGATCGAACGGGGTACGGAACTGGTCTCGTTCAGCCAGGACGCCGCCGGCGTGACGGTCGCGCTGCGGTCGGCGTCCGGGGCCGAGGAGGAGGTCAGGGCGCGCTATCTGGTGGGCTGCGACGGCGCGCACAGTGTGGTGCGCAAGCAGTTGGGTCTCACCTTCGAGGGCAGCGCGTTCCCGGAGGAGTACATGCTCGGTGACGTCGAGGTGGACTGGGACCTGCCGACGGGGTACGGCGTCCGCGCCATGCACCGGGACGCCGACGGCGAGGTGGACGACCTGCTGGTGTGCATCCCGCTGCCCGGCCAGGGGCGGTACCGGATGTCGATGATGGTCCCGCCCGAACTCTCCGCGGCTGCGCAGCAGGACGGTCCGGCCGATCCGGCCGACGGTGTCGTCCATGGCCTGGAGAGCGGCGAGGCACCCGCGCTCTCCGACATCCAGGCCGTGCTGGACCGGCTGTCCCCGCGGCCCACGACCGCCTCGGCCCTGCGCTGGTCCTCGGTGTTCCGCATCAGCCACCGGATCGTCGACCGATACGGCGAGGGCCGTGTCCTCGTCGCCGGGGACGCGGCGCACATCCACCCCCCGACCGGCGCCCAGGGCATGAACACCGGTATCCAGGACGCCTGGAACCTGGCCTGGAAACTCGCCCTCGCCGTCGGAGGCGGCGCGCACCGCGACCTGGTGGCGAGTTACGACGCCGAGCGGCGGCCGGTCGGCGAGGAAGTCGTCGAACGCACGGTCCGGCACGCCACTCAGGGCGTTCAGGCCGACCCGATCGACCCGCGGACCATGATGCTGCGCGAGGCCCAGCTCCTCGTCGGCTACCGCGGCAGCCCGCTCGTCGACCCGGCGTCCGAGGGACCCGGACCCCGGCCGGGCGACCGGGCACCGGACTGCAGCGGACTGTCGGCGCACATCGCCGCCTTTCCCCTGCGCCTGTACGACCTCCTGCGCGACCGCGGACATGTGCTGCTGCTGTTCGGAGACGGCGGGTGGGGCGAGCAACTCGCCTACGCGGCGAGCGAGTTCTCCCAGGGACGCGTCGACACCTGCGTGATCCGGCCCGCCGGCTCCGCCACCGACACCTCCGGCCCACCGGCGTACGTCGACACGCTCGGCGAGTTCGCCCGTCTCTACGCGGTCTCCGACGGGCTGACTGCCTTCCTGGTCCGCCCGGACGGGTACATCGGCGCCCGTCTCTCCCCGCCGACGGCGGCGCAACTGACGGCCCACCTCGCCCGCACGTTCGCCCCGAACTCCGCGAGCTAGCGGACCGCGTCGCGGCGGCCGCGGCCTGACTGCCCCAACTCAGCGGGATCAGTCCATCAGTTGGGCGGCGAGGGTCGCGCCGAGTTCCCAGCACGCCTCGATGTCGGCCTTGCCCGGCTCGCCGGTCACCTTCACGGCCTCGGCCGCACGGCGCCAGCCGAGGCCGGTCGTGATCGACTCGACGCCGCGTACCGCCCCCGTGACGTCGTTTCCTCCGTGCACGTAGAAGCCGAAGGGGCGCGCGGCCGTCGCGTCCAGGCACGGGTAGTAGACCTGGTCGAAGAAGTGCTTCAGCGCGCCCGACATGTAGCCGAGGTTCGCCGGGGTGCCGAGCACATAGCCGTCGGCGGCGAGCACATCCGAAGCGGTCGCCTCCAGCGCCGCCCGCCTCACCACCCGGACGCCCTCGATCTCGGGCGCCGTCGCGCCGGAGAGCACGGCTTCGAACATGGCCTGGCAGTTGGGCGAGGGCGTGTGATGCACGATCAGCAGAGTAGGCACACCCGCACCCTGCCGCGCCGCCCACCACCACCGCAAGCACCACCCCGACGAGCCGAAGGCTCTCCTGAGCCCGGCTCCCCCTCAGACGGCCATGGCCTCCTGCAACCAGCGGGTGACGTGGTACGGGAGCCACCATGCCAGGTCACCCACGTGCAGGACCAGATGTTCGGCGGTGAAGTCGGCGAGGACGTCCGCGGGCACCGCGGTGCTGGCGATGCCACGGTCCAGCACGGCGATGGCGTCCCTGTAGTGCGGCTCGTCGGCGGTGAAGCGGCGCAGGTCGCCCCAGCGGCGGTCGCGGATCTGCACGAACCCGGGGCCCTGACGCCACACCAGCTTGCACAGGTAGTGACGGATCCGCCAGGCATGGAGGGCTTCGTCGGCGTCGGCGAGACCGGCGATCCCGCGGGGCGGGTGCAGATGGGAGAGCAGCTTCCACTGTTCGGCATCGCCTTCCGGGGACAGCCGTAGGTCCCAGTCGACCTGGACGGCCCGCGCGGTCAGGTCGCGGATCAGGCAGAGCAGGTCCACGGCCCGCCGGTGCGCGGCGGCGCCCTCGGCGGCCAGATCGACCGGCTCCTCCAGTTCGACGAGCCGTACGCCCATCTCCCAGAGGCGGTCGGCGACAGCGGAGCCGGCCGGGACCGGGATGCGCCCGAGCGACATGCCGGGCAGAAGGCGGGCCTCGGCGTCGTGGTCGCGCCATGCCCGCACGGCCGGGTTCGGTGCGGTCTGCGTTGTCATCGTGTGCGGTCTCCGTCGGGGTCGTGGTGGGCCGGTCGGCGGTGGTGGTCCGGGTCCGTCGCCCGTCCTCAGGAAAGAGCGGGGGCCGGCGCCGGCGTCGCGGGTTCCGGCTGTGCCGGGGTGGTGGTGTCGGGCTGTTCGGAGCGCGGACGCCGGTGCGTGTGCGCCATGTAGTCCAGACGGAGCAGGTCCTGGTTGACGGAGGCCGGCGCGAGGTGGACGTACTGCCCGGCGTCCGTGAACACCAGGCCCCGCTCGGCCCAGGAGTCCAGCAGCCGCTGGACGTCGGCCTGGGCGGTGTCCGGGAGACCGGTGGGATCGTCGTTCAGCTTGCGCAGGAGGGCCGAGGCGGTGTGGGGCTGGTCCAGCAGACGGAACGCGGCGATCTCGAACGGGTCGGACAGGCACAGGGTCCGCCAGTCGAAAGCCTCCCGTCGGCTCACCAGCACGATCCGGTCGCCGAGATCGGTATGGGTCAGGCGCGCATCGACATGGCGCTTCTTCCACTCCGCGATCCCGGCGTTGAGCTTGTCGACCGTCTCCTCGTTGATCCCGCGCTCTGGTGCCTCGAAGACATAGGCCAGGTCGTACAGTTCGGCCTCGGGCAGGTCGTACGTGAAGCGGTAGTGCTCCTCGGGGCGCAGCCCGGTGAAGCCGAGTTCGGGCTGTTTGAAGTAGGGGCTGAAGCGTTCGATGGCGATGCGGGCCGACAGGTCGACGGGCGGGTTGAGGTGTTCCAGGGCCGGGAGCTGACGTATGACGGGCTCGTAGTCCTCGGCGGTCTCGCCCGGGAATCCGTGCAGGTAGTTCCACGAGACGGACAGCCCCGTCTCGGCCGCGTCGCGGAGCATCCGGATGTTCTGGCAGCCGCTGACGCCCTTGTCCATCAGGTCGAGCACACGGCTGTTGAGGCTTTCGATGCCCGGCTGGACGTAGATGAGGCCGGCGTCGGCGAGGACCTGGAGCTGCGAGCGGCGCATGTTGGCCTTGATCTCGATGTGCATGCGCAGGTCATGGCCGCTGTCGATGATGCGGGGCAGGACGGTCTTCAGATAGCCCATGTCGAGAATGTTGTCGACGACGTACATGTCCAGGACGCGGTGCCGGTGTGCGAGGTCCATGATCTCCTCGTAGAAGACGTCCGGGCTCTTGCTGCGGAACTGCATGAAGGAGCCGTTGAGTCCGCAGAACGTGCAGTGGTGCTTCTCGCCCCACCAGCAGCCGCGGGCGCCCTCGACGACGAGTTTGGGCTCGACCCAGTTGCGTGCCACGGAGGCCGCGAGGCGTTCGAAGTAGCCGCTGTAGTCCGGGGGAAGGATCGCGGCGGGCGGCAGCGGGCCGCTCGGCATCGGGTTGGCGACGGAGGTGCCGTCGGCGGCCCGGTGGCACAGGCCCGCGACGGCTGCCGGTTCGGACTTCTCGCCCTGGAGTGCCGTCAGCAGCTCGGGGAACGCCTGCTCGCCCTCGCCGCGCACGACGTAGTCGACGAACGGGAAGTTGCGGTGGACCGAAGCGCCCTGTTCCGCGTCGCAGTTGGCTCCGCCCATGACCGTGACGATGTGCGGGGCGAGCTTCTTGACCTGGCGGGCCGCCGCCAGTGCGGCGGTGTTCTGCTGGAACGTGGAGGTGAAGCCCACGACGTCGGGCTCGGCCTCGACGATACGGCGGGCGATCTCGTTGACGAACTCGGGTACGCGCTCATGCAGTTGACGGGTCATCCGCATCCGCGACTTGCGGAGTTTGCCCTGCATGACGCGGGTGAACTCCGCCTCCCGCCAGCCGGGGTCGTCGTACAGCGCCGAGGAGAAGACCCAGTCGCCGCAGCCGAGGAAGTAGGAGGACAGCGCGTAGTACTCGTAGTCCTCGGCGGAGAATTCGGTGCGGCTGGTGATCCAGTCGGTGAACTCCAGGTTGGCGTGCAGCACTTCACAGGTGGCGCCGGGTACCCGTTCGTCGACGCTGCGTTTGAGGATGCCGAGGGCCAGGGAGGGCAGGTCGATGGGCGACCAGGGCATGTTGACCAGAAGGACGCGCACGGACGACTCCTTGTGAGGGCGCGGGAGACGGGAGGGGAGCCCGGCCGGCCCGTGGCGGACCACGGGCCGGCCGGGCGGTGGGTCACTCTTCGTCGTCGCCGCCCTCGTCGGCGTTGCGGAACGGGATGGTGATCGTGATGCCGATGCCCGGCTTGCGGTTCTCCTCGTCGCCCGCCAGCGGGTCGTTGTGGATGATGTCCTTCTGCACGGTGGTTCCTCCTTCGGTGGGTGGTGCTGTGCACGGCCCGGTCCCACTGGTGCTTCAGTGGGACCGGGATCCCCCGAGTCGTGCCGGGGGACGCTGTGGACCGGCCGGCCGGTGCGCGGCGGGCAGGTGGGTGTGCAGGAAGCGCAGGGACCGGCGCAGCACGGAGACGTGGGCGGCGCCGTCATAGCCGTCGTGGCCGGTGTCCAGCCACATCTCCTCGTGCGGTACCCCCGCCCGTTCCAGGGCTTCGAGATAGCTGCGGATCTGTCCGGGCGGACACTTGGTGTCCTTCGTCGCGCCCACCACGAGCAGGGGCGCGGCGACGTCGGCCGCGTAGGTGAGCGGGGAGCTCCGCGCGTAGCGTTCGGGCATCTCGTCGGGGGTGCCGCCGAACAGTCGCACGTCCAGGGCGCGGAGCGCGGGCGTGGTCGAGCGGTGGGCGGCGACCCAGTCCGCGACGGGCTTGACGGCGACGCCGGCCCGCCAGAGCCCGGGGCGGGTGCCGAGGGCTAGCAGGACCAGATAGGCGCCCCAGGACACGCCCCACAGCGCGGTCGCGTCCCCGGAGATGAGCCGACGCCGGACTAGCTCGGCGCGGACGGCGGCGAGGTCACGGACCTGGGTGTGCCCGACGCCGTCGGTGAACGCCCGTCGCCAGTTCGGTCCGTACCCGGTGGAGCCGCGGTAGTTGACGCGCACCACGGCGTAGCCGGAGGCGACCAGGGAGTGCACGGTGGCGTCGTAGGCGTCCCGGTCGTGGTCGGCGGGTCCGCCGTGGACGAGGAAGACGGCCGGTGGCGGTACGACCGCGTGCCGCTCCGGCAGGCTGAGCAGGGCATGCGCCCGGCCGTCGGGAACCGGTGTCCACAGGTCGGTGTGGTGGCCGGGTACGACGGTCGAGGGGCCGGCCGGTGGCAGCGGGGTCGCGTCGGTGGCGCGTACCTCGGGCGGATGCGCGGTGTCGGTCCATACGTAGTGCAGGGCCCCGCCGGGGCGGGGTGCCGCGTCCAGCAGGCTGCCCACGGGTGTGGGAACGATGGTGCGGCGACGTGTGCGCGGCTCGACGCGGTGCAGCAGGGAGCGTCCGTGCCGTTCCTGACGGACCAGGACCGCACGGCCGTCGGGGTACCAGCGGGCGGTGATCTCGGTGTCGAAGGAGCACCACAAGTGGGAGGTCGCTCCGGCCGTGGGCGCCCAGGTGGCCAGGACATAGCGGCGCCCGCTCTCGCGGACGAGCAGCAGGTCGCGGTCTCCGGGCCGCGGGGAGAAGCCCAGGCACCACAGCCGGGCCGTCGCGCTCGGCTCCTCGGGCCGGGCAGGCGCGTCCTCGGGTCCGGGTATCGCGGGTCCCTCGGCGCCTCTGCCGAGGGCGGGCGTGTCCGCAGTCACGGTACGGGCCGACGCGTCCCCGGCGTCGGCGTCGGCGTCGGCGCGGGCATGACCCCCCGCGCCGAGGGGAGTGGCGTACGACCGCTCGCGGCAGGACGAGGGCGTCGTGCGCTCCGCCCGGGACAGCGCCGCCCCTTCCCCGGATCCGGCATCCTCCGGGAGAGCCCCGGCATTCGAGGGTCCGGGCACCTCTCCCTCTCCCCTCCCCGGCAGCACGGCCACCGTCTCGCCCCGACTGGTCAGGACCGTGACCGCCGCGTCGTCCCCGGGCGCTGTCGCGAGGGCCAGCAGGTCGCCGTCCGCGCTGATGCCGGCGAGCCGGAACGGGGCGTGCCTACGCAGCAGGGTGCGCGGGGCGCGCCCACGTCGTCCGACCAGCAGGGTCGTGGTGTCGGCGTCGGCGACCGCCGCCGCGACCGTTCCGTCCGGCGCGATGGCCAGGCCGCGCGGCTGCCCGGCGGGCGCTCCGGGCAGGCCGGGCAGCCGCGGTCCGCCGCCGAACGCCCGGAACCACCAGCGGCCGTTGCCCTCCGCGTCGTCCTCGAACCACCACACGTGGGCGTCGGCGTCGATCGCGCAGTGCGCCGTCCCGCCGACGCGGTCGGTGACCTGACGGGCCGTACGGGTGTCCGCGTCCCAGGTGAACACCTCGCAGCGCCCGTCGGCATCGCCGACGAACACCATGCGGCTCGGGTCGTTCGAGCAGACGTCCGGCAGTGCGCCGCGAAACACCTGGTACGGCTCGGTCATGGCCGCCGCTCCATCCCGGTCGAGGGCCCGGTCACGGACCCGGTCACGGACCCGGTCACGGGATCAGTCACGGGATCAGTCACGGACCCGGTCACGGGATCGGTCACGGGCCCGGTCACGGGATCGGGTCGGTCGGCCACGTCGGCCGTGACCGGCGTGAGTGTCCTGCGGGCGGCGCTGTGGGTGTATCCGGCGAGCACGGCCACGGCCGCGGCACACAGCAACGCCGGTGCCCGTGGGCCCACTTCGGTCACCAGGGCCGCGGCGACGACCGGAGCGCCGGCGGCGGCGAGCGCGGCCGCCGACCCGATGACCGCGCCGGCCCGCGACTGCGCCTCCCGGGGCGTGGCGGCGATGGCGGCGCTGGACAGCACGACGGTGATCACCGGCACGAGCACACACAGCCCGGCGAAGGCCGCTCCGAAGGCCCAGGGACCGTGTGCGGCGGAGAGCGCGGCCGGCGGGACGATCAGCAGCCATGTCGCCGTCACAAGTGCCCGGCGCGGTCCGAACCGTCGCACGATCCGCACCGACAGCAGCGAGCCGAGCAGCCCCGCCGCTCCCGCGACCGCCAGGACCAGCCCGGTCGCGGCCGTACCGCCGTGCGCGCCGAGCACGAACAGCACGGTGAAGGACAGCAGTGTCACCACACCGCTCGCCACCGAGGTCCAGGTCACGACGAGTCTCAGTACGGCGGAGCGGGCCACGAGGGCGAGTCCGGCTCCGGCGTCGCCCGGCAACCCGCGCAGTGTCCGCAGGACTCCGGGGCGCGGACCCCGCCTCTCGTGCGGTGTGTCGAAGGGGGTGCGGATCGCGCGGACGCCCAGCGCCGTGGCCGCGTACGAGAGGGTGTCGGCCAGGAAGGGCAGGGGCCTGGCCAGTTGGAAGAGCACACCGCCGACGGCGGGGCCGGCCACCAGGGCGACCTGGTCGCCCGTCTGGATCCCGGCCGCGACGCGCGGCAACTCGTCCGGGGTGGCGGCGAGATGGGCGAGCGCGCCGCGCCCGGCCGCCTCGTAGGCCACCGCGCACAGCCGCTCGGCGAGAGCGAGCGACACGAGGATCCGTAACGAGGGGCGCCCCTGGGCGGCCGCGACCGCGAGGCTCGCCATGGCCGCGGCGGCCAGCAGCGCCGAGGCGATCATGATCCGCCGCCGGTGGCCCCGGTCGGCGGGCACTGCGACGAGCGGTCCGAGGGCCACGCCCATGAGCGCGGCGGCGCTGGCGAACGCTCCGGCCACGGCGGGACTGTGCCCCAGGTGAAGGAGCAGCAGAGGGAACACGACTCCGGAGGTCTGCGTACCGAGACCGTCGACCGCATTGGTCAGCCACAACAGCCGTACATCGCGTCGGCCTCGGTCGGCGGGGCTCCGCACCCCGGCGGTGGTGCGCCTCCCGCGCCGGCCGTGGGAGCCCGCGGACGGCTGCGCTGCCGCACACTCGTCGGCCATCTCCACCTCCCCCGTGCTCCCCGTGCCGACCGGCGACACTCCCGGGCCGGAAGGTCGCGCAACGCGCCAGGAACCGCCGGACCGGCCCGTCCGGCCGATCCGCAAGTGCAGAAAATGTGTACGAACAGCGAAAGTGAGCCGGAGCCTAATCACCGGCCACCGACAGCGACAAGGGCCCTACGGACCGGGAACGCGAGCCGGTGCCGGACGTTTTGGCCGGAGGACGACGGGCCGGGCCCGCCCCAGCCGCGCCGGGCCCGGCCGACGTCCCACGGGTCCCTCGGGAGGGCGACCGGCCCCCGTCCTCGTTCACTGCCGCGCAGCCACCGGCAGGGGCCGAATCCTCGCCTCACACCCCCGTCGACGCACGTCACCTGCGCGCACACCCGCAACACGGGTCGGCGCCGTCCGGCGTGCCGAACCGCCGGTGTCGATTGCACCAAGTAACCCACCGCCCCGCCAGGACACCCGAAGACAGCACCGCCACCGTCACCTTCCGGCCACCGGGAACACGAAGACGCCACGCACAGGAGGGCACGATCCGTCGCGGTTATTGGCCGACAATGCACGCCACGTCTCCGCAAACAGCAATCAATCACTCCGCTTCACCATTCGCGTTTCGGCCCGGCGAGGTTGGCGCGGAACCTCCCGGAGAGCTGATATGCTTGATCTTGAGCACGCGCCGATCAGTCGGTGCCGAGCCCGGCGTTGGTGGTCCAAGGAAAGACGCCCCGCTTCCTGCGGGGAAATGCAGGTGCAAGGCCTGCCCGGCGCTCCACACGCACCGCCTCCGGTCATCCCGGAGGCGGTGTTTTTTGTGTGGCCCGGAAGCCGGGTCTCATCTCAGCGGCCCCGCAGCCCCGCGCTGATCGTTCTTCCCGTGCGCTGAACGACATCGGCGAGGCGGTCCAGCCGGTGCCCGGCATCGGTGACGACGGACAGCGCCGCCACCGTGACACCGCCGGGACCCTTCAGCGGCACGGCCACACAGCACACGCCCGTCACCAACTCCTCGCGGTCGAAGGCGACGCCCTCCTCCCGGATGACGGCCGCCTCCCGCTGCCAGGCGGCGGGCTGCGGGCCCAGCGGCAGCCGGGGAGGCGCCCCGGCGACCAGAACCTTGCCCGCCGCGGTGAACCAGGGCCACACCACGTCGAGGCGCAGCTGATCGCGTACGGCGTCAGGGGCGCCGGCTGTCCAGTCCAGGACCAGCGTCTGTCCCTCCCTCAGCACGTTGACCCCGACCATCGCACCGGTCATCTGCGCCAGACGGCGGGCCGACTCCCAGGTGGCCGCCCTGAGTCCGGGGTGCGGCTGCCACCGCTGGCCGAGCCGGAACAGCCTCGGCCCCATCCGGTACCCGCCGGCACACCGCTCCACCGCTCCCAGGTCCACCAGCTGTTCCAACAGCCGGTAGGCGGTGGTCTTGGGCAGGCCGCAGTCCGCTGCCAGCCGGGTCAGACCCGCGACCTGAGCCCGTTCCAGCGCTCCCAACAACGCGAAGGCACCCTCCAGTACGCTCCGTCCGCTGGCGTCCGCGGACGGCCCGGCGACCGGCCCGGCCGGCCGTTCCGCGTGCCGTGGCGGATACCTGTCCGAACCTCTCGTGCCGACTGTCTCCGTGCGTCGCCTCTCATGCGTGTCCATCGCCTCGTCACACTCCCCCGATCACTTCCCCGTGTGCGGTCCGGCGGCCGGCCATTCGTACGACACGCGCACCAAGCCGCCCCGGGCCGGTCGTGCCCGGAGTGGTCCGTCCGACGGTCCCGGCCCACGGCCATGTCCGGAGCCGGGACCGGGCACGTGGACATGGGCCCGACTCTCCCGTCCCGCGCGGCACTTCACTCCTGATCGCGCCTCTTCCGCACCTCGGCGGTCGCGGGCATATGCGATTCCGCCGCGCCACCAGCGTGGCCTCCGAGCGTGGGTCGCAATGTTGTCGATAGCTTGTCGCCCAGCACTTGCGGATGCGCGACGGTGAAAGGCGATCTGCACGGGGGTGCGGACATCGTGGTGGAATTACGGCTGCTGGGCCCGGTGGAATTCGCGGAGCACGGACTCGCGAGGGAAGTGGGTCCGCCGCAACGACGTGCCGTGCTGGCGGCACTGGCCGTCGACACCGCGCTGCCCGTGGCGACCGACGTACTGATCACCAGGGTGTGGGGCACGGAACCCCCGGACGGCGCACGGCGGGCCCTGCACGCGCACATCGCCCGGATCCGCCGGCTCTGCGAGCAACTCGGCCAGGTCGACGACGTACGGTTCCGACTGGTTCGGCGCTCCGGCGGTTACGTCCTGGAAGCGGGCCCGGAACAGGTGGACATCCTGCTCTTCCGGCA
The DNA here is from genome assembly GCF_042871525.1 of Streptomyces sp. NPDC005784. NCBI lineage: Bacteria > Bacillati > Actinomycetota > Actinomycetes > Kitasatosporales > Streptomycetaceae > Streptomyces > Streptomyces sp. NPDC005784. The sequence continues at coordinate 157,964 of NZ_JBIAIQ010000008.1, forward strand.
CCTCGTCGGCCGGGCCCGGGAGGTGAGGCGGTCCGACGACGTGCGGGCATCCCTGCTGCGGGAGGCCCTCGGGCTGTGGCGCGGTGAACCTCTCGCCGGGCTGAGCGGCCAGTGGGCGGCGCGGGTGCGCGAGGCATGGCGACGGCAGCATGTGGACGTCGCCGTCGGATGGGCCCGGCTGACGCTGCGGGCCGGGGACCCGGTCACCGTGATCGGCCCGCTGGGCGATCTGCTCGGCGCGTATCCGCTGGTGGAACCACTCAGCGAGGGCCTCATGCGCGCGCTGCACGCCGCGGGACGCGGCGCGGAGGCGCTCGACTGCTACGCCGCTCTGCGCCGACGGCTGGCCGAGGAGCTCGGTTCCGACCCCTCGCCCGGCCTCCAGGAAGTCCACCAGGCCATCCTGCGCGGCAGTGTGTCCCCGCCCCCGGCCTGGCCGACAGCCACCGGCGCGGCGGACGACGCCACCATCGCGCTGTCCTTCACCCCGACGCCCCCCGAACCGCCGACACCTCCATCTTCGCCGCCCACCGCGACAGCCCAGTTGGGCGAGTTACCGACCCAACTGCCAATGGGGGTACGAGGCTTCACCGGCCGACAGGACGAACTCGCGCACCTCGACGGACTCCTCGCGGCGACAGCGGGGCAACCGCGGGGCGTGGTGATCTGCGCCGTGTCCGGCACCGCGGGCGCGGGGAAGACGGCACTGGCCGTTCACTGGGCGCGCACCGCACAAGGCGCGTTCCCCGACGGGCAGTTGTACGTGAACCTGCGCGGATTCGCCCCGGGCGGGCCGGTCATGGACCCGGCGGAGGCGCTGCGGGGCTTCCTCGACGCGTTCGGTGTGCCGCCGAGCCGCATTCCGGTCGGCCTCGACGCTCAGGCGGGCCTCTACCGCAGCCTGCTCACCGGACGGCGTGTCCTCGTCGTGCTCGACAACGCCCGCGACGCCGAGCAGATCCGCCCGCTGCTGCCCGGCTCACCCGGCTGCATGGCACTGGTGACCAGCCGCAACCTGCTCACCGGACTGGCCGCCGCCGAGGGCGCCCACCTCCTCGCCCTCGGGCTGCTCACTCCCGACGAGGCACGGGACCTGCTGACCGGCCGGCTGGGCGCCGACCGCACCGAGGCCGAGCCGTCAGCCGTGCGGGAGATCGTCGACCGGTGCGCGGGACTGCCCCTCGCGCTCGCCGTCGTGGCCGCGCGCGCCGCCGCCGATCCCGGGCTGCCGCTCGCCCGGCTCGCCCAGGAACTGCGCCTGGCCGACAGCCGGCTCGACGCCCTCGACGGCGGGGAGCCCGCCAGCCAGATACGGGCCGTGTTCTCCTGGTCCTATCAGGCGCTGCGCCCCGAGGCCGCCCGGGTGTTCCGGCTCATCGGGCTGCATCCCGGACCCGACACGGCTCTCCCGGCGGCCGCCGCGCTGGCCGGGGCGCGACCGGCCGAGATACGTCCGCTGCTCACGGAACTGGTGCGCGGGCACCTGCTGACGGAGACCGCCGCACGCCGGTACTCCTTCCACGACCTGCTGCGCGCCTACGCCGCCGAACTGGTCGCCACGCACGACAGTGAGGCCGTCCGGCACGACGCCACGCTCCGGATGCTGGACCACTATGCGCACACGGCGCACCGAGCGGACGTACTGCTGACCCCGCAGCCCCGTCCGGTGCCGCTCCCGTCCCATCAACCAGGCTCCGGACCAATGGAGTTGATGGATCATCAACAAGCCCAGGAATGGTTCGGCGGTGAGCGTCCCGTACTCCTCGCCGCCGTGCACCGGGCCGCGGCCGAGGGCTTCGACGCGCACACCTGGAGACTCGCCTCGGCCCTCACCACCTTCCTCGACCGGCATGGCCACTGGCGGGCGCTGGCCGAGGTGCAGACCGCCGCCCTGGACGCCGCCCGGCGGCAGGGCGACACGGCGGCCCAGGCGGACGCGCACCGCGGACTCGGCCTGGCGCACGACCGGTTGACCCGGCGCGACGAGGCGCGCACCCACTACTTGCTCGCTCTCCAGCTGTTCGGCGCTCTCGGCCACCACGCCGGACAGGCCCGCACCCATCAGCACCTCGCCCGGATGAGCGCCGCGCAACAGCTCCACCAGCAGGCCCTCTCGCACGCCCATCACAGCCTCACGCACTACCGGGCGGCCGACGACCGGGCCGGGCAGTCCGCCGCCCTCAACCACATCGGCTGGCTGCACGCCCAACTCGGCTACCAGGAGAAGGCACTTGTCCACTGCCGGCAGGCACTTCTCCTGGCCGAGGAGACGGGTGATCTGAACGGGCAGGCGCACACGTGGGACAGCCTCGGCTACATCCACCACCGTCTCGCCCAGTACGCCCAGGCCGTCGACTGCTACCAGCAGGCCGTCGCCCTGTTCCACCGGACCGGCGAGTTCCACAGCGAGGCCGCGAGTCTCGTCTGCCTCGGCGACATCCATCACGCCTGTTCCGCCCCCCGGGCCGCCCACGGCGCGTGGGCGCGGGCTCTGACCATCGCCGACCGGCTCGGCCTCGCCGACACGGACCCGCTGCGGACCGGCCTGCTCCCGCGGCTCCGTCTCCCCCACATTCGCGCCACGGGCGGTCGAGCCCGTCCCGGCGGCGCCTGGTCGCCCCACAGACCGGGCTCGGCCCTGGCCTGAGGGCATGTGCCGCACAAAACGATCGAGGGGCCGACATCGTAATGTCGGCCCCTCGATCTTCGAGTAGCGGGGACAGGATTTGAACCTGCGACCTCTGGGTTATGAGCCCAGCGAGCTACCGAGCTGCTCCACCCCGCGTCGTTGAACTCAACTCTACGTCATCTTTTCCGGCCCAAAGACCATGATCGCCCTCGCACGGCGACGGAGGGCGTCTCCGGCCTTCGGAGACCGTCCGGCCAGGGACCCCGACAGGCCCGATCCGCCCCGCGCTGGACAGCGCCGGACCAGACCCACCCGGTGCGGCCGGGCCCACGGCAGCTCGCGTTCGCTCCGACCAGCCGGTTTACCGTCGTGCGGGACGGGCCGGAGCGCTCCGAGGGATGTCACACGTCGGTGGGCAGACCGCTGGCCTCGGCGATTCCGCGCAATTCCTCGTCCTGACGGTGGCGCTCCCCGATGAAGTCGGCGATCTCCTTGCACCGCTCCGGATCATCGGCGGTACCCGAATCCGTGACGACCCGGACGACACCGATCTCCTCGGTCTCCAGCTCGACGATCCGATTGTCCAGGCGTCCCGTGACGGCTACGGCGACCACGAGGGACGCCTCGTCACGGACCTCCTGCGGAACGCTGTCGGGTTCCGCGCCGTCCAGACACAGTTCGATCGCGCCCGCCCTCTGTTCGCTGATCGCCTGGAGCACGGGCTCGACCATGCGCAGCAAGAGCGCGTAGTCCGCCGGATCCATACGCAGGCGGAGCATTTCGAGGTACAGGTCGAGGGGCCGGTCATCCGGTGCCTGCTCTGATGCGTCCATGGAGCTTCGCCTTCCCCAATGTGGACGACATGATCGCGTCTCCCACCAGCATGCTGTGAATCGGCGCACACCGCCGGTCGAGATAGCCGTCCGGGACGCGGCCGAGGGGGCCCGTGCCCTGTCCGCACAGGCCACGAGCCCCCTCAGAACTCATCCGTCGGGACTCGTCCGTCCCGGCCGGTCCGTGTCACGCATAGGCGCGCCGGATACGGACGAGCACCACGATGCCCGCGATCACGAAGATCCCGCCGATCGCGGCCGGCCACAGGTTCGCCCCGGTTTCGGCGAGCCCGCCGCTGCCGACCGCCTGCGGCTGCTCGGCCCCCGAGACGGCCGACGGATACGATCCGTACACGGGTTCCGTCTGCGCGGGCGTACCCACCTCGGCGCCCTGATCGTTGCCCGGGGTCGTCACATCGGACTTGGGCTCCACCGTGACGGGCGACGCGTTGTCCCCCGCCGGCTCGGTGCCCGGCGCTCCGGCCGTGGGCTCCGCGGTCTGTCCGCCGCCGTTGTCACCGGGGGCCGCTCCCCCCGCACTCTCGGACGGGTCTTCCGCGGTGGGCGCCGGCTGCTCCGAGGGGTTCTCGGAGGGGTTCGGATCCGCCTCGGAGGGGTTCGGGGCCACCTCGGACGGGTTCGGATCCGCCTCCGACGGGTTCGGGGCCGCCTCCGAGGGGTCCGGTTCGGCGCTCTGTGACGGCTGCGGCTTACCGGTGCCCGACGGGTCCTGCGGCTGCTCGGCCCCCGCACCCGCGCCGCACTTGCGGCCGCTGTTGATGCAGTCGACCACGTGGTTCATCAGGCCTTCGTCGAAGACGTTGATGAAGTCGCCGTGGTCCGTGACCGGCTTGTGCAGCTGCTCGGGGAAGGAGTCCACCGCGAACAACGGTGACGTACTGCCACCGTCCTGCAGACTCGGCGCGTTGATGGCGTAGACGATGCGCTGCACCAGCTGCGGGATGGCCTTGAAACCGCCGGGGCAGTTGCCCTCGGCGTCCGCGAAGGCAACGTGGGTGCGGTGGTTGGCGCTGTCGATGTTCGCGCCGTCCCAGCAGCTCTGGAACTTGAAGGTGCGGACCACGTCGCTGCCCTGCGGGCAGACCGGGTACTTGTCCTTCAACTGCCGGTCCTCGAAACCGGTGCAGCTCCAGGACGCGTTGGCGTTCTTGGTGCCGTTGACGAACGCCTTGGCGTCGCCGGTGATGATGCGCAGCAGACGCGGCATGGCCGTGACCTTGCTGCGCGGGTTGCCGACGAAGGTCAGCGTGACCTGCTTGGGCGTGACGATCTGACCGGCGTTGCCCTCGGTCCCGCCTCCGGCGGCGTCGGCGTCACGTTCGCGGGTTCCGTTCTGGAGCCGCACGACCGGCCAGTAGTACGAGGACTTGTCGCCCTTGTCCTGGCAGGACGTGTCGGCCTTGGCCAGGTCGTCGTCACTGGCGAAGGCGTTGTTCGACTGGTTGCCGACGTAGTCGTGGAAGTGGTGGGCGCCGTTGGTGACGCCGGGAGCCACGATCACGTTGTCGGAGTTGAACAGCCCATTGGCGTTCACCCCGCAACTGGAGGCGAACTCGCCCTGGGAGGCGTCGCCCTGGGGCTGCGGGGTCTGCACGTTGGGCTGGACGGAGTTGATGTCCGCGAAGTCGGCGACCACGGGGCCGTTGCCGACCGGAGCGGCGCCGCCCTGTTGGCCGCCCTGGTTCTGGGGCGGGCTGCTCTGATCCTGCGGTGCGCCGCTCTGGTCCGACGGCGCGCTGCTCGGAGCGGCGCTCTCCCCGCTGCCGGGCTGAATGCCGGAAGGACGCAGTATGCAGGCCGCGAGGCCGTCGAGTCCGCTCGGCGGATCCCCCGCGGCGTCGATGGCGGCCACGATGCGGCCGATCGACTCGGCCCGCTTCTCCTTGAGCGGATTCATGATGGCGTCGGCGCCGCTGTCGCCGCTCTGCTGCATCTGATCGGCTTTTGCCTGGAGTTGCTGGTAGGCCTCGGCGATCTGCTGGTCCATGACCGCGAGTTCCTTGTCGACATCCCCCTTCGCGGCGTCCGGGACCGTCTTCAACTGGTTCCCGACGTCAGGGCAGTCGATGGTGGCGGAGCCGGCGGACAGGACGTGCAGGCCCTGCGGGCCGCCGCCCGCCCCGGTCTCGGTCGCCGATGCGTAGACGTTGACTGCTACCAGTCCGCCTCCGCCCAATATCAGTGCGAAAGCTGCAGAAGTCGCGCGTCGTGCGCCCGTGGGGCGTCTGCGCGTGTTGCGTCCCAAGGTGGTGCTCCTACGCGTCGTGGTCGGCTCGGCATGGAAATCCCCCAGCCCTATACGCGCGGGGGTTTCGTTGTGTTCAACCGTCTCTCGCATTCACAGCAACCCCGTACGGAGCAACGGCCCGAGGACGCTTCGGGGAGCGCCTGGAGAACGGCCCGTCCCCGGGCGGACCAGGCACGGCGAGGGCGGCCCGCGGCACCTCCGCGGTTGCACCGGACGCGGAGCGGTGGCCTGATGAGAACACTGCACCACACGTACGCCCTGGGCCCGGGCCCCGGCCAGGGCCGGGCGGGTGGTGCAGGGCCAGGTGCTCCGCCGCTTCCACCGTGGGCACGACCAGGGCGGTGTGAGGCGGGTGAACAGGTGGTGGGAGCAGAGATCGACTACAGCGGTGTCTTCCACGCCCTGCCCGGCATGGTCGCCCTGCTCACCCCACAGCTGGTCTTCGTGGACGCGAACGAGGACTATCTCAGCAACTCGGGCCGCTCTCGCGAGCAGTTGGTCGGCCGGTACCTGTTCGACGTGTTCCCCGACCGGCCGGACGATCCGGCCGCCGACGGGATGCGGAACCTCGAGGCCTCCCTGCGCCGGGTGGTGGAGACCGGGGAGCGCGACGCCATGGCTCTTCAGCGGTACGACGTGGAGTCCCTGGACCGGCCGGGTGTCTGGCAGGAGAGGTACTGGAGCCCGGTCAACGCTCCCGTGTTCGGCGAGGACGGCACCGTGGTGCTGGTGGTCCACCGGGTGGAGGAGGTCACCGAACTCATCCGTGCCCGCGGCAGGCCGGCGCACGGCACCCGGACCCCCGTGCTGCAGGCCGAGTTGTACACGCGGGCCCGGGAGCTGCAGGAGGTCAACGACCGCCTGCGGCAGGCCCACGCCCACGAACGGGAGGTCGCCGTCGCACTCCAGGACGCGCTGCTGCCCTCAACGCACCAGGTGGGGCCCCACCATGCCGCCGTACGCTATCGCCCGGCCACGAGCGCGCTGAACGTGTGCGGCGACTGGTACGACCTGGTCGCGCTGACCGGCGACCGTATGGCGGTCGCGGTGGGCGACGTCGTGGGCCACGGGCTGTCCGCCGCCTGTGTCATGGGCCAGTTGCGCAGCGCCCTCAGTGCCGCGTCCCGTGCCTCCAGCGGACCTGCCCGAGCGCTTGAAGTGCTCGGGCTGTACTCGCGTTCCGTCGACGGCGCCGAATCCACCACGGCGGTGACGGCCTGGATCGACTGGGGGGCCCACACCATCACGTACAGCAGTGCCGGGCACCTCCCGCCGGTCCTCCTGCGCGGCGACGGGAGCGTGGGGTTCCTGGACCGGGCGACCGACCCGCCGCTCGGAGCCCGGCCGGAACACGTGGCCCGCCCCGAGGCCACCACTGACTTCGCGGCGGGCGACACCCTGGTCCTGTACACGGACGGTCTGATCGAACGCCGTGTCGAAGACATCGACGTCGGCCTCGGACGCCTCGTCGCCGCCCTGACCCGGCACCGGGAGGCCGAGCCCGAGGCGCTCGCCGACGCCCTCCTGTCGGACCTGCTCCCGCCCGGCGGCATCACCGACGACACGGCACTGGTGATCCTCCCGCTGTGAGCTGGACCGGCGAGGGACGGCGGTGGCTACTGGCGGCCTGCGGCTGTCGGTGGCCGCCGAACGGTGTCACGCGGTCGAGGCCGCATGGCTGAGGCGGTGGGAGCGGACCACCGCGAGCACGCATCCGGCGAGCAGCGCGGCGGCCAGGGCGGCCAGATCGCGCAGCGGCACGGTCGTCGCGGGTCCGGCGGCCAGGGCGCGTGGCGGTACCCGCCCCTCGGGGTCGTAGACGACGGCGAGCACGTCACCCGGCCGAGTGGTCCGCCCGCAGCCCCGCCAGACGCGGACCTTGAGCGGTGCACCGTCCCGGGCGACCACCGAGCACAGGTAGCGGGTACGGCCCGCGCCCGCCCGCCCGCCGCCCTCGACGGAGGTGACCACCATCGGCGCCACTCGCTCCCCGTCCGCCGGCACCACGCCCGCCGCGGCCTGCGGAGCCTGGAGGGCGAGACACACGCCGAGCACGGCGACGATGCCGACCAGTGCCCGCCCCGCCCGCACAAGCACAAGGTGGAGGACGAGGCCTCCGGCGCACACGAGCCCCGCCTCACCACTGGCCAGGACGGGTACCCCGGTCCGATCGCCGACGACCCCGACGCCGACGATCGACCCGGCCCCGAGGACCCCGGCGAGGACCCCCTCCCCCACCAGCCGGCGGGGCGGCCATCCGACGAACTCGGCGGGCCCCCACACCGTGCTCCGCAGGTGCGCTGTCAGGTCCGGCTCCGGGGCGAGCGGAGGGCGACGCCACCAGCGCATATCGGTCCCACCCCAGCGTCGTTCCCCGTCGGTCAGCGCCTCGTATCCTGCCCTTCGCGCGCGGCCCGCGGCCCTGCCTCCGTCCGGAACGAATGACGTGGACAACGTTTCCGGGAGTCGGCAGCGAAGCGTCGTTGGCCCAACGTCATGCTCAGTGCCGGGGTTGCGGCGCCAGGGACTTCGTCAGCAGCAGGCGTCCGCTCGCGCCGGCCGGCAGAGCCCGGCCACCATGGACACGAGGCACAGGGCCGGGTCCGAGGACCAGTTGACGTCGAGGACGAGATACGAGGCAGTGGTCAACCGAGCGTCAGCCATGGGGTGACCGTATCGCCACGCGATCACCGGGCGGCAGGCGCTGCCGGGCCCGGTCACCCCACCGCAGGCTCCGCCCGACGCGAAGAAGATCCGGGTGCGCGGCACAATGCGGGGTACACGGGCGATCACACAGCCGACCGCACTTCAGGCCCGCGGGGCACCCGCACTAGGAGTTCCTGTGACCACCTTCGTCATCACCGTTCCCGGGACGTTCGTCCACGGCCTCTCGGACGTCTCCCGTGCCGACGTGGAACGCAGGCTCCGCCCTCAGGACCCGCAGAACACGGACCTGGGCGAGAGCGAGGAACTGAGTCTGCTGACCGTCGACGAGAACCACACGTTCTCCGTCCGGCTCGAAGTCGAGGCGGCGAACCGGAAGAGCGCCGAAGCCGAGGCCGTACGGCTGGTCTCCGGCGCGCTCCGCGACAGCGGCCTCTCCGAGGACGACGCCCCGCTGGGACCCGCCGCTGTCACGGGGATCGACCGGGAGTTCTGAAGGCGCGCCGCCACGGCGTCCTGGCGGGCGCCCGCACTCCCCCGGACGACCGCACCCTCGGGACGACCGCACCCTCGGGACGACCGCACCCCTAGGACGGCCGGGCCGTCTCAGACCGGTCGTACGACGCTGTGGATGGCTGCCTGCCCGGCATAGTTGATGGATTCCTCGGCGATCCGCGCTCCGGGACTCGGCGCATGGATCATCATGCCGTCACCGACGTAGAGACCGACGTGGCTCACATTGGCGTGGAAGAAGACCAGGTCACCCGGCTGGATGCCGGCGAGGGCGACCGCCGGGCCGACCCCCGCCTGGTCGCGCGTCGCTCGGGGGAGCATGACCCCGGCGCTCTTCCAGGCCGCCTGGGTGAGGCCGGACGGGTCGTACGAGCCCGGTCCGGACGCTCCCCACACGCACGGCCTGCCGACCTGGGCACGGGCGAAGGCGACGGCCTCCGCGGCCCTGCTGTCGTATCCGACGACCGGCGGGGCGGCGGCAGCGACGAGGCTGTCGATGCTGAACCCCGGATTCGTGTCGACGGGCCCGGGAGCGGCGGGCCACACCTGTTCTTTGCCGGTCCGCAACGACTGCCGCCAACCGTCGTCGACCGGCGGGGACGCCGGCTTGTACGCAGGGGGCATGGGGGCCGACTCGTAGGCGGGTGGCATGGGCGCCGGCTCGTACGCGGGCGGCACAGGGGCCGACTCGTAGGCGGGAGGCATGGGCGCCGGCTCGTACGCGGGAGGCATGGGCGCCGGCTGGTAAGAGGTGGGTTGGGGGGCCGACTCGTACGAAAGCGGCAGGAGCACCGACTTGTACTCGGGCGGCGCGGGCGCCGGCTCGTACGAGGTGGGCAGCGGCGCCGATTCGTACGAAAGCGGCAGAAGCACCGACTTGTACTCAGGGGGCGAAGGCGCCGGCTCGTAAGAAGCGGGCAGGGGCGCCGACTGGAACGTGGGGGACACCGGGGCCGACTCGAAGGCAGTGGGCATGGGCGCCGTCTGAAACGCGGGGGTCTGGGGCGCCGATGCGTACGAGGCGACCTGGGGAGCCGGCTGGAACGCAGGGGGCTGGGGCATCGACGCGTACGCGGCGACCTGGGGAGCCGGCTGGAACGCGGGGGGCTGCGGCGTCGGCTGGAACGAGGGGAGCCGGGGTTCCTCCACCGGCCGGTACTCGATCGCCGGGGCCTGCATGGCCGGCACGCTCTGCCGTGCCGCGTGCCGCGACAGCAGTTCCTGTGCGGCGGCCAGTTTGCGCCGAGCACTGTGCTTCTTGAGGTGCAGCGCGGACTTCTGCGAGGCCTGGGCCGGAGCGGACGCCGCAGGGAGGGCCGCGCGGACGGCAGCCTCGGGTGCGGGTGCTGCCGGGGCGCGCCCGGCCGTCATCTCGGCCACCGGACCCGCGGTCAGTTCCAGGACGGGGCGCGCGGTCAGTTCCGGAGTCGGACCCGCGGTCAGTTCTCGTACCGGTGCCGCCGCCAACTCGGCCACCGGCCGACCGGCTTGCTCCAGTTGATACACCGTCGGGAGCTCCGCGGGGAGCTCCTTCGGACGTCTCGCACCCTCCGTCGGGCGGGCGTCTTCCCTGCCGCGGTCCGGCTGTCTGTCGGCCGGCAGTACGGCCGGGGCCGAGGGCCCGAAACGGGAGCGTGCCCCGTCGAACCACTGCCGCATCAGGGCTTCCTGGGCGGGATCGACTTCCGCGCGACCTTGGCCGGCGGCACGTCGGTCGGGCTTGCGGGAGGAGTTCGCCAGGGCGCGGGTCGCGTTGAAGTTACCGGTGGCGTTCTCCGCCTGGTCGTAGAGGGACGAGAGCCGTCGACGGACTTCTTCGCCGCTGGGCGGGGTGCGTTCCGGCGCCATGGAGTGGTGCTCCTTCCGTCGTCCGCCTACCGGGTTAGCTGTCGGGTTCGGGCGGACGATTCCGGAAGGTATGCCCTACGACCCCTGCCCCGTAAGGCAGTTGGGTCGATTCACCCCAAGTTCGGTGGGTCCCCGGCTCCAGCCGCCACAAGGGCAGACCGGACTCGGCGGAGGCCGCACCGCCCGGCGAGCTTCGCCGGAGGGAGTCGGGCGGCCTGGTCGTCAACTTAGCCATGTTGTGCACCCGATGTGAAGATCCACGTCCCAGATGTCCGATACATTTTCGTGACCTTAATCGCATCACCTCGTAGCGCGACGGTGAGGACACGCGCCGTGCTCGAAACGGCGGCTGAGCACGTCCGTTGCGGCGATCGGAACCCCCTCGTGTCCCGACCCCCACCCGAACTCCCGTCCCGCCGACCCGGTCCACTCTGTCCGGATTCCCGTCCGACCGGGCCACCCCAGCGTGTCCCGCCAGGCCGCTCGCATGCCCCGGCGTCTCGGACCTGTCGGAAGTGCGCACAGAACTGGCGTTCCCTGACACCTCGTTCGACATCGACGGCGCCCATTGGTCACACCTTGACCGGTTCTGGCCGAGCTGGGCGGATGACCACTGCGGCCACCTCCCGGCCGTACCTTCGAGGCACGTCAGACCACGAGAGCGAGTCGAGGATCCCCACGTGCACGATGCGCCGATCTATGCCCAACTGATCTCCGAACGCGGCGACATACCGACGCTCGTCCGGAGCGAAGCCCGTCGGCTGCAACGCGACTTCGAGTGGATCCTCAGCTGGGATCCGTCGACGGGCGCCCCGCTTCCCGCGTCCGCGGCACGACTGGCGTCCGGCACCCGCCGCCCCTTCTCCTCCGGCCCGGACCCCGACGACCGGTTGGACGCACCAGGCCAGTGACGACGGGCTGGACTCGACCGGCGTCCGACGACTGGCTGGGCTCGACCGGCGATCGACGACCGGCGAGACTCGACCGGCCGTCAGAGAACGCCGGGTTCGCCGCCCTGCCGTTCGGCGGAGAGCAGGTCGGGCCCACCGTCGATCCGGGCCACGAGGTCGGCGACCGTCGCACCCGTGGCCCGATGCCAGATCCGCGCGCGTCGGAGCATCGCATGGTCACCGCCCTCGACCCGCACGGCGCTCGCGGAGGAGCCGGCCTCCGCCGCCCGGCGGACGAGGGCGAACGACTCCGCGGGGTCGGTGACCCGGTCACGGTCGCCGTGCAGCACGATCACGCGCTTGTCCCGGAGGTGGGCGACCGGCTCGCCCTCCGGGCACCAGGGCGCGAGAGCCACCACGGCCCGGACCTGCGGGGCGGCCGCGGCACGCAGGGCGGCGCGCCCGCCCATCGAGTGGCCCACGAGCACGACCGGCACCTCCCCCACCAGTTCGGCGAGTTCGGCGAGTGCCCGCAGAACATCGGCGACGGGGTCGGCGTCCGCACCGTTCCACCCTCGGTAGCGGTAGCGCACCTGCCCGACGAACGTGTCCTCGTCCGGCAGAGCCCGCGTCACCGCACCCACGAAGGGCCGCATCCGCACGCCTGCGACATTCCACGGTCGCGAAATGGCCCTGCTGTCCGCGGTGCCCCCGTGAAGGATCAGTACGGCAGCGCGCGGCGGACCCGAATCCGGACGCGTCGTGCGACGCGGCACCAGCGCCGCGAGTGCGCCGGTCGTTCCGGGCCGGGACACATCATCGGCGGACATCCGCGCAGAGCCTCGCATGGCACCTCTCCACCTTCACGGCGCTTCTCCACGCCTCGCACTCGACCGAGAGGAGGGATCGTCTCACCGACCACTGGATATCCGTAGCCGAAGGGGCAGCGGATTGGTAGCACCTCTCCCGTCCCCTCGGCGGCATGGCGGTGGCGTGGCGGTGCCGGCCGGAGAAACGGAACGGAGCGGGGCGGGCGTCACGACCGGCCCTCAAGAATGTCGTGCGCTCTGCGCGCCGCGTCACGGTTCCACTGGAGCTGTGCCTCCAGATCGGTCCGGTTCTTGGTGATGAGCCGGTTCTGGACGCGTACGTCGACGGCGTGCACGGCGCTGACGTAACCGGTCCGCTGCTTGCAGCGGACGTCGGCGGTCGCGGTCTTCTTCTCGAGGGCGGAAGCCTCGTTGAGATCGTGCCCCTCCCCGTTCAGCCGTTGCTCCGGTTCCTCGCGGTCGCGGCCCGTCCGCGCGTCCTCGGGAGTGGCGTAGTGAAAGCCCGCCTCCCGCATGCACACCGACCACGCCTTGTCCGCATGCTTCCAGGCGGGGTCCCGCATGCCTTGCTGAAAGCTCTTGCTCTCCAGCTCCAGGACCGGATCCCTGCGGTACCGGCGGTTCGTCCCGTAGATCGCGCGGTCGGCCTCGCCGAGACAGCCGCGATCCGGGATCGGGTGACCGTGGACGGCCTTGGCATCATTGCCGACGAACTCGCCCGTGAGCGCGAGGTACTCGGGGAGAGTCCATTTCCTCTTCGGATACCGGCGCTCGTATGCGACCCGCAGCGCCTGATAGCCGTACCGCGCGGCCTGCTCCGGGTCCTGTACGCCGTAGCGGAAGTCACCCGACAACTCGACGAGGGCCGTAGCCGTGAAAACACCATCGGTCGCGGGGCGTTCGGGCCAGTCGGGTACGGGGTCGACGCTGAGGTTCTTCAGGCCGTCGAACCCGAGGCGCGCCATGCACTCCTCGGCGAGCGTCCACCGGGCCGTGCCGACCGTACGGACGTCACCGTCGGGCATGTCGTACGCGGCGAGCGGCAGGAACCTCGGATCGTCGGACGAGGTGGGCCGCGCGTCGGACGCAGGCGGGTCGGTCCACTGTCCGCAGGCGGAGAGGGCGAGGCCCGAGGCGAGGACCAGTAAGAGGGGGGCGGCTATGCGCATGGGTCCAGCTGATCAGGACCCGGCCTGCCCGGCTGTGGCGGACGTCATAGTTCCGGGTCACAGCCGGATCACACGTCCACCGCCGCCCGCCGGGGCATGTGTGCAGGCCCTACTCCGAGTCCTCGGGCCACGCGGGGTGGCCGTTGCGCCACGCTTGGTAGAGACGCCACAAGCGCGCGGCCCGCGGGCAACGCCCCGACTCCCGTTGGCACGTGCGGCAACTGCCGACGTGACTGACGTACGCGGCCTCGGGGCCGTCCCACCCCGGTTGCGGATTCGTCATGGCCCTCGGCACCCGTCGGCGCGACGTGCACGAGCGCATCGTCGCTTCTGATGCCGTACTTCCGGCCCGGGGGCAGCGACGGATGCACCTGCCGGGCCCCGATTGCCGATTTCCCTGTGCCGCCATCAGTTGAGGAGGTCGACCTCGTACTCCTCCGACGCGGGGAAGGGCCCGTCGAACAGGGGCCTGCGAACGGTCAGATGGGCCACCTCGAAGTCCATCTCGGACGCCTCGGGGGGCGGTGGCGGGTGGTAGCGCCCCGCGCACACGGACAGGTTGACGATGAGATGGGCGTGCCAGGCTCTGCCCACTCCGCGCCGGTCGTCGAAGGCTCGGATTCCGTTCACCCACCACACGACGCGGTGGGCGCCGAACTCGACCACGAGGTCGACCCAGGCACCCGGCTGAATGGCCCGGTCCCGGTAGTAGTGGTGGGCGACGTGTACGTGGTTGGAGAGTTCCAGCAGGTCGGGGTTGTCGGGGTGGTATTCGAAGACGTCGATCTCCTGACCGCCGTCCCGCCACGTCCAGATGGCCGGCCAGGCACCGGTCACCGTGGGCAGCCGGAACCGCGTCTCCAGCACATCTCCCGTGCGGACCATGAACCCGTCCGCGCTGCCCTCAGTGGTGAGGAGCCCCGCGTCCCATTCACCGTCGGGTCGTCGAGTGGCCCGGAAGAGACCCGTCCGGCAGTAGGCGGGGTCGGTCACCAGATGGTCGAGTTTTCCATCGCCCGGATTGACCGGACCGCCGTCGGGATAGGCCCAGGAGTGGCCCGCGACCCATTGACGAGTCGAGGCGAAATCCGCCGTGAAGACGACATCGGACACGCGGCACTCCTCGATGACGGCGTTTCGCGTACGACCCAGGTTCTCCCCGAGGCACCCGCACCCACACTCCGTTCACCACGACCCGCCACAAAACAACCCTTCGGGGTGAACCAGCCGCACTCCGGCGCATCCCGCCCTGGTGTACCGCTTCTCCATGCGCCCGGACGGCCGTCCATGCACTGGACGTGTCGGGCCGACGAGCAGGCGCTTCTGTTCCTCCCACCCGTCACGAGCCGAGCAATGCTGCGTTCAGCAAGAACTCGACGACCGGGCTGCCGTCGGGTGACGTCGTGGTCGGGCCTCGCATCTCGGGTGTCCGACCAGGTTCCGCCCTACTACAGATACGGGCGCGTGATCAACTCGATCGCGTGGCCGGCGGGGTCCTTGAAGTACACGCCTCGTCCGCCGTGCTCGTTGTTGATCTCGCCCGAGCGTCGCATCTGGGGATCGGCCCAGTGCTCGATGCCGCGGTCACAGAGCCGCCGGTACGCCCGATCGAACAGGTCGTCGTCGATCAGGAACGCGTAGTGCTGCATCTGGATCTCCACCGGCGGCTCGGCGAACTGCAGCAGCACACCGTCGGACAGCTGGATGTTGGTGAACGGACCCCAGGAAGGCGCAGCGGGCACCTCCAGCAACTCACGGAAGAAGCGTGCCGACTCGTGGCGGTCCTTGGAAGCGATGATGGTGTGGTTGAACGTGACTGTCATGCGGCTGACCTCAATGTTGTTCGACACGAAAAAAGGGGCTCACGGTGCACAAGCACTGGGAGGTCCGCGTGCCGAATTGAGGGGGTGCCTTCTCCGCACCCGCTGGGTGATCAGCCCTCCACCGGATGGCCAATCCGTGTGTGGCGCAGCGCCGGTCCGGTGTTCACGTCGGTGACCCTACTCAATCCGGCTGACCACGACAACGTGCGCTCATCGGCCCGGCCCCGGCGAGGCGGCTGCGTGGCCGACCATCGATCAACATGGCCATGTGTCGGTCCCCGTCACACACCTCCCCACCCGGCACGCCACCTTGGCTTCGTAGACCCGACGCGGAGCAAGTGCCGGGTTGGACAGACCACCGGAACCTGAGTATCAGCGTCAATGTCAGTGCCCGCCTCTAAAGTCGCCCGCGTGACTGAGCCCTCCTACCTTGCCGCGGTCCGGGAGTCGTACGACACCGTCGCCGCCGACTACGCGCAACTCGTCATGTCACCGGCGGAGTTGGATCCGCTGTCACGCTCGATGCTGGCCGTGTTCGCGGAAGTGGTGCGGTCGGCCGACCGCGGGCCGGTCGCGGACCTGGGGTGCGGGCCCGGCAAGGTCACGGCGCATCTGGCAGATCTGGGTGTGCGCGCGTTCGGCGTCGACCTGTCCCCGAAGATGATCGAGGTCGCCCAGCAGGCGTACCCGAGCCTGAAGTTCACCGTGGGCTCGATGACCGCGCTGGCGATCGGGGACGACGAGCTCGGCGGCATCCTGGCCTACTACTCCACCCACCACACGCCGCCGGAGTTGTTGCCCGTCGTGTTCGCCGAATTCCATCGCACGCTCGCACCCGGCGGCCGGCTGATGATGGCCGGTTATGTGGGAGACGACGTACATGTGCGTCCGACGCATGCGTATGGCGGCCATCCGGTGTCCTTCGAGTCCCACCTGCAAGCACCGGATCGCATCGTCTCGCTGTTGGACCGGGCCGGACTCGTCGTCACCTCTCAACTGCTGCAGGAACCCGGCGAAGGATCGAAGAGGACGGTCGCCACCTTTCTGGCACGGAAACCCGAACCGCCCATGACGTCGTAGCCAACCGCCGCCCCGACGCACCGAGTTCGCCCGCCAGGTCGGATGATCCGGTTCGCCACGAGCGGTGAAAGAGGCGGTGGAGGGACCGCGTGAACGGCAGACTGGCCGCCATGACCACACCGGATCCCAAGGCTGACCTTCACCGCTACTTGCAGTCGGCTCGTGATGCCCTGCTGTGGAAGCTCGAAGGCCTCTCGGAGTACGACATCCGCCGCCCGCTCACACCGACCGGCACCAATCTCCTCGGCCTGGTCAAACACGTGGCCACCATTGAGCTGGGCTACCTCGGCGACACCTTCGGACGACCGTCCGGTGAGCCGCTGCCCTGGTTCGATGACGGTGCTGAGCCGAACGCGGACATGTGGGCCACCGCCGACGAGTCACGCGAGTACATCGTGGAGCTCTACCGCCGGGCGTGGGCACACGCGGACGCGACGATCGACGCGCTGGCGCTGGAAACGACCGGCAGGGTGCCGTGGTGGCCCAAGGAGCGGGACGAGGTGACGTTGCATCATGCGGTAGTGCGCGTGGTCGCCGATGCGCAGCGGCACGCCGGGCACGCTGACATCATCAGGGAACTCATCGACGGCGCTGTCGGGATGGACGAGAGCAACGACAGCATGGCGCTGGGCGACTCGGCATGGTGGGAGAGCTACAGGAGCCGGCTGGAGCGCGCGGCACGGGAAGCCGAAAAGCACGCGTAGCGCCGTATCGAATCTGCTTGGACGACGTCCGGCATCCAGCCAAAAGGCGCGGAGCCAAGCCCTGGAGATCTTCGGTCTCGGGGCCGGCAAGTACGGGGAACCGCCCGTCACCGGCCAGTACTTGAGGTCTCTCAGCCGCTGGAATCGCCCGGATCCCCACCTGTGACCCGAAGGACTCGCACCATGACCAGCACCACCCCTGCCCTTCCGGCCGAGGCCGACCTGGGGCAGTTGCGCACCCTGGCCAAGGACCTGCGTCTGGCCGTCCGGCACGGCAAGCCCGGAGCCGCCGAACGCGCGGCCAGGACCGGCCCGGTGGACCCCGCCCGGTTCTCCATACGCGACGCGCAGCAAGTCATCGCCGGCGAACACGGCTTCGCCCGCTGGCAGGACGTGGTCAGCGCGTTCGGCAACCGCCAACCACGCGAACGCGATCTGCACCGCTGGTTCGCCGTCGAGCTCAACAACGCGCTCGGGGACCTGCTCTTCGACCTCACCCCCAGCACCCCGCGCGCCGAGCAGGACCGTGCCCTCTACCAGGCGTACGCGGCGTGCTACCACTGGCTGGAGGCAGGCACCCCGGCCAACCACGGCCGCGCCGAATACACCATCGCCCAGACCGCCCTGGCCATCGGCCGCCCCCGGATCGCCGCCCACCACGCCCCGCGCTACGCGGAACTGATCGCCGAACACCCCAGTGACTTCACGGACTGGGACAGCGCCTTCTCCGTCGAGATCCTGGCCCGGACGGCCGCGGCCACCGGCGCACCGGACGCCGGGGAACTCAGAGCCCGCGCCCAGCACCTCGCCGACCGGATCGCCGACGCCGACGCGCGGGAGGTCGTGCGGGACCGCTTGGACCGCGGACCCTGGTTCGCCCTGGAAGGGGAATAGCTCCTCAGGCCCGCGACGCGGTGGCGTCCGGCCAAGTCCCCCGCTCCGCAAGGTCGAGGACCAGGGCGGCGATGTTCCACGCGTCGTCCTCACCTCGGTGATGTCTGCCCTCCAGGGGCAGTTCCGCGAGACGCAGTGCCTGTGCCATACCGGGCCGCTTGCGCAGTCCGTGAGCCGCGGTGAAGACCGCCTTGGCGTTGGTGTGCCGGTGGCCGAAGGGGTACGGAGTCGCCGTGGCGGCGCACTGACGGGCGAACTGGTGACGGTCGTAGTCGCCCCAACTCGCCCACGGCCGCTCCCCCGTACGGTGACGCGCGGCCAACTCGCGGCAGGCTACGGCGAATTCGAGCCCCGCCTCGACCTCGCCCCGGGTCAGCCCGGTCAGTTCCGTGCAGAAGGCGCTGACGGTCGACCGGGCGGGCCGGACCAGAAGACGGTGCTTCTCCACCCGTACGCCTTTGTCCAGGTCGACGACCGTCAGACCGATCTCGATGATCTCGCTCACGGCTCCGGGCGGAGGCGGGCCCTCCCAGCAGGTCGCCTCGACATCGACGACGTTCAGCAGTCCCCCGGGCCTGTTCATGCGGGTGAGCGTAGGAGACGGCGTGCTGCCGCGTCATCGGGTTTTCCGCTACGCCGCTTCGGTCCGGGGGCAGTTGGAGCTCTGCGTCACGGACGTGGCCACGGGCGGCCGCCGATGCGCTCGATGTCGGTGTTGAAGCGCCGCAGATAGGAGGCGAAGGCGGCGATGTCCGCCTCCGGCCAGTCGGCCATGACACGGTCCAGGGAACTGACGAGCCCCTGCCTCTCCTCGTCGAGGAGCCGCGCCCCCTCGTCCGTGATGCGGAACTTGCGGGCCATGCCGCCGCCGGGGTCGGGGATCCGCTCGACGAGCCCGGCGCGCTTCGCCGCGGCGGTCTGCCGGTTGAGGGTGGAGGCGTCGAGCCCGAAGGCGTCGCTCAGTTCACCGATCGACATCGGCCCCTGGACCCGGATCCGGCTGAGCAAAATGTAGGCGCTGCGCTCCAGAACACCGTCCTTGGTCCGGCCGCCCCTGTGGTTCATCAGTCCATGGCGGCTGAGCAGCATCTGCTCGTACTCGACCTCGTGTGTGGGCCTGACCATCCGCCTGCCGCCTCCCGCCGTCACCTGAGCCGAGCGTCCCGCACATGTCGCGGTGCGACCCGGCCCTCCATGGTCCCACACCCGCATGCACGAGCCACAACGCATGCATGAGCCACATCACATGCGCGATACATACGGCATGTATGATGCACATCCCTTGTCCCGCAGACAGACCGAGGAGTCCCTCATGGACGCCCCCCAGCCCAACGCCCGAGCAAGCGGCGTGGTCGCCACGCTCGCCTTCGCCGGCACCGTGGCGGCGATCATGCAGACGCTGGTCACTCCGCTCATCGCCGAGCTGCCCCAGATCCTGCACACCACGCCCGCGAACTCCGCCTGGGTGATCACCGTCACCCTGCTGGTCGCGTCCGTCTGCGTCCCGGTCTCCGGCCGTCTGGGCGACCTGCTGGGCAAGCGGCGGATGCTGCTCGCCTGCTCCGTCCCGCTCGTGGTGGGCTCCGTCGTGTGCGCGCTCTCCTCGTCCGTCGTCCCGATGATCGTCGGGCGGGGTCTGCAGGGAATGGGCATGGGCATGATCCCGCTGGGGATCGCCCTGCTGCGCGACGTGGTGCCGGCCGAGAAGCTGAGTTCCTCCATCGCGCTGGTCAGCGCCTCCATGGGCATCGGCGGCGGCCTCGGCCTGCCCATCTCCGCGGCGGTCGCCCAGTACACGAGCTGGCGCGTGCTGTTCTGGGGCTCCGCCGTGCTCGCCGTCGCGATCGGAACGCTGATCTGGTTCCTCATCCCGGACGTGCCGGCCAGCGCCAAGGGTCAGCGCTTCGACGGGCTCGGCGCTCTCGGGCTGGGCGTCGGCCTGGTCTGCCTGCTCCTCGGCGTCTCCAAGGGCGCCGACTGGGGCTGGGGCTCCGCGACGACGCTCGGCCTGTTCGTCTCCGCCGTGGTGGTGCTGATCGCCTGGGGTGCCTGGGAGCTGCGCACCAAGGACCCGCTGGTCGACCTGCGCACCACGGCCCGCCCCCGGGTCCTGCTCACCAACGTCGCCTCGATCTTCGTCGGCTTCGGCATGTACGCCAGCATGCTGATCATCCCGCAGCTGCTCCAGTTCCCCGACGCCACCGGATACGGCCTGGGCCAGTCGATGCTCGCGGCAGGCCTGTGGATGGCGCCCGGCGGCATCATGATGATGATCGTCTCCCCGTTCGGTGGGAAGCTGACGGACGCCCGCGGCCCGAAGTTCACGCTGATCTGCGGTGTCCTCGTCATCGCCCTCGGCTACGGACTGGCGCTGGCCCTCATGGGTACGCCCTGGGGTCTGATGCTGACCGGCATGGTCATCAACAGCGGCGTGGGCCTCGCCTACGGTGCGATGCCCGCCCTGATCATGAGCTCGGTCCCGCTCTCCGAGACCGCCGCCGCCAACGGCTTCAACAGCCTGATGCGTTCGCTGGGCACCTCGGTCGGCGCGGCGGTCGTCGGCGTCGTCCTCGCCCAGATGACGACGAGCGCGGCCGGCTACACCTTCACCTCCGAGGGCGGCTTCCGCACCGGCCTCATCGTCGGTGGCTGCGTCGCCCTGGTGGCCGCCGCCATCGCCGCCGTGATCCCGGCGGCCCGCGCCGCCGTCGGCGGCGACAAGGCCGGCCCCGCGACCGCGCCGGAGACGGCCGCGGCCACGCGCTGAGGTCCGAGTCGCGCGAGCGCACCGGTTCCGGCGGCAGTGGGCCGCCGGAACCGGGGCGCGCGCGCCCGGGGCGCCCCCGGGGCCCGCCCCCCGGTGCGGGGCCGCCCCGGGGCGGGGGAGGGAAAGGC
>NZ_JBIAIQ010000008.1:179014-200690 GCF_042871525.1 Streptomyces sp. NPDC005784
GGCCCCCCCGCCCCCCCCGGCGGGGGCGGCGCCGCCCCCGGGGGGGGGGCCGGGGCCGGGGGCCGCCGGGGGGCGGGGGGGGGGCCCCCCCCCCCCCGGCCCCCCCCGCGCCCGTGACGCGCCGGATCCAGGACGCCTGTTCCGGCCCGGAACAGAGGCACCCGTCACAGGCCGGTCGGCGTCGGCCGGCATCACCCCTCGCACCCGTGCGGCCATGAACGCTCGGAACCTCCCGACACGGGTACGGTCACCGGCCGTTCGGCGGGCGTCGGCGCCTCCACCACCGTCGACCTCCCCAGGTAGGTGAGCGGCCCGGGGTCGCCGACGGGAATCCGGTGGAAGCCGAGACGGTCATAGAAGGCCCGCGCGGGCCTGTTGGCGGTGACCATGCCCAGGTGGACGGCTGGCACCCCGCGGTCGTGCAGTGCGGTCAGGAAGGTGTTCATCAGCGCCCTTCCGTAGCCGCGCCGCTGGAAGTCCGGCAGCAGGTCGATGTGCAAGTGCGCCGGGTAGTCGCCGAGTTCGGGCAGGATCATGCGCTCGGGGGTGTGCAGCAGCCCGACCATCTCCTCAGCGGGCGTGCGCGGCGGTGCCGTGAGGGCGGGATAGCGGTGGGCGACACGCGGGATCCATGTGTCACGGAACCGCGCGACGAACTCCGCGGTGTCCCCCGTGCCGATCACATAGCCGACCGCCCGACCGCCCCCGTCGTCCAGGACGAAGGCCAGTTCGGGCTCCAGATGGCAGTAGGGCTCGGCGAAGATCGCCGGCATCAACTCCTCGTCGGGATACCGGGCACGCGAATCCCCTCCCTCGTCCGCGGTGCTCACACACACGTCGGCGACCGCGGCACGGTCGGCGGGCCGGTAGGCGCGAATGATCGGCGATGGGTTCATACACGGCATCCTGACGCCATGGGAGCGCTCCCACAAGAGATCCGACGCGGCCTCCTTACAACGACGGCCACCGGGACCCCGCCGGGCGCGTCCGGCACGATCCGCACGACCGGCCGAGACCGGCCGCCGAACGCCAGGCCGTCGGGCGGCCACCGGGCGGCCGCCCGAGAACTGCGTGACCGTTTCCGGGCGGGGAGACTCGGCGCGGGGCGCCGCACGGTGCCATGCTGGAATTCCGGATCAAGACGCGGGAGCGGCGAAAAGTGGCAGCGTGAGGACAGTGGCACGGCCGAGTCGGGCGGGCATCTGGAACCGGTTCTCGGCATCCGATCCGGGTCTGCTGCGGCTCATGGCCGGACTACGGACCGTCGGCGCCGTCGCCCTCGCGCTGGCCGTTCTCGGCGTACTCGGAGCCGATGTCGCCCAGATGGTGCCCGGCGCCACGACCGCCATGGTCGCGACCTTCGCCATCAAGGAGAAGCAGCGCCGCGAGCAGGCCCGGACGCTGGCGCTCGGCCTGCCCGTGGCCGTCGTCGCGATGTCGCTGGGCGCGCTGCTGAGCAGCCATGTGGTCGCGGGCGACGTGTGCTTCATCGCGCTCATCTTCGTCGCGGTCTACTGCCGGCGGTACGGTGATCGCGGTACGGCACTCGGCCTGATCGGCTTCCAGGTCTACTTCATCTCCCTGTTCCTCGGAGCCGGCCCCGCCGCCCTTCCCGGGCTGTACGCCACCCTGGTCATCGCCTTCGCCTGCAGCGCGGTGGCCCGCTTCGTCCTCGTCGCCGAGACGCCCGAGCGCGTCCTCACGCGGCTGCGCAAGGCGTTCCGGGCCCGCGTGGCCCAGTTGGTGTCCGCCCAGACCGAGCTGCTCGACGCCGCTCCCGACGGGGTCGAGGACGCCCTGGACGACGTACGACTGCACACCGCGCGGCTGCACGAGAGCGCGATGATGATCCAGAACCGCCTGGAGGAGGGGACCAGCGACAGTGCGAGTGCCTCGCTGCTCCAGCGGCGGATCGCCGATGCCGAGATCGCCGCCGAGCGGCTCGGTCTGCTCATCCTCACGGCGCGCAGCGCCGAAAGCGCCGACACGCTCGCCCTGCATCTGCCGCACGCGCCCTTGCCCGCGCCCGGTGACCGGCTCCGGGCACAGGACGAGACGACCGCGATCCTGCACCGTGATCTCGACGCGCTGCGGCTACTGGTCACCCGCCCGTCCTCCGCCGGGGACGGCGCAGGGATGGCACAGCTGCGCAACCGGCTGCTCGGCTACCGGGACGAGGAGAACCTGCCCCGTGCCCCGGCGGCCGTGCAGGATGTCTTCCGCGGCATCGGAGAGACGGCCCGCGCCGCCCTCGGGCTGCGGCTGGCGCTCGACGGACCCGAGGACGAGTCCGACGACTCCCCCGAGACAACCCGTTCCCGCGAGGAACTGGACGCCGAGGACGTCGCCATCGTCGCCGAGGTGGAGCAGGACGAGCCGCACCCCCGAGGGCTGGACCGGCCCACGACCCGGGCGGCGGTGCAGGTCTCGGTCGGTTCGGCGCTGGCCATCGTCGGCGGGGAGCTGCTCTTCCCGCAGCGGTGGTACTGGGCGGTGCTGACCTGCTGGGTCGTCTTCCTGAACACCTCCTCGACCGGGGAGATCCTGGTCAAGGGATATCGCCGGCTCCTGGGCACGGTCCTCGGCGTCATCGCGGGTGTCGCCCTGGCGGGTGTGGTGGGCGACCACCCCTGGACCGCGTTCGCGCTGGTACTGCTGTTCATCTTCGCCATGTACTTCACCGCCCCGGTGTCGTACGCCCTGCAGTCCTTCTTCGTCACGGCGATGCTGGGACTGCTGTACACCGTGCTCAACACGTACAGTTCGGCGGTGCTCGTCCTGCGGATCGAGGAGACGGCGCTCGGTGCGGCCTGCGGAGTGATCGCGGCCGCCCTGGTCCTTCCGGTGCCCACCGACCGCCGTACGGACGAGCTCCTCGCCACCGTGCTGACCCGGCTCGGGGACGTCAGCGGCGCGGCGGTGGAGCAGCTGAGCGGCGGGATCGCCCTCGATCTGCTGGACAAGGCCCGCGATCTGGACGCGGCGCTGGACGATCTGCGGTCATCCACCAAACCGTTGACCCATCCGATCACACCGTGGCGGGCTCGCCGTCAGACCGCCCGTTACATCGTCGCCCTGCTGGAGACGTGCGCCTATCACGCGCGATCGCTGGCTGCGACGGCCGAACTCGTTCCCTACAGCGGGACGGTCGCCGCGGACCCGCGGCTCAAGCTGGCGGGCAGCCGGATCAGCCACAACATCGAGGTCCTCGTCGCACGGGTCGAGGACGACGCCGGTGACGGCGTCGCGGAGACCGGTCCGAGCCTCGCCTCCATGCTGGAGCCGCAGGAGCCGGAATCTCCCCGGCACGACCGCGTCACGGGCCGGGTCCTGCGGCATCTCCAGCGCCTGGACGAAGGGGTGATCGGTCTGGCCCGCCCGCTGGGGGTGCGGATCTCCACGCCCGACAAGAGGGCGTCCCCGAGCGGGGCCCGGTAGCGGCGGCGAGGGGCGCTCAGCCCACGTTCCAAAGGAACCGGTGCGTGTGGATTCCGAAGTAGGGGAACGACTGCACCTGCCGGACGCCCTCGATCTGCCGTACGACGTCGTTGACGAAGTCCAGCAGATCCCTCGGTACCGGGCAGACGACCTCGGCGAACAGGTCGAAGCCGCCCGAAGTCAGCACCGAGTAGACGACCTCGGTCCGTTCGGCCAGCGCGTCGGCGACCGCTCGGGGATCGCCGTCCACGGCGATGCCGAGCAGGGCCATCGCCTGACCGCCCATGCCCATCGGGTCGGTGACCCCGACGACCTGGACCGCCTGCGAGTCGAGGAGTCGTTGCAGGCGCTGGCGGGCCGCCGACGCGGACAGCCCGACCTTGGGGCCGAGTTCGGCATAGGCGATACGGCCGTCGATCTGCAGTTCACGCAGGATGGCCCGGTCGATCTCGTCCACGCTCTTCCTCTCCGGCTGACCCGGTCCAAGGTTAACGGGGTCGTTCAGCCGACCAGTTCGGCCAGGGCCGCGGCGAAGACGTCGGTGTGCCGGTCCACGTCCTCCTCGGTGGTCGCCGGGCACATGAGCGCCATGTTGTGGAACGGGGTCAGCAGGATGCCCCGGTTGGCGAGGTACAGGTGGAGGAAGTCCTCCAGCTCGGTGTCGGCCGCCGCGGCCGATTCCGTTCCGGTGCGCGGCGCGGGGTCGGCGAACCGGTATTCGGTACGGGCTCCGAGCCGGCTCACCGACCACGGCAGGGTCCACTCCTCGATGCCCGCCCGCACCCCGGCCTCGAAGCGTTCGGAGAGCTTCGCCATGGTGTCGAACGCCGCGTCGGTGAGGACGTGTTCCAGGGTCGCGCGCGTCGCGGCCACCGAGAGAGCGTTCCCGGCGAGGGTGCCACCGACGCCGCCCATGTCGACCAGGTCCAGGTCGGCGCGGCCGAGCAGTCTGTCGGCGAGTTCGGCCGAGAGCCCGTACGCGCCGGCCGGGATCCCTCCGCCGATCGCCTTGCCGATGGTGAGCAGGTCCGGCTCCAGTCCCCAGGCGGCGGTGCAGCCGCCGGGGCCCGCGGAGAAGGTGTGCGTCTCGTCGTTGATGAGGAGGGTCCCGTACCGGCGCGTGAGGGCGCGGACGCCTTCGAGGTAGCCCGGCTCGGGCAGCACGATGCCGATGTTGGTGAGCGCGGGTTCCATGAGGACGGCGGCGACGTCGCCGTGGGCGAGTTCGCGCTCCAGCTGAGCCAGGTCGTTGAACTCGGCGACGCGGCTCGTGAGGGTGACATCGCAGGGGGCGCCGACGTTTCCGGGGCGGGCCGTGCCGTGCCCGTCCGGGCCGACCACGATCAGCGACTCGTCGACGCTGCCGTGGTAGCTGTAGCTGTTCACCAGGATCTTCGGGCGGCCGGTGACCGCCCGTGCCAGCCGGATGGACCAGCGGTTGGCGTCGGTCGCGGTGAGCGAGAAGCTCCAGCGCGCGAGCCCGAAGCGGCGGGTCAGTTCGGCGCCCACCCACTCGGCGTCCTCGGTGGGGAGCATCGCGGTCGCGCCGCCGCTCTCGGCGAACCGGGTGCGCACCGCCTCTGCCACCACCTCCGGGGAGTGACCGGCCATCGCGCCCGTGTCGCCGAGGCAGAAGTCGATGTACTCGTGCCCGTCGATGTCGGTGATGCGGGCGCCGCGCGCGGTGTCCAGATAGCGCGGGAAGGCCCCCGCGTTCTTGTTCATCCAGGTCATCGGGACCCTGCCGAACAGGTGGTCGGCGCGCTCGTACGCGGCCTTGGACCGCGGGTTGCGGCGCTCGACCTCGGCGCTCTCACGAGCCAGGAGCTGCTGCAGGCGAGTGCGGTCCATCGAGGGACTCCTCTGTCGGTGAACTCTGAAGGTGAACTCAGTGGGCGAGCTCGATCGGCGAGCTCCGTCGCGAGCGGATTCAGCAAGAGTACGAACGTATGCACCGCGAGGGCAAGGTAAGACGATCGATTCGACTGCATCGACAACGGATTCCGCTGCGGTGACGCTCGATTCGACACTCGCCTTGCCAAACAGAACCCGCCCTAGATGCATCACAACCGGTCGGAATGAGTCAACCAGTGATCGCCTTCGTATCTCTGGATCAGCGCGGAGTCGCCATCCGGATCAGCGCGCAGTCGCCGGTGTGCGACCGGCGACAAGAATCGTCAAGGAGCGGGGCATGGCAGGGACAACGGGGGAATCCACGGGGGAATCCACCTGTGCGGGACCGAGCAGGACGGAAGTACTCACGTCCGGTGAAGGGGCCGTGTTCGTCGACGAGAGCGGGCGGCGGCGTTCCTGGCTGCGCAGCATGGGCTGGATCGTCGCGGTCTCCTGCGTCTGCTTCGCCACGGCCCTCGCGGCCCTGGTGAGCGGGAGGGACTCGGCCGCGCCCTGGCTGTCCTTGCCGAACGGGGTACGGAAGGCGCACAAGGACTCCTCGGCAGCCGGCGCCGCCTCGCGTGTCGAGGAACGGCCCACGGGCACCCCGTCCCCCTCGGCCGTGGGGCGTGATGACGCGTTCAAGAATCCGCGCGGGCTGCCCGCCGGGCACGTGACCGTGCCGACGGGCGACCCGGCCGCCGACCAACGGGTCGGCGCCGGGTCCCAGCAGCCGCCTCGCCACGGCGCGAGCGCGGCACCCTCTCCCTCGGCCGTCTCGCCGAGTGGTCGGCCCAGCGCGACACCTCCGCGCGTCGCCCCCGCCGCTCCGGCCGGTGAGGCGTCCGGCTCGCCGTCCCCTTCACCGAGCGGCACGCCCGGAGAGGCCACGCAGTCACCGACCCCGGACCCGAGCGGCGAAGCGACCTCCGGAACGGCCTCGGCCGAGGGCCCGCTCGTACGCGTACGGGTCACGGGGCTGCCGGCTTTCGGATGACCGGGAACAGGGTCGGTCGGGCGGCGGCGCAGGTCCGTCCGATGGGCTGTCCGCCGCGGCGCCCTGGTGCCGGAGTCGGCTACCGGGAGACCTCCGGGGCCCACACCCGGTCGGCGTAGTCCAGGAAGTTCCTGCCGAGGATCTTCTCGATGCGCTCGGCGGTGTAGCCGCGCCGTTCCAGGAGGCGGACGAGTTCCCGGAACTGGTCCACTCCGCGCAGGTCGAGCACGAAGGGAAGCGTGTCGTCGCGCTCCCCCGCCGCGCCGACACCGGCCTCGCGCCGCAGGGCCACATGTTCGGCGAGATGCGCGCGGTAGGCGTCGAGGTCGTCGATGGATGTGACGGAGCCGTCGGTACCGATGCCGACGTGGTCCTCGCCGCACACGTTGACCGCGTGGACGATGTGCTCCACGACGTCCGCGGCCGTCGCGTGGCCCGACACGTTCAGGAAGGGCATGAAGTAGATGCCCACGAAGCCGCCGCGCGAGGCCACCAGGCGCAGTTCCTCGTCCGTCTTGTTGCGGGGGAGGTCGGCGAGCGCCCGGCAACCGGTGTGGTTGATCGAAACGGGGCGCCGCGCCATTTTGGCGGCCTCCAGGCAGGTGCGCTCACCGCTGTGGGAGAGGTCGACCATGAGGTGGTGCTCGTCGAGCGCCTCGACGACGCTCCGGCCGAAGTCGGTCAGTCCCCGGTTGGCGGGCGCCATCGAGCCGTCGCCGATGTGGTTGGCCTGGTTGTACGTGAGCTGGACGACCCGCACGCCGAGGTCGGCGAAGGTGGCGACGCGCCCGGTGTCCTCGCCGACCGCGACCGCGTTCTGGAAGCCGTAGATGACACCGATCCGGGCCTCCTCCCTGGCCCGGTGGAGGTCGGCGACCGTACGGACCTTGAGGAGGTCGGCCGCGTTGTCCCGGATGATCCCGTCCCAGACGGCGATCTCGCGCAGGGTGTGCTCGTACGGGGGCAGGTCGCCCATCGTGTAGCCGAGCGTGACGTTGACGGCGGTGAGGCCCGAGGCGTGCGCGTCGGCCAACGTGCGGGCGTCGACGGTCAGTTGCTCGCTGGAGGGGTTGAGCTGCGCGGCGGCCTCGGCCGACTGGGGAGCATTCGGGTTGTCGAGCTGCCCGAGCGCGTTGATGATCATGGGGAGGGCGGTCATCGGGTCTCCTCGACGGGGTGGGTCGCCGCGGGCTCTTCGGCCGCGGGGGGCTGGACGCGGTCGGGCCGCCCGGCACTGGTGCTCTCGAAGTCACGGCGCTCGAAGCGCCGGCCTCGCTTGACGGTCAGCGTGACGCTGCGCAGATGCTCGATGTCCCGCAGCGGATCGTCCTCCAGGACGACGAAGTTGGCGAGCTTGCCCGCCTCGACGCTGCCCATGATGTCCTCGGCGCCGGCGCTCCGGGCGCCGATCAGCGTGGCCGAACGCAGCACCTGCTCGGGCGACATCCCGCAGCGGCGCACGAGGAACGCCAACTCCGCGTACAGGGCGGGGAAGGGGTCCTTGGGATCGGTCTCGTAGTCCGTCCCGGTCGCGATGTCGACACCGGCCCGGTGGGCCTGGGCGGTGAGCACGGCGGCGAGTTCGGTGTTGGCCGCCGCCCGCGCCGCGTCCTCGGGACCGTCGCCCGCGAGGGCCTCGCTCGCCCACATGCCCGCGGTCGCGTCGAGGACGGTGCCCTTCTGCCGCATCAGGGCGAAGAGTTGCTCGATACGACGGTCGTCGCCGGCGGCGAACCGCTCGTACTCGACCCGCGGCTTGTTCTTGTAGCTGATCAGCGGTTCGTCCGTGCCCTCGAACGCGAGCAGGGTGACGTGCGAGACGCTGTCCACGCCGGCCGTGACGATCTGGCCGGGCGTGGCCGGGAAGACGGTGGCGTGGGCCCAGACGGGGATGCCCTGGCGGTGCGCCTCCTCGGTGATCGCGGCGACGGTGGTGTGGTCGAGATCCGCGTACACCTTGATCGCGGAGGCGTGGGTTCCGCGCGCCAGTGCGACGGCCAGCCGCAGGTCGGTGTCCTTCGTGATCGCCTGCATCCACGGCACGGCGCCGGGCGTCTCGCCCTGGGACACCTGGTGGGTGCGCGGGTCGTCGAAGAAGCCGGGGCCTGCCATCAGTGCGGCGTACCGGATGTCGGGGCCGGGGATCTCGCCGACGAGCGTGGCCCTCGCCAGGTCGCCCACCTGGCGCAGGTCGTCGGCCATGTCGCGGATGGCGGTGACCCCGCTGCGGACCAGCCGGCGCAGCACCGCCTCGGCGACGGGCCGGTCGGGCGGCGTCGCGATGTGCTGATGCGCGTCGATCAGGCCGGGGACGACGAAGCGGCCGTCGAGGTCGAAGACCTGGGCGACGGCGGGCAGGTTCTCGGCGATCACTGCATCGTCCCCGACGGCGCGGATGACCGGGCCGTCGATCACGATCGACGTCGCGCCCCGGGCAGCCCGCCCGGTTCCGTCGAACAGCGTCGCGCCGCGGTACACCGCGACGGTTCCCTTCAGCGCGGGAGCGTGCGGGGCCGGTGCGCCCGAAGCCTCGTCCGTCATCTTCACCTCAGCAGTCACTCTGTCCGGACCGGTCAGGAGCTCGATCCGACCGTTGTTACGCTCTACGTAACAGACGTATCGTCTCTCGCAACATGCGCTACCGTACGCTCGCATCTCACGACGCCACAAGGAGGGGTCGGAAGTGTCCGAAGCACCCCGCACCGCGGTGGACAAGGCCCTGGACCTGGTCGAGGCCGTGGCCCGCGCGTCCCAGCCCCCGCGTCTGACCGACCTGGCCGAGGAGGTCGGCCTGCATCGCGCGACCGCCTATCGCGTGCTCGTCGACCTGGTCCGGCGTGGCTGGGTGCTGCGCGCCGGTGACCGCTATCTGCCCGGCACTGCGGTCCTGCAACTGTCGTCCTCGGCGGCCAGGAACTCGCTCGGAGCGCTCGCCCGACCGGTTCTCGCGGCGCTGTCCGAGCGCACCGGCATGATGGTCAACCTTCAGGTGCCCGAGGTCGACCGCTCACGCGTGATCGACGTCGTACGCCCCGACCGCCTGGCGATGATCAGCAGTCTGACCGGCGAGGCGCTGCCCGCTCACCGGTTCGCCGGTCCGCTCGCCCTCGTGGCCGCCCTCTCCGCGTCCGACCGGGTCCCCTACCTGCGTGTCGCGGAGGAGGCCGGGCACCCGCTGACCGGAGCCGACGGGCTGCTGGCCGACATCGAGCGTGCCGAACGGACCGGATTCGCCGTCGAGTACGGGCGCAACGAACAGCCGGTCGCCTCGCTCGCCCGTGCCGTGATCACCCGTCCGGGCGCGCCCGTCTGCGCCCTCACCCTGGTCGGCCTGGGCCCGGAGTTCGACGAGGCCCGGCTTCCCCACCTGCGGGAGCGGCTGCGCGAGGCGACGGACGACCTGGGACGGATCCTCTCCGGCCCCGGAGACTTCGGAACCTCCGGAGCCCCCGCGGTCTCCGCGGTCTCCGGGGACTCCGAAGGGTCCGGGGACTCCGGGGACTCCGGGGACTCCGGGGACTCCGAAGGGTCCGGGGACTCCGGGGACTCCGGGGACTCCGAAGGGTCCGGGAACTCCGGACAGACACCTTCCGATCCGGTGTCCTCGTCCCGGCCCGCGGCCACACCCACGTCCCAGCACGCACCCCCGTCCACGCCCACGGCAACCTCCAACTCCATCTCCACCGAAAGTCCGGCATGAGCGAGCTCCTCTTCCTCGACGGGGCGCAGACGCGCGCCGCGCTCGATCCGCACCGTGTCCTGGAGGCCGTGGCGGCGGCACTCGTCGCCGTCTGCCGTGAAAAGGTCTCCGCGCCGCCGCGGATCGCGGCGCACGCGCCGGGCGGCCTGCTCGGTGCGATGCCCGGTCATGTGCCCGGTCTCGGCCTCGCGGCCAAGCTCGTCTCCGTGTTCGCCGACCCGGCACGGCCCGGACGCAGCAGTCACCGGGGCATCGTCGCGCTCTTCGACGAGGCGGACGGCCGCCCGCTGGCCCTGATGGACGCCGAGCCCCTCACCGAGATCCGCACCGCGGCGACCGCCACGCTGAGCGCTCGGGCCCTGGCCCGTCCGGACGCCACCGGGGTCGTCGTCATCGGAACCGGTGCCCAGGCGCGTGCGCAGATCGCGCTGCTCGCGGCCCTGGATCCCAAGACCCCCGTCTCCGTCGCCGGCCGCGATCCCCGGCGTGCCGAGAGCGCCGCCGCCCTCCACCCCGTCGGCCGGGTCACGGACGGCATCGAGGAGGCGGTGCGCGGGGCCGACACGGTGTTCTGCTGCACCGGAGCCGTGCGGCCGGTGATCCGTCGCGCGTGGCTCGCCCCCGGCACGCACATCAGCTCCGTGGGCGGCTCCCACGGACCCGAGCTGGACGCCGAGACCGTCCGGGACGCCACCCTCTTCGCCGAGTGGCGCGGCGCCGCCACGACCCGGCCCCCCTCCGGCGCACACGAGCTGCAGGACCTCCCGCCCGAGCGGTCCGTGACGCTCCTCGGCTCGGTCCTGGGCGGCGAACACCCCGGGCGGCGCGACGGCGACGAACTCACCCTGTTCAAGTCGACCGGGCATGCCGCCCTGGACGTCGCGGCCGCCCACGTCGCCCACACCGTGGCCCGCGCGGAGGCATGGGGCACCCGCATCGCCATGTGAGCCGTATCCATGATCGCGAGTGTGCGGCGGAACCGCGTCACGGGCACTGCGCGGGTTGCGGTGGACGTCGCCGACGGCGGCCACCGTCCACCCGTGGACTTTCTTCCCCGAGTTCAGCCATGCTGAAGGGTGCTTCCGCCGGTGCGCGCGCCACCCCGGGACCCACGGTCGCGGACCGCATCCGCCGGGCCCTGTGGCGACGAACTCACCGCGGGCGGCCCAGCCTGTGGCGTGGGCCGACCGATCGACCTGGCCGGTTCCGGCGAGGTCGCGGGCTCGACGGAACACGACGCGGAGGGAGGCCATCACCCCGATGAGACTGAGCGGAGCGGACGGCGGCGGAGTGCGGGAACGGCTGGGGAGCGCTCTGTTCACCCGGGTCGCGGGCCCGGACGGGCCGAAGAACCGCGCCCTCATCCACGGCACGCCCGGACCTCGCTGGTTCGGCCCGGACCGCCCCATCCGCACGGTGCACGGTGACGCGTCGATGTTCATCGGCGGGCTCTCCGCGCTGCTGCTCCAGTCGCTCCACCCGCTCGCCATGGCCGCCGTGTCCGCGCACTCCGGCTTCCGCGGGGACCCCTGGGGAAGGCTCCAGCGCACCTCCACCTTCCTCGCGGTGACGACTTACGGGACGGCCGAGAGCGCCCAGGAGGCCTGCGACCGGGTACGGGCGGTCCATGAGCGGGTGCGCGGGGTGACCTCTGAGGGAACGGCGTACCACGCGGCGGATCCGCACCTCCTCGGCTGGGTCCACGTCGCGGAGATCGACAGCTTCCTGCGCGCGCATCAGCGGTACGGCGCGCGCCCGCTGTCCGACGCCGACTACGACGCGTACGTGGCGGACACGGCCCGGGTCGCGGCCGCGCTGGGCGTCCTGGACCCGCCGACGAACCGTGCCGAGCTCACGGAGCGGCTGACCGCGTACCGCGGGGAGGTGCGGGCGACGCCGGAGGCACGCGATGCCGCGCGGTTCCTCCTGCTGAACCCGCCGGTGCCGCTCGTCGCCCGCCTCCCGTACGGGGTGCTCGCCGCGAACGCGGTGTCCCTGCTGCCCCTTTGGGCCGCCGCCGAATTGCGGCTGCCGCGCCTGCAGTTGGTGGACAGCGTGTGTGTACGTCCGCTCGGCTGCGCGTTCACGTCGGCCGTGCGCTGGGCGATGGCACCGGAGCGCGCGCGAACCGCCGCGGCGGTCGCCTGACCGGCCACCGCTCCGGTCGCCACGGCTGTCGGCTCGGTGCGGCCGACAGCAAGACGGCCGGCCTCGGTTCGGCCCAAGGACGAGGGCCGCTCCAGCTCGGGAAGTGAGCCTCTGGCGGGCCCCGTGTGGTCCCACCCGAGGGAGGCGGGGCGACCCGGTCGACACGACGGGTCGGTTCGCTGCATCCGGTGGGCGGCCCCGCGCCGAAGCAGGGGTGAGCCCGGCGGACCGGTCGGTCCCGGACGGCTCCGGAATCGAGGCGAGGCCCCGACATGATCTGCTGCCGCCGCACACCGGGCCCCTCAACCCGTGGGTGGGGCGCCGCTGCCGCCGGACCGTCGTCCGCCGTTCCTCCGGGGGCCGCCCCGTGGAACTGAGCGCCCACCAGGGGACGGAGACCGCCGACGCGGGAGTGACCACCGGATTCCTGGCGCGGAGGCTCGGGGTGTCGCCCACGACGCTGCGTTCCTGGGACCGACGGTACGGGCTGGGGCCCGCGGTGCGAGCCGACGGCCACCACCGCCGCTGGTCTCCCGATGACGTGGCCATGGTCCAGGAGATGTGCCGGCTGACCGCCGTGGGCCTGCCTCCCGCCGAGGCCGCCCGCGCGGCGAAGGAGGCGGCTCGGCGCGGCCGTGTCGCGGTATCCCCACTCCTCGCCGCCCGGACGCGCGCCGGCGTCCGGATTCCGGAGCGGTCGGCGATGACCGCCCCGCGCCCGGGAACAGTGGGGTCACGGTCGGGCACCGGGCTGCCGTTGGGTGACGTGGGCCAGGACTGCCGGGGTCTCGCGCGTGCCGCCGTCCGTCTGGACGCCCTCGCCGTCCAGGAACAACTGGCGGCCGCGGTCCGGTCCCACGGCCTCACCAGAGCCTGGGAGGAAGTGATGGTGCCCACCCTGCGGGCGGTCGGCCGCAAGTGGGAGTCCTCGGGCGACCGTTACGTCGAGGTCGAACACCTCCTGTCCTGGCACGTCTCCGCCACCCTGCGGCATGTCTATGTGTCCGCGGCGGGGCACGCGGCGCACGCCACCGCGTCGCCCGTGCTGCTGGCCTGTCTTCCGGACGAGCAGCACACCCTGCCGCTGGAGGCGCTCAACGCGGCGCTGGCGGAACGGCGGGTACCCGTCCTGACGCTCGGTGGGGCCGTTCCGCCCGAGGCGCTCATGGCGACGGTGCGGCGCGTCGGTCCTCCGGCGGTGGTCCTGTGGTCGCAGTCGCGGTCCACGGCGAACCCTCCGCTCGCCCGTCACATCGCCGCGACACGCTGGGGAGTACGTGGAGCGCGAACGCGGAGCCAGGTCCTGCTGAGCGGACCGGGCTGGGGCGAGCAGTCCGGCCCGGGTCTCCTCCGCCCACGTCACCTGGCCGAAGCGCTCCGTCTGATCACCGCGCCGGACCACCGGCCCGACGACGACAGCGCCCCCGTGACCTGACGACGACATCGCGCCCGCCCGGCCGGGCCTGGCCCGGCACCTCGCCCCGCGACACCTGAAACCGCCCCTGTGCCTACGACCGAAGGAAAGCGGCCAGGCCCTCCAGCAGCCGGTCGACATCGTCCTTGTCGTTGTACGGCGAGAGTCCGACGCGAAGGCCACCGCTGTCGCCGAGGCCGAGGTGCCGGGACGCCTCCACCGCGTAGAACGATCCGGCGGGCGCGTGCACGCCGCGCGCCGCCAGGAACGGATAGGCGTCGGCCGCGTCCCGGTGGTCGAACGTCAGCAGCAGGGTGGGCGTGCGATCGGCCGCGCGCGAGCGAACCGTGACACCGGGAAGCTCGGCAAGACCCGCCTCCAGCCGCTCGCGCAACGCTCCCTCGTGCCGCTCGATCGCCGCGAAGGCCGACCGCAGCCGGTCTCTGCGCCCGCCCGTCGTGACGGTGGCGAGCCCGGCGAGGACATCGATCGCGGCAGTGGTGCCGGCGAGCAACTCGTAGGGCAGTGTTCCCAGTTCGAAGCGCTCGGGGACCGCGTCGGTGGACGGCAGCAGCTTGTCCGGGCGCAGTTCCTCCAGCAGTTGCGGGGAGGCGGTGAGGACACCGTGGTGCGGGCCGAAGAACTTGTAGGGCGAGCACACGAAGAAGTCGGCACCGAGCCGCGCGTGATCGACGAAGACGTGCGCCGCGTAGTGCACGCCGTCCACGAAGAGCAGTGCCCGCGTGTGCCGGCGGACCAGACGTGAGATCTCGGCGATGTCGGGCACGGTCCCGATCAGGTTCGAGGCGGCGGTGACCGCGACCAGCCGGGTGCGTTCGGTCAGCAGGTCGCCCACCGCCGAGGGCGGGAGTTCACCCGTCTGCGGATCGAAGTCGGCCCAACGCACGCGGGCGCCGACCCGCTGCGCCGCCTGGACCCAGGGCCGGATGTTGGCGTCGTGGTCGAGGCGGCTGACAACGACCTCGTCACCGGCGGCCCAGTCCTTCGCGAGCGTGTGGGAGAAGTCGTACGTGAGCTGGGTGGCGCTGCGGCCGAAGACGACCCCGGAGGGATGGCCGCCCACGAGGTCGGCCACCGCCTGCCGGAACCCCTGGACGAGACCCTCGGCGTTCGCCTCTCCCGGTGTCAGGCGCCCCCGGATCGACAGCGGGCCGGTGAGCGCGTCCGCGATCGCCCCGGCGACCCGGGCCGGGGTCTGCGTTCCGCCCGGACCGTCGAAGTGCGCGACACCGGACAGCAGGGCGGGGATCTCGGCGCGCAGTGCGCCGACGTCGTACGTCACTCGGGCTCCTCACGGGCGGCGTCGCGGCCCACGCCGGTCGGCCCGGACAGCGGTCCGGCGGGCAGGAGCCACATGATCGGGCGGGCGCAAACGTTCTCCGGTGATCATGGCAGGACGCCCGCCACGGCGGGAAGGCGGCGCCGGGTCCTGGGCACAGCACATCACCGCATCCAGCCTCCGCTCCCTCCCATCCGCCCTGGGCCGGCTTGACTACGCGGGTGATTCGGGTTCGTCATCCGGCATGTCTTCCAGCCGAACGTGGAGTGCGGCGAGGCTGTTCAGGTGGAGGGCGGCGTCGGAGTGTCGCGCCCCAGGGCGGCCTCGGTGATCTGTAGCGCCCGCTCTGCCAGTGACAGGGCCTCGCTGTAACGGCCCGAGGCTCTGAGGGCGGATGCCAGGTTGCCCAGGCTGAGGGCGGTGTCGGGGTGGTCCGGGCCGAGGGCGGCCTCGGTGATCCGCAACGCCCGTTCCCGCATGGGCAGGGCCTCGGCATGGCGTCCCAGCTCGCTCAGGGTGTGCGCCAGGTTGGCCAGCCTGCGAGCGGTGTCGGGGTGGTCGGGTCCCAGGGCGGCCTCGGTGATCTGCAGCCCCCGCTCCAGGAGTGGCAGAGCCTCGCTGTGACGACCCAGGCCGCTGTGGCTGTATGCAAGGTTGTTGAGGCACGTTGCGATGTCCGGGTGGTCCGGGCCGAGGGCGGCCTCGGTGACCTGCAACGCCCGCTCGTTCATGGACAGGGCCTCGGCATGGCGTCCCAGCACGCTATGGACGAACGCCAGGTTGTTCATCTGGAGGGCGGTATCGGGGTGGTCCGGCCCCAAGGTGGCCTCGGCGATCTGCAACGCCCGTTCAAACAGTGGCAGAGCCTCGCTGCTGCGGCCCAAGTTGCCGAGGGTGTAAGCCAGGTTGCCAAGGTGGAGTGCGGTGTCGGGATGGTCGGGGCCGTGGGCGGCCTCGGCGATCCGCAACGCCCGCTCTTCCAGTCCCAGGGCTTCGCTGTAGCGGCCCAAGTTGCCGAGGGTGGACGCCAGGTTGCCCAGGCCGAGAGCGGTGTCGGGGTGATCCGGACCGAGGGCGGCCTCGGTGATCCGCAACGCCCGTTCCTTCATGGGCAGGGCTTCTGTGTGACGGCCCAGGTTTCCGAGGGTGGATGCCAGGTTGTTCAAGCAGGTGGCGGTGTCGGGGTCGTCGGGGCCACGGGTGGCCTCGGTGATCCGCAACGCCCGCTCCAGCAGGGGCAGGGCCTCGCTGCCGCGGCCCAAGTTGCTGAGGGTGTATGCCAAGTTGTTGAGGCGCGTCGCGGTGTCGGGGTGGTCGGGGCCGGAGGCGGCCTCGGTGATCCGCAACGCCCGCTCCTTCATGGGCAGGGCTTGGGCTTCCTGTCCTCGGGCCGAGAGGTAGACAGCCGCTTCTCCCAGCAGAGTTGCCAGATCAGCAACCGTTCTACGGCCACGGTGGTGTCTGCCCACGGCTTGTACGTGCGGCACCAGCGATTGCCACTCCGGCCAGTTCCGCAGGTCGTCGGGACGGCCGGAAGGCACGGCGGCTCGCATCAGGGCGAGAGCGGATTCGCTCGGGTGCGGCCCGGAGGCACGTCGGGATCGGCCCAGGAGCCGCCGTATGCCTCGGCGTTGCGACAGCGGAACGGGCTCTGGAGTCTCGGTGCGCAGTGCGGTCTGCACGAGGCGGTGGATGGTAACGGTCGCGTCGGTGAGCGTGATCATGCTGTAGGCGGCCAGGATGCCCAGAGCGTGATCGACGGCCTGCGGTGTGGGCAGGGCCGTGGTCAGAACGTGGCGGGGCAGCGGATCAGGCGCGCAGTGAGCGAGAACGCGTAGCAACTCCACGGCGTCGGGGGTGTCGGTGTACAGGGTGTTGAGGGTGACGCTCCACAACCGGGCAATGGTGCGCTGTTGCGGATCACCGGGGGGTGTGGCCGCGAGGACACCGGCAGGATCGGTGCGAAGTTGCGCGAGGTAGCCGTCGGCGCTGGTCCGGGTCTGGGCGAGGTGGGCGCCGGCCTGCTGCAGGGCCAGCGGCA
This sequence comes from Streptomyces sp. NPDC005784, assembly GCF_042871525.1. Lineage (NCBI taxonomy): Bacteria > Bacillati > Actinomycetota > Actinomycetes > Kitasatosporales > Streptomycetaceae > Streptomyces > Streptomyces sp. NPDC005784. Next base: position 195,946 of record NZ_JBIAIQ010000008.1, read on the forward strand.
GGTGCCCGAGTTCGTCGGCGAGTTCGGCCAGCGCTGCCGCGTCCGTGTCGCTGTGGCGTCCGGTGATCTGCTGGAGAACGGCGAGCGACGCCCCGGGGGCGAGGGTCTCCAGACGCAACGGGGTGCCAAGGTCTTGCCACGGAAGGTCACGGCGTGTGGTGACCAGTACTTGCCCCGTGCGCAGGCGGCCCAGACAGGGGCGCAGACAGGTGGGTTCTTCCGCGTTGTCGAAGACGACCAGCCATCCGGTGCGGCCCTGCAGCCACGTCACGGCCCACGCAGCTGCTTCGTCCAGGGGGAGCGCGGTGTGCACCGGGTTCAGTGCCGCGGCCAGGGAGGCAAGTCCAGCGGTGACAGCGGCGGTTGAGGATGCCTCGATCCACCACACCGGCCCGTGCCCGGCCGCCAGACGGGCGTGGGCGTGGTGCAGGACCAGGGTGCTCTTGCCCACCCCACCCATGCCGCGCACCGTCTGCGCCACGATTCCGGTCCCGGTCGACGGCAATTCGCCCAGCAGTGTGAGGGCGTCGTCGCGCCCCTTGAACACGCGGCTGTCCGGGGCGGGCAGGTTGCTCAGCCTCGGAATGTCCCCGTCCCGAATGGCCGCCGGCAACGCAGCGGGAGTCACGATGAGGTTCCGTTGCTCGATCCGGGCCTGATCGCCGGTGGCAATCACCCCGGAGTTGTGCCCGGCGGCAGCGGAACGGCCTCCCGAAGCATCTGGTGTCTGTGCCCTGGTCATCGCTGAACGGTGCCGTTGTCCCCCGTGATGATCACCCCGGAATTTTCCTGCGTCGCCACCGACCGGTCGCCCGATGCGGTCGACGCGGACGATGCGCCGGGCGTCGTGGCAGTCGGCTGGGCCGAGGATCCGATCAGGGACGCCGCCCAGGCCCCCAGCACACCTGCGACAACTGCGCCGGCGCCCGCACCCGTCCCGATCCGCGTCGACTGGTCCCACGGCAACAACAGATCACCCAGCAGCACGCACAACCCGAACACCACCAACGACCCGACAACCACCAGCAGCCAACGCCCCGTCCGACCCATCCGACGCCCCCTAGCGCTCAACCAGTCGACGAACCATGCTTCCACGACGCCAGGCACGGCCCGCACGGTTCCGGCGAACCGGTGCCGGGGCAGGACCACAGCCTTCACTCGGACGGGCTTGCGATGGACGACTCACGGCCTGGGGCCGGCACCCGGAAGCTCCGGTGCCGGCCCCAGGCCGTGAGTCATGACGCGCCGAACGGGCCCGTTGCCCCTACGCGTGGCGGTGCGACCGGCGGTTGCCCGTCAGCACCCGGTACAGAACCAGAAGAATGAGCGATCCGGCGATGGCGGCGACCCAGGTCGACACGTCGAAGAACCCGTCGATCGAGTCGACGCCGAAGACGACCTTGCCCAGCCAGCCGCCCAGCAGGCCTCCCGCGACACCGATCAGCATGGTGATGATGATCCCGCCCGGGTCCTTGCCCGGCAGGAGCAGCTTGGCAATGGCCCCGGCAAGCAACCCGATCAGAATCCAAGCGATGATTCCCACAGTTCCTCCACCGTCCGTCCGTACAAGATGTGACTTCCTCAGTCCGTCTGCGCCGTCCCGGCCGGAACAAACCTGTGAATCTCAAACAGTTGCCCGATTCCTCGCGACCGCGGCCCCGTTCAGTTCGACCGTGAACTGCGCCCCGGCGAGCAGCGCGAGGTTGGACAGCCACAGCCACACGAGGAAGACGACGGGGCCCGCGAGAGAGCCGTAGAGCCTGCTGTACGTGCCGAAGCCGGAGGCGTACAGGGCGAATCCGGCGGAGACGGCCAGCCAGAGGAACGCTGCCAGGAGGCCGCCGGGCAGGCTGTACCGACGCCTGGCGGGTGGCGGACCCGTGTGGAAGACGACGAGGACCAGCAGGGACACCAGGCACATCAGCAGGGGCCAGCGGAGCAGGTTCCAGGCCACGGCCACCGTGCCGTCCAGCCCGAAGACGCGGCCGGCGGCCTCGGCGACGGGGCCGGTCAGCAGCAGGACGAGCGCGCTCACGACGAGCAGTCCGAGCAGCGCCAGCGCGGTCAGTACCAGTCGATGCGCGGTGCGCCAGGCCGAGCGGCGGTCCGCCACGTCGTGCATCCGGTGCAGGGCCCGGCGGAACACCGCGAGGTAGCTGCAGGCCGACCAGAGAGCGCTCGCGGAACCGGCGACCAGCAGAGTCCAGGCGGCGGATCGCTGGCGCAGCATCTCCCCCAGCGCCTGGTGCAGTTCCGCCCCCGACTGTGCCGGTGCGTACGCCGTGACGTGTGCGATGAACTGCTCGGCGGTGTCCGGACTGATCAGGCCGAAGGCGATGACCATGACCAGCATGGCCGGCAGCACCGCCAGGATCGCGTAGTACGTCAGAGCGGCCGCCCAGTCGGAGACGTCGTCGTTCCACATCGAGACCGGGGTGCGGCGCAGCGCCGGCCACCAGAGAGCGGGCAGCCGCGACCCGTACCGGCGGAGCCGCGCAGGTCGGACCGCCTCGATGGCGCCGTTCGGCCCGGATTCAGCGGACATACGCGGTCCGGTGGGGGCGGCCGGCGATCGGTATCCGGGTGAGGTCCCGCGTGGGGAGCCGGGTGAGGACCCGAGTGAGGCCCCGTGCGGGAAACCGCGTGGGAAGCCGGGTGAGGTCCCAGGTGAAGTCCCGGCACAGGGCGGCAACGTCCCGTGCTTTTGGGAACACTCCGACGATTCGTCTGCTCATCCCTCACCTCTCGGCGCCGGTCCGGCCGGCGTTCCCGCCCCATGCCTGGCGGGGTCGGTCGTGGCTCTCCTTCCACGCGCGAGTCCCCGTACGCCTCAACGACGGCTCATGCGGGCCGCCTCGGCGGCAGGCTCCGGTAGTAGCTCCCGACGCTCGACAGATACGCGGGGTCGAGGGTCTCGCGGTCGGTCGTGAACACGGGCGCCGACTTGACCTGCTCGCGGGTGCACGCGACGGTGATCTTCCGCGACTCCGTGTCGATGCCGGCGACGACACCCGCGGGCACCAGCACGCTCTTCCCGAACACCCACACACCGGTGTCGACGATCAGGTGCCGCATCCCGGGGTCGTCCGCCTGCCGGTCGACGTGTCCTATGGTCCCGTCGGTCGCCTCAACGCTGTAGCCGGCCAGTTCGTGCACTTCAGGGTGGTTGAACTCCGGTGCGTACGACCAGATTCCGTCGACCGCCATATTTTCCTCCGTCGGCTCGTCGGCTGCAGATATCCCGCTGTCCCGTCCGCACTCGGCGGAATTGCCCGGCCGTCAGCGGCGGCGGCTGCGCGTCGTCCAGCCGCCGCCGACGCCGGAGAGGTGAAGAGCGAGCAGGGCGAGCCCTATGAGCATGACGTTGGTCGACGTGAACACATGATTGGTCGAAACGTCCCCGGCGTTGATCAGGAACGCGATGAACAGCAGTACGGCCGCGGCGATGCCGAGCATGAGATCTCCCTTGTCGATGGTCGATGGTTGACAGGCCATGTCGAAACGATGGGATCCGAATGCCCCGAGAAAGCCACCCGACACTGCGTCGCCTGATGAATCCGCGTCATCCGCCGGTCTCACCCGCCGCTCCCGCCGGGATTGCGGCATGTCCGGCGAACCTCTGGCACAAGGGACGGGGAGAGACGACGGACGGCTCAGCGAACGCCGACGGGCACTTGCCCGGGCTTTCACCCTGGCAAGTGCCCGTCGGCAAGAGCTCGCTCAGCCACCCTGGCAAGCGCTCCCTCAGGCCACCGCCCTAGGAAGTACTCCCGGCTGAAGCCCGTACGCCCTCACGCGCCTCCGCACCCTCCACCGGGCCGGTCGCCCGCCACGAACTCTCGTGGTCCTCGGCCAGCCCGAGTTCGGCCAGGCCCTTCAGGTGCCCGAGCACGGTGGAGCGCTGGAAGCCCACGGCCGCGCTGAGTTCGGCGATCCCGGCTCCGCCGGGGCCGGCTTCCGCCAACCGCTCCCACGTACGCACGGCGTGGCGGCTCAGACCGCTTTCGCCCACCTTCCTGGCCACGACGCCGGCCCGCTCCCCGTTCTTGTTCTGCCCGGGAAACGGGGACTGGGCCCGTGCCACCCGGGTCTCACGCGTGCTCACCTGCTCCCGCACTGCGCGCGGTGATCTCCTCGCTCCGACCGGACGCGGCGTCATGTTCACCTTGCGGTGCCTACGGCCCTTGCGGTGTCGGCTCATCGATTCCTCATCTCCGCCTCGACGATGCTCACAGGAGGAGAACGAGCGGAAGCCGACAAGGTAGTTCAGCCGTTCGAAGGATGGGCGCGCGCCCGCCGGATCTCCTCGCACACAGATCCAGCCGCTCCCAGCCGGGATCCATTGCCCGATCTTCCCGCCATCATTGAGCCCTCGCCACCTGAGCGCGGCCGCCGTCGGGACGGTTCCCGTCGACGCGCGCCCCGGTGGCCGGCAGCTCGGCGAAAGCGAAAAGCAATGGCCAACACCTGGTCCCCATGGGCCTGTTCTCCTGTCGGAGCCCTGTCATGACGGCGGCCCGAATCCCAGGACTGATTCTGCCCCTCGTCTTCCTGTGCGCCTTCGTCGCGGGTCTGCTCTGGTACTGGCGACATCGCGGCGAGTAGGGGCAATGGGGTGGGGGGGGCCCCCCGGGGGGGGGGCCCCCCCCCCCCAGAAAACCTACCGGGCCCACAACAAGCTAAATCGGGGGCGCGCGGTGCCCCGCCCGGGCCCGTGAAAACCCCCCCCCCGGGGGGGGGGCGCC
>NZ_JBIAIQ010000008.1:200700-222323 GCF_042871525.1 Streptomyces sp. NPDC005784
TCGTGTGCGGGGGCCCGTGGGGGGGGGGGGGGGGGGGTGGGGGCGGGGGGGGGGGGGGGGGGGGGGTGGGGGGGGGGGGCCCCCCGGGGGGGGGGCCCCCCCCACCCCATGAACACGTCCGGCGAACAGAAGAAGATCAGAGGGGGCCGAGCGTTCCGACGCCCTGGCCGTTCAAAGCCCGCACCTCGGTGTGCGGCCGCCGCAGCGGCGGAGTGACCGCGGGCATCCCGTCCGGCGAGACAGCCGGTGTTGTCCGGTTCCCCAGCAGCCCGCCCGACTGCGCGTCCTGCCGGTTCCCACCGGCCACCAGCAGGGCGTCGGCGGCGACGACGGCGTCGCGCACGCTGGTCGTTCCCGTCATCACACAGAGCGTGTACGTGACGTCCTCCAGTCGGCGGGCCGTCTCCAGCGTCTCCTTCTCGGCGTACGCGATCTTCAGGGCCGCGTAACGCGTCAGCAGCCTCCGGACAACCTTCGGGTCGGGCACGAGCACGGCGAGGGCTCCTCTCTCGAGTTTCCGTCCGTGTGCCCGGGTTCACGACGGTTCATTCGCAACAGGCGCCCCAGACAACCTATTTGGCCCAACGCCGCCTCCAAGGCGGATTCCTTTCGACTCCGCCGCCACGTACGGAGCCGAACGGCGCCCCGGGGAAGAGAGGTGTGACGCAAAGGAACGAGGGCACTTGGAGGCACTGGAGGTTGATACCGATGGTTCCCCTGCTTCTCGTTCTTCTGCTCGCCCTGGTCCTTTTCGGTGCGGGTTTCGCCGTCAAGGCGCTGTGGTGGATTGCGGTCATCGTGCTGGTCGTCTGGCTGGTCGGATTCGTGGCGCGTCCGGGCGCCTCCGGCGGCAGTCGCGGCCGCTGGTACCGCTGGTAGTCGCACCACGGACATCCGCGACCGAGAACATCCGCAAGAGATCTGTGTGCGAAGGAAAGGAACATGGCCACTTCCCCGACACCGAATTACACGGTCCCCGGCATCAGCACCCACGACGGCGGCCGGATCATCGACCTGCTGAGCAAGCGGCTGCACGCTCTCAACGACCTCTCACTCACGCTGAAACACATCCACTGGAACGTGGTGGGCCCGCATTTCATCGCCGTTCACGAAATGCTCGATCCCCAGGTGGACCGCGTGCGTGACATGGCCGATGACGCCGCTGAACGGATCTCCGCCCTCGGCGGGGTTCCACGCGGCACGCCGGGCGTGCTCGTCGCCGAACGGACCTGGGACGACTACAGCGTCGGCCGTGCCGATGCCATCGCGCACCTCGGCGCCCTCGATCTGGTCTACACGGGAATCGTCGAGGACCACCGCACGGCCGTGGCCGAGGTCGGCAAGATCGATCCGGTGACCGAGGACCTTCTCATCGAACAGCTGCGATCGCTCGAACAATTCCAGTGGTTCGTCCGGGCTCATCTGGAGAGTTCGGGCGGTTCGCTGTCTCAGGCCGGGGCCCGCACGGAACGCGAGGCCGCGCGATCGGCCGGGCAGGACACCGCGCGGTAGCGGCGGGAGAAGACGACGGCGGTACACGTCGGTTCGGACCCCGAACCGACGTGTACCGCCGCGCGTATGCCGTCAACACGAACCCGGTCACGCGCGTATGCCGTCACACGAACCCGGTCAGGTGCGGGCGATGTAGCTGCGCACGGTCGTTCCGGAGTCCTCGGTGTGCACACGGACGAGGTCCGAGATGAAATGCACGAGGAACAGACCCCGTCCGCCGATCTGATCGGGGCGCACGGGATGCCTGCCCGCCAGCGGATCGCTCAGCCGCCCCTCGTCCCGGACCTCGCACACGATGTGCTCGCTCTCGGCCCAGATCCGCAGGATTCCCGAACCGCCGCCGTGCACCACGCTGTTGGTCGCCAGCTCGGCGACGACCAGGCTCAGATCCTGCAGCCGGGCCCGTGCCATCCCGCGTTCCCGCGCCTCGCTCATCGCGAAGTCACGGGCGGCGGGCAGCAGTTCCGCGTCGAAGCGGACCGTCGCCGCCCCCGGCGGATGGCGCAGCGCTTCGTTGTAGCGCGCCAGCACCCGGTCCGGGTCGTAGGACGGGCTGACGCTCTGCCGGCCGGCGCTGATCACGACGGGGTGTGTGGCGTGGGCGTCGGCGATCACGTCGTGGGAGAGGGCTCGCGCGTCGTAGGGACAGAGGATCGTCACGTCCCGTCCGCCGAACGCCGTGTTGATCAGGGCTTCGTGCTGGGCGCAGGCCGGGTACTCCACCGCCGTACGGCCGTCCCAGATGGGTTCGCCGATGATCCGCACATGTACGTCGGGATGGGCGTCGGCGAATGCCCGCAGGACGGAGGGGATGATCCGGCCCGGGTTCCGGCCCGCCTGCGCCATGTCGATCCAGCGGACGCCTGTTCCGAGCGATCCCATTGCGCCGCGGATGAGCTCCAGTCGTGGCGCGGGAACGGCCACCGCCACCGGTTCCCCGGCGGCTACGCCGTCCGACACGAAACGCGTCGTCCCTTCCACGTACTCACGGTCGCCGCGATAGATGAGCGCGGGGTGGACGAAGGGTTCGCCGCGGAGGGCCGCCGTTGTCATGCCACGACCACCACACCCCCGAGCCCGCGTCCCGCGAACGCTCCCGCGTCGGGGCACACCGAGGGGAAGAGCGTCTGCGCTCCGTCCACTCGCCGATCAATGCCCACGGACTCACCCCGAAACCCATTTTACGTGGCCGCCGCCTCGGAGTCGGCCCCGGGAGGCCGCGGCTCCACCGCGTCGACGGCGCCCGGTGCCCACCTGCCCCGGGATCCGCGGCGGAACCGCCCGGGGCTCCGCCGCAAGAATTGCCGCCGTCGCCCCGCATCCGAAGAGTGTTCCTGGACAGAAGTACGACTGACCCGGCGCCGGCGGGGAGGCGGGACTTACGCGTTCCGAAGAATTTCGGCAACCGGGTGGCATGAGCGGTGTGAAGCAGGGCAGACGGGCCCTGTCATCATTTCCTTCGGACGATTTGGGGTGGACGGCATGGCGGCCGTGGCGACAGCGAAGGCAACGGACACGGCATACCAGGCAGCGACCGCCGAAGGGGGCGTCCTTCCGCAGATCGACGAGCCGCTGAAGGTCAGCCCGAAGGACGCACGCGAGCTGTCCCGCCAGTTCTTCGACCGGCTCACCGTTCTGGAGGAGGGCACGCACGAATACCAGTACGCGCGCAACACCCTCATCGAGATGAATCTCTCCCTCGTCCGGTACGCGGCGGCGCGCTTCCGCAGCCGGAGCCAGGGTGAGATGGAGGACATCGTCCAGGTCGGCACGATCGGTCTCATCAAGGCCATCGACCGCTTCGAACTCACCCGCGAAGTCGAGTTCACCTCCTTCGCGGTCCCCTACATCGTCGGTGAGATCAAGCGATTCTTCCGTGACACGAGCTGGGCCGTCCACGTGCCCCGCCGGCTGCAGGAGGCCCGCGTCGAACTCGCCAAGGCGACGGAGGAACTGCGGACCCGCCTCGGCCGTACGCCCACCACACGTGAACTGTCCGAGCTGATGTGTCTGACCGAGGAAGAGGTCATCGAGGCCCGCAAGGCGTCGAACGGCTACAACTCCTCGTCCCTCGACGCCGCTCTCACGGCCGACGGCGGCGCGGACGGCGAGGCCGTCCTCGCGGACTTCATCGGCGAGGAGGACGCCTCGCTGGAACTGGTCGAGGACTTCAACTCGCTGGCCCCGCTGATCGCCGAACTCGACGACCGTCAGCGCCGGATCATTCACCTGCGTTTCGTCGAGGAGCGCACCCAGGCGCAGATCGGCGAGGAGCTCGGTATCTCGCAGATGCATGTCTCCCGGCTGATCACCCGCATCATCAAGCGTCTGCGGACGGGGATGCTGGACCCCTCCGTCGCCTGACGCACCGCACGGCACGACCCGTACGACGGTCCCGTCGCCCCCTGGACTCCGGTCCGGAGCGGGTCGGCGGGACTTCGTGTGCGCGGTCCGGGCGACCCGGGCCAAAAGGGTTCTGTGTATCCCCGTCACTCGCGGTTATTCCTGTCACCGGCAACATTTTTGGGCCGCCGAAGAGTTTGTCCTCACGCTTTGTTCACAACCTGCTTTCTGGGTTAGCCTGCGGCGTATTTTCTTATCGGGAGGACCCGTGATCTGCGGGTATTCCACGGACAGGCGGGGGCGTCCGTGGGCCCGGCGCGGTTCCGAGTTCCGTGACACGGGACTCCAGGGGAGCGGAACGAGGGTGGCCATGACCAGGGCAGCGAGCGGGACGTCCGTACGGACACCGGGCGAGCAGGAGTTGCGTCAACTGCTGGCCGGCCTCACCGCCGTGCGCGACGGTGACTTCGGCACCCGGTTGCCCGACGAGACCGGTGGTCTGCTGGGCGACATCGCCACGGTGTTCAACGGCATGGTCGACCAGCTGTCGGTGTTCACCTCCGAGGTGACACGGGTGGCGCGCGAGGTGGGCACGGAGGGGACCCTCGGCGGCCAGGCGGAGGTGCCGGGCGTCTCCGGTACCTGGGCCGACCTCACCGACTCGGTCAACGCCATGGCGGGCAACCTCACCACGCAGGTCCGTGACATCGCGCAGGTGGCCACGGCCGTCGCCAGGGGCGACCTCTCCCAGAAGATCGACGTGCCCGCCCGCGGCGAGATCCTGCAGCTGAAGGAGACCGTCAACACGATGGTCGACCAGTTGTCGGCGTTCGCCGACGAGGTCACCCGCGTCGCCCGTGAGGTCGGCACCGACGGACGCCTCGGCGGACAGGCCCAGGTTCCCGGCGTCGGCGGCGTCTGGCGCGATCTCACCGACTCCGTCAACTTCATGGCGGGCAACCTCACCGCCCAGGTCCGCAACGTCGCTCAGGTGACGACGGCGGTGGCTCAGGGCGACCTCTCCCAGAAGATCACCGTCGACGCCCGCGGCGAGATCCTGGAGCTGAAGAACACCATCAACACGATGGTCGACCAGCTGTCGGCGTTCGCCGACGAGGTCACCCGCGTCGCCCGCGAGGTCGGCACCGACGGACGCCTCGGCGGACAGGCCGACGTCAAGGGCGTCAAGGGCACCTGGCGCGACCTCACCGACTCCGTCAACTTCATGGCGGGCAACCTCACCGCCCAGGTCCGCTCGATCGCGCAGGTGGCCACCGCCGTCGCGAAGGGCGACCTCTCCCAGAAGATCACCGTTGACGCCCGCGGCGAGATCCTGGAACTCAAGGAGACCATCAACACGATGGTCGAGCAGCTCTCGGCGTTCGCCGACGAGGTCACCCGCGTCGCCCGCGAGGTCGGCACGGCGGGCAACCTGGGCGGACAGGCCACGGTGCGGGGCGTCTCCGGCACGTGGAAGGACCTCACCGACAACGTCAACGTCATGGCGTCGAACCTGACCGGTCAGGTCCGCTCCATCGCGCAGGTGGCGACCGCGGTGGCCCGCGGCGACCTGTCGCAGAAGATCACCGTCGAGGCGAAGGGCGAGGTCGCCGCCCTGGCCGACGTCATCAACACGATGGTCGACACACTGTCCGCGTTCGCCGACGAGGTCACCCGCGTCGCCCGCGAGGTCGGCACCGAGGGACGCCTCGGCGGCCAGGCGCACGTGCCCAACGTGGCGGGCACCTGGAAGGACCTCACCGACAACGTCAACTCGATGGCCAACAACCTCACCGGACAGGTGCGCAACATCGCCCTGGTGACGACAGCGGTGGCCAAGGGCGACCTTTCCAAGAAGATCGACGTCGACGCCCGCGGCGAGATCCTCGAACTCAAGACGACCATCAACACCATGGTCGACCAGCTCTCCGCCTTCGCCGCGGAGGTCACCCGCGTCGCCCGCGAGGTCGGCAGCGAGGGAAGGCTCGGTGGCCAGGCCGAGGTGGAGGGCGTCTCGGGCACCTGGAAGCGGCTGACCGAGAACGTGAACGAACTCGCCGGCAACCTCACACGCCAGGTCCGCGCCATCGCCGAGGTCACCAGCGCCGTGGCCGAGGGCGACCTCACCCGGTCCATCACCGTGGAGGCCTCGGGCGAGGTCGCCGACCTGAAGGACAACATCAACTCCATGGTGGAGTCGCTGCGTGAGACCACGCGCGCCAACCAGGAGCAGGACTGGCTCAAGACGAATCTGGCCCGTATCTCCGGCCTGATGCAGGGCTACCGCGACCTGGACGTGGTGGCCGACCTCATCATGGACGAGCTCACCCCGCTGGTCACCGCACAGTACGGCGCCTTCTACCTCGCCGAGGAGACCGTGAAGGGGACGGAGCTGCGGCTGGTCGGGTCGTACGGCTATCCCGACGAGCACGGGCGCCCCACCCGCATCCCGCTGGGCCGCTCACTCGTCGGACAGGCCGCGCGCAGCCGTCGTGCCATCACCGTGGACGAGGTGCCGCCGGGCTACGTCACCATCTCCTCGGGACTCGGAGAAACGGCGCCGACTGCTCTGGTGGTGCTCCCCATCGTGGTCGAGGAACAGGTGCTCGGCGTCATCGAGCTCGCCTCGGTCACCCGCTTCAAGCAGGGCCACCGGACCTTCCTCGAACAGCTGATGGAGACCATCGGCGTCAATGTCAGCACCATCGTGGCCAACGCGCGCACCGATGAGCTGCTGGGCGAGTCGCAGCGACTGACCGCCGAACTCCAGGCGCGCTCCGAGGAGTTGCAGGTCCAGCAGGACGAACTCCAGCGTTCCAACGCCGAGCTGGAGGACAAGGCCTCGCTGCTCGTGACCCAGAACCGCGACATCGAGGCGAAGAACCTCCAGATCGAACAGGCCCGGCAGGAACTCGAAGCACGGGCACAGCAGTTGTCGCTGGCCTCCAAGTACAAGTCCGAGTTCCTCGCCAACATGAGCCACGAACTGCGGACCCCGCTGAACAGCCTGCTCATCCTCGCCCAGCTGCTGGCGCAGAACCCCTCGCGCAATCTCACGCCGAAGCAGGTCGAATACGCCGGCATCATCCACTCCGCGGGCTCCGACCTGCTCCAGCTGATCAACGACATCCTCGACCTGTCGAAGGTCGAGGCAGGCAAGATGGACGTCACCCCCGAGCGCGTTCCGCTGCGCCAGCTCCTCGAGTACGTCGAGGCCACCTTCCGCCCGATGACCTCGCAGAAGAGTCTGGAGTTCACGGTCAGCACCGCTCCCGGGGCCCCGGTCGACCTCCTCACCGACGACTCCCGGCTGCGCCAGGTGCTGCGCAACCTGCTGTCGAACGCGGTCAAGTTCACCGAGCGGGGCCGCGTCGAGCTGCGGATCGAACCGGCGGCCGACCAGGAGATCCCCTCGGGCGTACGGCGTGGCGGCACGGTGGCGGCCTTCCGGGTCAAGGACACCGGTATCGGCATCCCCGAACAGCAGCTGGAGACGATCTTCGGCGCGTTCCAGCAGGCCGACGGCACCACGAGCCGCAAGTACGGCGGGACCGGTCTGGGCCTGTCCATCACCCGGGAGATCGCCCACCTGCTCGGTGGAGCGGTCACCGTCGACAGCACCCCGGGGCAGGGCAGTACGTTCACACTCTTCCTGCCGGTTGCCCGGCCCGACTTCGAGCAACTGCTGGCCGGCGGCCGCACGTCCGAGTCCGCGCCGGACGAGGGCGGCACGGCGCTCACCCGGCCGCGGCACGCCGTTACCGGTTCGATCAGCCTGCCCAGCCGGCGGCGACGACGGCTGCTGGTCGTCGAGGACCGGCCGCGGGGCCTGCTGACGCTCGTGGCCGAGAGCGCGGTCGGGGATGTCGCCCGCAGCCGGGACGAGGGCGACGCGCGCGAGGGCGTCGACGTCATCACGGTCGTCGGGGCGCAGGAGGCGGCGAGCGCGCTGGCCGCCGAGCCGTGGCACTGCGTCGTCCTCGAACTCGGCATGCCGGAAGGGGAAACGGCCCGGTTCCTCGAAGCGGTCGAGGGCGACTCGGCCCTCGCGACCGTTCCCGTCCTCGTCCACAACGGCAGCCGTGTCGACCTCGCCCAGGAGCAGGCGCTGCAGTCCCGCTCCGGGGCCCGGTCGCTCGAATTCCTGTCCAGTCTGGACGAGTTGCGCGAGCGCATCGCACTGCACCTGTCCGCGGAACAGCCGGGCGACGTCGTCCCGCTGGTGCGCGCCGAGGAGGCGCGGAACCGGCCCGCGCAGCCGATCGACAACGCCTTCCAGGGCCGTACGGTGCTCGTCGTCGACGACGACGCCCGCAACCTCTTCGCGCTCAGCGGGATTCTGGAGCTCCACGGATTCCAGGTGCTGCACGCGGAGAACGGCAGGAAGGGCATCGAGACGCTGCTGAGCCGGCCCGAGGTCGCGCTGATCCTGATGGACGTGATGATGCCCGAGATGGACGGGTACACCGCGACCGCCGAGATCCGCAAGATGCCCCAGTACGCCGACCTGCCGATCATCGCGGTGACGGCGAAGGCCATGCCCGGCGACCGGGAGAAGAGCCTGCTGTCGGGTGCCAGCGACCATGTCACCAAGCCGGTCGACACCGACGACCTCATCGCCTGCGTCCGACGCTGGCTGGGGGCATGACATGGCACTCGGCACCCACCACGACGGCCGGTCGGCGGGATTCCCGCCGCTGCGGCCCCTCCCCCGCCCTCCGCAGGGTCCCCGCCGAGGAACGGCCACACCGTGAACATTCCTGAGACAACCGACGCGGACGTCGCCGAGTCCGGGGACACCGTCGCGGACGGCGAACGGGCCGCCGATCTCCCGGGCGAGGATCGGACGTCTCCGGTGGGACGGCTGGCGGCCACGGTCGAACGGCTGCGCAGCGAGGTACGGGCCGCCCAGGTAGAGGCCGACGGACGGGCCCTGATCGAGCTGGCCAAGGGCATCCTGGTCGAGCGGCTGGGCTGCGGGCCGGCGCAAGCCGCCCGCCAGCTCGCCGAGTTGGCCGAACAGGCCAAGGTGCCGCTGCTCCAGCTCGCGGTCGAGATCATCAACCAGGCTGCCCACGACCGGCTTTCGGAGGTGACCAGCACGTTCCTCGCCGTCACGGCGGAGCGGGCACCGCACGACGACGCCCCCGCGGTACGGCTGCGCGCGGCCGAGAGCGGCGCGCTGGCGGCCAGCGACACCCAGGCGGTGGCCGATTCCCTGCTCCAGCACGCGCTGACCCCGCTCGGGGCCGTCGCCGTCGCCATCTGGGCCGCGGATGCCGACGGTTCGCTCTCCCTGGCGGGCAGCGCCGGATTCTCGGCGGCCGAGGCCAGACGCTGGCGTTACGTACCGCCGGGCGTGGCGACGATGGCGCGCCGCGCCCTGTCCGAACGTACCGTGCAGTGGGCGCACTCGCTGGCGGACACCGGACTGCCGTCCATCGGCCACGCGGAGTATCCGGACGGCGGACGGGTCGCGGTACCGGCCGGCTCCGGGGGCCGTATCCATGGCGTCATGGAGATCGCCTGGCCGTCGACCCTGGAACCTCAGCCCCCGCAGGTCGCCCGTCAGGTCGAGGCGCTGGCCGAGCTGTGCTCGCACACGCTGGAGACCCACACGCTGCCGAACGACGGCCATGACGTGCGGGGAACGACCGATGTCTGTGAACTGATCGACCTGGTCGACGGGTTGCACGATCCGGCCCTCGTCCTGGTGCCCCACCTCGACGACCACGGACGGCTTGCGGACTTCCGCATCCGCCATGTGAACGGACGCTTCCTCGATCCGGCCGGCCGGCCCCGTGGCACCGTCCACGGGGCGCTGCTGCTGGAGGCCTATCCGATGGCCGCCGGGGACAGCGACCTCTTCCAGTGCATCGAGCGGGTCTACGCCACCGGGGAACCGTTCCGGGCACAGCGGATGGATCTCACGGCACTGGTCGACCAGGTGCCGCTGTCGGCCGTGGCCGACATCAACGTCAGCCGGCACGGCGGAACCGTGCTGCTCATCTGGCGCATAGAGGACGAGACCGCGCGGCTGGCGAGTCTCCTCCAGCACGCCCAACGGCTCGGCAGGATCGGCGGCTTCGAGGAGAACCTGCTGACCGGCGAGATCATCTGGAACGAGACGCTCTTCGACCTGTACGGCCGCTCCCCCTCGGGCCCTCCCGTGCCGTTGGAGGAGCTGCCCGCGCACGCCCATCCGGACGACGCCGTCACGATCGGCCGCTTCCTGCGTACGGTCCTGCACCATCGCCGGCCGGGCACGGCCGCGTTCCGGCTGCAGCGTCCCGACGGGGTCACCCGGCACATCCGCATGGTGGCCGAGCCGGTGCTCGACGCCGACGACCGGCTGTTCGTGGTCCGCGGGGCCTACCAGGACATCTCGGCGCAGCACTGGACCGAGGTCGCGCTGGCCGTCACCCGTGACCAGCTGGCGCACACCGAGCAGCAGGCGCACGAGCGCAACCGGCTGACCCTTCAGCTGCAACACGCGATCATGCCGCCGACGCATGCGCCGTTGCGGGCTCCGGGTCTCGATGTGGCGGTGCGCTACCGGCCGGCGGAGACCGAACACCTCGTCGGAGGGGACTGGTACGACGCCGTCGTCCTGCCTTCCGGCCTGGTCCTGCTGTGTGTCGGGGACGTGGCCGGTCACGGGATCGAGGCGGCGACCAGCATGGTGGTGCTGCGCAACGCGCTGCGCGGACTCGCCGTGACGGGCGCCGGACCCGGCCAGTTGCTGTCGTGGCTCAACATCGTGGCGCATCATCTGACGGGCGGGGTCACCGCCACGGCGGTCTGCGGGATCTACGATCCGGGCCGCCGCGTTCTGCGCTGGGCCAGGGCCGGACATCTGCCGCCCGTTCTGGTCCGGGACGCGGACGCCAACCCGCTTCCGCTCCTCAAGGGCATCCTGCTCGGCGCCGTCCCCGAGGCGACGTTCGAGGAGGACGAGGTGCAACTGGCCGTCCACGACACGCTGTTGATGTACACGGACGGTCTGATCGAACGGCGTGACCGCTCGGTGGAAGTGTCACTGCGCCAACTGCTCAACGCGGCCCGTACGACGTCCAGGACGCTGGACCATCAGCTCGACCGGCTTCTGACGTACAGCAGGTCCGACACGGACGACGACACCTGCATCGTCGGCATCCAGGTCCAGTAGGCGGGACGAACCGGGTCCGGGCCGCCCAACGCACGAAATGCGGCCCCGCCGGCAGCCGGGGGGAGTGACTGCCTGCGGGGCCGTGCAGCTCGAGTTCACCAGGGGGGTAGCTTCCTCGAGCTGTCTCAGGATGCTGCTGCCCCGGCTCCGGCGATGCATGCACACGGGTTTCCGGCCGGGATTCCCCTCGTATGGCCGAGCATTCGGCTCAGAAACGCTCACGCAGGGCCCGCAGCAGCGGCTCCAAGGAGGCCACGACGAGCTCCGGGGGAACCCCGGCGTCGTGCAGCAGTCTCGCTCTGGCGGGGTTGCGGGCATGTCCGAGGAAGCGGACACCGGCCCGGTGGGCCGCCGCGTGGTCGAAGGGAGTGCCGCCGATCATCAGCGAGGCTTCCGGCACCGCCCCCATCTCGTTCAGGGCTCGTTCCAGGATCGCCGGACGCGCATCGAGCAGACTCAGGTCCGGCGTACGGGCGTATATGTGCGGAGCGAAGCAGGGCATGAGCCCCCTGGAGTCCAGGTACGAGGTAACGGTCCGGGCCGAGTTGTCGGTCGCCACGGCGAGCTTCGCCCCGACCGCCACCCAGGTGTGGATCAGCGGATCCGCGTAGGCCGTCGGCATCGCGGTGCGGGCCGCCGTCAGCTCGAACCGGGTGAGACGTTCTTCGAGTTCGGCCAGCGGCTCGCTGCCGGGATGACGTCGGGCCACCGCCGTAAGCGTGCCGTACGGGTGGCCGCGTTCCTCGTCGGTGAGCGCCGCGTACAGGCCCCGTTCCGTCAGCCATTCCGCCTGGGCCCGCGCGAAGACCTCCGCCGAGTGCCGGGAGAAGAGCTGGCAGATCGGGCCGTCGAAGCCGAAGAGGACATACCGCGTCCGCGCGACCAGTTCCCGAACGTTCTCGATCCGACTCGTCACCACCTTGGTCTGTCCAGTCCCGGCAGTCACCAATCGAGCGAGTGTCGGCCGGCCGGTGTCCGTAGCTCGGGCTTCGGCACCGGCACCGGGACAGACCGGGCCGGCCGAGCGTCAATGGGCCATGTCCGCGAGGTGCGGTACCACCCGGGTCAGCCGCAGGACGCCCCACAGGACCACCCCGGCCCCGATCAGTTCGGGGAGCAGCCACCAGCCGGTGCGGATCGTCTCGTCGAAGAGGGTGACACCGAGCAGCAGGCTCAACGTCGCGTCGCCGATGGTCAGCGCGGGCTGCGAGGCGACCAGAGGGCCCGCCTGAAGGGCGTTCTCCAGCAGCAGGACGGCGACGACACCGGTCACGACGAATCCATACGTCTGCCAGACGCCGAGGAAGGCGACGAACCCGTCGTCGTCGAGCGTGCCCACGGCCGACTTCAGCAGCGCGGCGGTCAGCGCGTTGCTGATGGCCGACGCCGATCCCAGCACGGCGGCGCGGAACAGCGGCGGGCGGCCCGGACGGGCGACGGCGACCGCGACGGCCACGGTTCCCAGACACAGGATCAGTACCGGGATCCAGCGTTCCATGGACGCGTCGGACCGTGCTCCGGAGGGAGCGGCCGAGAGGAGGACGAGCCCGAGGCCGGCCACCACACCTGCCACGGCCCACCATCCCGCGCGCGGCAGCCGGCGGTGCAGCAACGGGATGGCGATCATCAGGGCGAAGGGCAGTTCCAGGATGAACAGGGGCTGCACCAGGGACAGCGGCCCGTTCGCCAGTGCCAGGGCCTGGAAGAGCGCGGCCCCGGTCACCCCGGCGATGCCGATGAGCCACGGGGGCTGCCGGGCCAGTTGGAGGATGAGCCGCAGTCCACCGCCCTCGGCGACGCGGGAGGCCGCCTTGCGCTGGAATGCCGTGCCCATCGCGTTGCTGGCGGCCCCGAGAAGGGCGAACAGCACGGCCAGTCCTGTCACTCCTCCACCATGCCCCGGGACGGCGGGCCGGGCCTCCTCGGGCTCGCCGACCGGACGACGCGGTACCGGGGCGGGCCCGTCGCGGAGAGCTCGGCCGGATCTCGGCCGGATCTCTTGCGGAGCGGACGGCTCCCCGGGATAGGGTCGGCGCCAGTGCTTGGGAAGCAGGCACGCCCCGCGTGAGTCCGCGGGCCGCGCGATCGCGTCCCCGGCCGTGCGGCGGCGGCCCGCACTGCCTTCCCGTGGGTATTCGGGCTGCTGGTGGAAACCGACGCCGTCAGTGAGGATGCCGCACACCATGAGCCAGGAGTCACAGCTCCCGCCCGCCGCCGAGGGGCGTGTCCCCGAGCCGGACGCGGACTCCGCAGGCCTGCGCGAGGAGATCGTGCGGCTGCGGGAGAAGAACGCCGACCTTCAGGAGCGTCTTCACGCGCACCCGGCAATCTCACTGGCCCAGGGCGTGCTGATGGAGCGCTACCGGCTGCCCGCGCCCGAGGCGTCCTTCACCCTGCTGCGCGAGGCGTCGCAGCGGTTCATCATCAAACTGCACACGCTGGCGGACGCGGTCGTACGGACCCGGCACAGCCCCGAGGGACCGGCCCGTGCCGCGGAACGCACCCGGACGCCCCCTCCCCCGCTGCCCGGCCTGCGGATCGCCGGGGCCGATCGCCCGCACCAGGGCGAGGTGCTGAGCGCCGCCCTGCACCGGGTCCTGGACATCACCCAGACCGGGATGGGCAACGTCCAGCTCGCCGAGGGAGGGCGGCTGCGGATGGTGCGGCACGTGGGTCTCGAGCGCGAGTTCACGAGCTTCTTCGCGTTCGTCGACTCGCCCACGACGTCGTGCGCGCAGGCCGCCGAGGACCGCCGGCAGGTCACCGTCCGCGACGTCGCGACCGCCGATGTCTTCGACGAGGGTTCGCGGCGGGTCATCCTGCGGGCGGGCAGCCGGGCCTGTCACAGCGTGCCCCTGGTCAACCGGGCCGGTGTGCCGATCGGCATGGCCTCCTCGCACCACGAGCGGCCGCTGCCCGGGCTCAGCCGCGCCCAGCTCCACACCCTGGAGGCCACCGGCCTCATGGTGGGCCGCTGGCTCTCCTGGCACCGGCACACCGTCGTACTCGACGCACTGGCCCATCTGCACACGGCGGCGACCGAGGAACGCTGAGCACCCGCCCGTCCCCGTGGTGGCGGGGCTCCGTGCGGGCCGATCGGAATGCGCGGCGGCACGGAATGGAGGAGCGTGGTGGCTGAAGGAGGAGTGCCATGGCCACGAAGGCCGCGCCCGGTCAGCGGGACGACCACCGGGGATGGCTGCGCGGCTCGCCCCCTCCGCGCTGGGTACGGCTGCTTCCGCCGGTCCTGCTGGTAGGGGTCTGCGTCGGTGAACTCGCGAGCAGCCACGCACTGGACATCGGCTTCCTGCTGGGCGCCATTCCCTCCCTGGCCGTGCTCTCCTACGGGCCCCTGGCGACGGCCGGCTTCGGCGTGGTCGTCGTGTTGCTGCTGACCATCCCCGCCCTGGAGCTCAACCGTCCGGGCAACGCGGACCTCCTCACCATCAGCTTCATCGCCGTGCTCAGCGTCTTCGTGGCCCTCGTCCGCAGCCGCAGGGACGCGCATCTGGTCACGGTGCGGTCGGTGGCGGAGGCCGCCCAGCTCGCGGTTCTGCCGCCGCTGCCCGACCGTGTCGGTCCGGTCCGCTGCGCGGGGCTGTACCGGGCCGCGCAGCGGGAGACGCTGGTCGGTGGTGACTTCTTCGACGTACGCGACGGGCCCTTCGGGGTCCGGGCCGTGATGGGTGACGTACAGGGACACGGGCTGTCGGCCGTGGGGACGGTCGCCTCGCTTCTCGGGGCGTTCCGGGAAACGGTGCTGGACCAGCGCGATCTGGAGGCGGCCGCGGCCCGGCTCGATCGCAGGCTGGTGGTGGACTCCGCGGCGGTCGATCACGCCGAGTTGTTCGCCACCGCGCTGCTCCTGGAGTTCACAGCCGACGCCGACACGGTGCGGCTGGTGTCCTGCGGGCACCCTTACCCGCTGCTGTTGCGCGGCACGAAGGCCGTCGAACTCGACACCGAGCAGGGGTCCCCGCTGGGGCTGGGGTTCTTCGAGCTGTCCCCGCCGCATGTGCGCACCGTCGACCTGGAGCCCGGCGATCGGCTGTTCCTGGCGTCGGACGGCGTGAGTGAGAGCCGGGATCGGGCCGGCGCCTTCTATCCGTTGCCGGATCGGCTGGCCGCGTTCGCCGAGGAGCCCCCGGACGCGCTCATCGACCGCGTGTGGCAGGACCTCGTCGAGTTCTGCCCCTCGATCCGCGACGACGTCTCCATCCTGGTCCTGACGCCATGCCTCCGAAGCGACGGGAACGGCGACAGCGACGGCAACAGTGGCTGACGGCTCGGGGCAGGGGCGGGTCCGTGGTCCCGCCCTCCGTCTTGCTCAGGTTGCCGCGATGTCCAGCGCCGCGACGTACCCGAACGTCATCGCGGGACCGATCGTCGAGCCCGCCCCCGCGTAGCTGTGGCCCATGACGGCCGCGCTGGCGTTGCCCGCCGCGTACAGACCGGGTATCACCGTGCCGTCCGGGCGCAGGACGCGTGCGCGGGCGTCCGTGCGCAGACCGCCCTTGGTGCCCAGGTCGCCGGGGACGATCCTGAACGCGTAGTACGGCGGGAGCCACAGCGGCGCCAGACACGAATTGGGGAGGATCGCGGGGTCCGTGTAGTAGTGGTCGTAGGCGCTGTCGCCTCGGTGGAAGTCCGTGTCCGTGCCGCTCAGGGCCAGGCTGTTGAAGCGGCTGACGGTGGTGCGCAGGGCGGCCGCGGGGACGCCCATCCGGCCGGCGAGGTCGTCCAGGGTCCACGCCTTGCAGGCGGCGCCCGAGGTGTACCAGGAATCGGGGAACGTGAAGGTCGGCGCGATGTCCTTGAACAGGTAGCGGTTGCGGTAGTTCTGGTCGACGACCAGCCATGCCGGGATGTCCGGAGCGCTCGGGTTGCGGTCGTACATGGTGTGCACGACGTCGCTGTAGGGCCGTGCCTCGTTGACGAAGCGCGCTCCGGCGGCGTTGACCAGCAGGCCGCCGGGCAGCGTGCGTTCGGCGAGGCAGAAGTAGGGCTGGTCGGGCAGCGGGATGGCCGGGCCCCACCATGCGTCGTCCATCAGGTCGAGCGCCGCACCGGCACGTCGGCCCGCCTGGATGCCGTCGCCGGTGTTCTCCTTGGCGCCCACCGTCCAGGCGGTCCCGATGGGCTGCCGCTGGAACTCGGCGCGCATGGCGGCGTTGTGCTCGAAGCCGCCGGAGCCGACGATGACCCCGCGCCGGGCCCTGACCAGGCCGGACGCGCCGTTCTGGGTGACCACAGCGCCGGTGACGGCGCCGCTCTCCATGAACAGGTCGGTCAGCGGGGTGTTCAGCCACACCGGGACCTGGGCGGCGAGCAGGCCCGCGCGCAGTCCGGCGGCGAGCGACTGGCCCATGGTCAGCGGTTTCTGGCCGAGCAGCGCCGCGTTGGTGCCCCGGGCCAGGCACTCGGTGGCGACGGCCGCGCCCTTCGCGCTCACGGCGGCGAGGGTGAGCCACTTGTAGTCGGCGCTGAAGACGACCATGCCGGCCGGGACCGCCATGTACGCCGGGTTCAGGTGGGCGAGTTCGGCTCCGAGGATGTTGCCGTCGAGTTGGTCGGGCTCCATGGAGCGGCCGCCCGGGAGGCCGCCGGGGAGCTCCGGGTAGTAGTCGCTGTACCCCTCCATCCAGCGGAAGCGCAGTGGGCTGTTGGCCAGGACGAAGGCGATCATGGCCGGTCCGTTGCCGAGGAAGGCCTGTCGACGGGCGGCGGAGACGTCCGGGCCGACCACGGCCGCGAGGTAGGCGGCGGCCTTGGCCGGGGTGTCGGGGACGCCGGCGGCGAGGATCACGGGGTTGTTGGGGATCCAGATGCCCGCGCCGGAGCGTGCCGCCGAGCCGCCGAAGGTGGGCGCCTTCTCCAGGACGACGCAGCTCAGTCCGTGTTTCGCGGCGGTCAGCGCCGCGGTCATCCCCGCGGCTCCGGAGCCGACCACGACGACGTCGTACGTGCCGAGCAGGGGCAGGTCGGCCGCCGCGGCGGGACCGGCGGCCGCGGTGACACCGGCGGCTCCGGCGGCGAGCGCCAGGGAGGCGCCCGTGGCCGCGCCGAGCACCCGGCGCCGTGACGGGCCGGGGGCCGAGAAGGAGTCGGTATGTCTGGCGGGGTCCGCGCTCGGGGACATGGCAGGGCGCTCCAGCAGGGCGAAGGAATGTGAGGCGTTCCGTGCTCCGGGAGCCGACAGGCCCCCGCCGTACCGGTTCTGATGCAGCGTCAGGAAATGTCGCGCGAGGGTCTTGTGAAGTCAAGAGCAAGCGGATCAGACCTCGCCGATCACCCCAAGATCGGACACAAGTTACCAACCGGTATGTAGTGACTTAACAAGCCAGTAACAGTAGAACCTGTTCCCACTCATCGAGAGTGAGGAGTGTCACATGGGTGACATCAACCAGCACAACGAGGATTCCAGAGGTGTCTCGCGCCGACGATTCATTGCTGGAACAGGTTCTATTCTTGGAGCAGTGACCCTCGCGGGCCGCGCCGTCGCGGCCCCGGCTCGGATCGCGACGGCGGCCTCGTCGATCCCTTCCGGAGCACACGTCCCCGTCCTGGTGATCGGCACCGGATACGGCGGATCGGTCGCCGCCCTGCGCCTCGCCCAGGCGGGTGTCGACGTGCAGATGGTCGAGATGGGCATGGCCTGGGACACACCGGGCTCGGACGGCAAGATCTTCGCCAACACGACCAGCCCGGACCAGCGTTCGTACTGGCTGCGCACCAAGACCAAGCAGCCCCTCAGCAACTTCCTCGGCTTCCCCATCGACAAGGACATCCCCCGCTACACGGGGATCCTGGACGCCGAGGAGATGGGCCAGATCATCGTGTACCAGGGCCGCGGCGTCGGCGGCGGATCGCTGGTGAACGGAGGCATGGCGGTCACCCCCAAACGGGAGAACTTCGGCGCGATCCTCCCGTCGGTGAACGCCGACGAGATGTACGCGACCTACTATCCGCGCGCCAACGCCGCGCTCGGTGTCGGTCTCATCGACCCGGCGTGGTTCGACACGACGGACTGCTACCAGTACGCACGGGTCGGCCGTAAGCAGGCCCAGCGCTCCGGTTTCCCGTTCGTCTTCGTGCCCGACGTGTACGACTGGGACTACATGAAACAGGAGGCGGCCGGCACGGCCACCAAGTCGGCACTCGCCGGGGAGATCCTCTACGGCAACAACTACGGCAAGAAGTCCCTGCAGAAGACCTATCTCGCCCAGGCCGCGGCCACCGGCAAGGTCACCATCTCACCGCTGCACAAGGTCACTTCGGTCGCACCCGCGGCCGGCGGGGGCTACACGGTCCTGATCGACCAGCTCAACACCAACGGCGACGCCACGGCCTCCAAGACGGTGACCGCGGACCGGGTGTTCTTCGCGGCCGGAAGTGTCGGAACCAGCAAGCTCCTGGTCAAGCTGAAGGCAACCGGCGCACTGCCCGGCCTCAACGGCGAGATCGGCCAGGGCTGGGGCGACAACGGCAACGTCATGTGCGGCCGGGCCAACCATCTGTGGGATCCCACGGGCGCGCTCCAGGCCAGCATCCCCTGCGGCGGCATCGACAACTGGACCGCGGGCGGCGCGTTCGCCGAGGTGGCGCCGCTGCCCACCGGCATCGAGACCTACGCGTCGTTCTACCTGTCCATCACGAAGAACCCGAACCGCGCCCAGTTCTCCTGGAACGCCGCCACCGGCACCGTCGACCTCAACTGGCAGACCGCCTGGAAGCAGCCCGGCATCGACATGGCCAAGTCGATCTTCGACAAGATCAACGCGAAGGAGGGGACGATCTACCGGACCGATCTCTTCGGCGTGTACAAGATCTGGGGCGACCACCTCACCTACCACCCGCTCGGCGGCGCCGTGCTCAACAAGGCCACCGACAACTACGGCCGCCTGCAGGGCTATTCGGGCCTGTACGTCATCGACGGCTCGCTGATTCCCGGCAACACCAGCGTCAATCCCTTCGTCACGATCACGGCCCTCGCCGAACGCAACATCGAGAACATCATCGCCGTTGACCTCTAGCGTGTCCGGGCCGCGCGGGCGGCCCGGATCCGCTCGGTGGGCCGGATGCGCCGAGCGGCCCTGATCCGTTCAATGGGTCGGCAGCACGCACACGGCGTCCAGGCCGAGCACATGGTTGAGCCGGCCGAACGCCAGCCAGGAGCCGATGCTCATGGTCAGCTCCACGATCTCCCGCTGGCTGTACAGCGCGGTCATCCGTGTCCAGAACTCCTCGTCCAGACCGTGGTGGTCCAGGGCGTACCGCTCGGCGTACTCGGCGGCCAGCCGGGTCCGGTCGTCGAAGGCGTCGGCGGTACGCCACTGGGTCACCGCGTCGGCGAACTCCTCCTCGACCTTCTGCCCTTCCCGCTCCGTACGCCAGTCGAGGCAGAACAGGCACCCGTTGATCTGTGCGATGCGCAGGCGGGCGGCCTCGAACTCGCGCAGGCCCAGCGTCGTGTGCTCGTACACCGACAGGGAGAAGTTCGCCGCGGCCATGCCGATGCCGGGCACCATCTCGCCCCACACGTATCCGATCGGTTCCTGTCCCTCGGGAATGTCGATGTGCAGGGTCATGGGTCACTTCCTTCCGAGTCGGCCGACTGCGGGGCGCAGCGGGACGTCGAGTGCGTCGTAGAGCCCTGGTTCCGCGTCCACCAGCCAGTCGATGGCGCCGACCAGGCGGCCGACCGCGGTGGCGTTCCCGCCGGCGGAGCGGTTCTCGCCCTCGTCGGTGGCCGCGACGGTGACCTCGATGCGCGGACGGCCCTCGATGATCACGCGGTGGGCGCCGTCCCCGTCGGGCGGCACCGGCCAGTCCGGCGCACAGGACGCGTGGATGCGGGTGACGTGCTCGATGACGATCCGGGGTTCTCCCCCGACGATCCCCTGTACCTCGAATCGCACGGCGCCCTGGGTACCGGCCGCGAACTCGCCCATGGTGCGGGTGTTCACCGTTTCCGTGAGCGGTCGCCGCTCCAACGTCTCGCGGATGTCGTCGAGTTCGACGCCTAGGCCCCGCGCCATGAGCCGTATCTGACCGCCCCACACCATGGTCGGGATCGACGGGGCGAGCATCAGCGGCTCGTAGTCCATCGGCTGCCCCATGCCGACCAGGTACCGTACGGATTCCTCCTGTTCGTACGTGGAGTAGTCGAATATCTCCTGGCAGCGGATGGCGTCGACCGTGGTGCCGAGAGCGCTGATCAGCAGGGGCAGGACGTCGTTGCCCCAGCCCGGATCGACTCCGGAGACGAACAGGGAGCCGCCGCCGTCCGCGATGGCGGCGAGCATCGGGTCCCGGAACTCCGGCGGGGCGTTGCGCTGGTCGTAGAGCGGGTAGAGGGCGGGCGTGACGACCACCGCACCGGCCCGGATCGCCCTGCCGATGTCGGCGAGGGCCTCGTCGGGGCGGATGTCGCCGGTGGCCGCGTAGACCACGGCTCCGGGGCCCGCGGCCAGGACGGCGTCGATGTCGTCGCTCGCAGCGACGCCGAGGCCGTGGTCGAGCCCGGCGAGCTCGCCCGCGTCGCGGCCGACCTTGCCGGAGTCGTGGACGAGCACGGCCGCGAGTTTCAGCTTCGGGTGGGCCTCGACGGCGCGGATGGCCGCGCGGCCGACATTGCCGGTACCCCAGACCACCGTGGAAATCATGCGGCGGAGGGTAGCGAGACTGCCTCGAGGTTCCTATAGCCGTGACCGGGGAAAAGAATCCGGACGCGAAACCACCGGTGGAGGTGTCCCGGGGCGCACGACGGGACGCCGGCGGTACGGAGGCGCGAGTGCCGGGGTGCCGCACGTCCGGAGGTGACCGGGTGCGGCTCGGCGGGTGTCATCGGTGTCACCCCCTAAGCTCGACGCATGGCCAAGTACTTCGACGTCCACCCGGAGAACCCGCAGCGGCGCATCATCACCCAGGTGGTGGAGATCGTCCGCAGTGGCGGACTGATCGTCTACCCGACGGACTCCTGCTTCGCACTCGGCTGCGCGCTCGGCAACCGGGACGGGATCGACCGCATCCGCTCGATCCGCCAGCTCGACGAACGGCACCATTTCACTCTGATGTGCGAGGACTTCGCGCAGCTGGGGCACTTCGTACGGATCGACAACGCGGTCTTCCGCACGGTGAAGGCGGCGACTCCGGGCAGCTACACCTTCATCCTCCCGGCGACGAAGGAGGCTCCGCGCAGGCTGCTGCACCCGAAGAAGAAGACCGTCGGGGTGCGGATTCCGGACCATGCCGTCGCCCAGGCGATCCTCGCCGAACTCGGCGAGCCGCTCCTGTCGAGCACGCTGCTCCTGCCGGAGGAGGACAAGCCGCTGACCCAGGGCTGGGAGATCAAGGACCGCCTCGATCACGTGGTGGACGCCGTCATCGACTCCGGCGACTGCGGCACCGAGCCGACGACCGTCATCGACTTCTCCGGCGCCGAGCCCGAGGTCGTACGCATCGGAGCGGGTGACCCCTCCCGGTTCGAGTAGGTCCCCGGAACGACGTGGGCCGTGGGTCCGCCGGGGGGGCCCCCCGCGCGGCCGGTGGGGGGGGGTGTGGGGGTGGTGCAGGTGAGCTGGGGGTCAGGGCGGTGGCC
>NZ_JBIAIQ010000008.1:222333-286532 GCF_042871525.1 Streptomyces sp. NPDC005784
CCGCGCATTCTATGGCGCGGGCGCGGACCCCGGGGGCGGCCGCCGGGGGGGGGGGCCCCCCCCCGGGTGGGGGGGGGCCCCGGCCCGGGGGGGGGGGGGGGGCCCCGGGCGCCCCCCCCCGCCGCGGCCGTTGTGGGGGGATGTGGGGGTGCTGCAGGTCAGCTGGTCGTCAGGGCGGTGTCATCCACGACGAAGCTGGTCTGGAGCGAGGAGTCCTCGACGCCGCTGAACTTGAGCGCGACGGTCGTGCCGGCGAAGGAGGACAGGTCGAACGTCTTCTGCGTGTAGCCGGTGGCCTTGTTGAGGTTGGAGTAGGTCGCCAGCGTGGTCGATCCGGCCGTGACCGTCAGCTTGTCGTACGCGGAGCTGGTGGTCGTCTCGGCCGTGTCGATGTGCAGGTAGAACGTCAGCGTGGCCTTGCAGCCGCTGGGGACGGCCACCGACTGGGACAGCGTGTCGGTGTGGGTCGAGCCGTAGCCGTCCAGCCACGCCTTGTAGGAGCCGCCGTGAGCCGCCTCGCCGGTGTCCGTCGTGATGACCCCGCTGGACGCGGTCCAGGTGGTGCTGCCCGACTCGAAGCCGGGGTTGCCGAGCAGCTGCGCCGAGGTGCAGGTGCCACCGCCGCCCGAGGTGCTGACCGTCCAGGTGAAGGACGCGGTGCCCGTCGCGCCGGTGCTGTCCGTCACGGTGACGGTCGTGCTGTACGTCCCCGCGGTGGTCGGCGTGCCGGTGATGGCGCCCGTCGAGCTGCTGATCGACAGACCGGTCGGCAGACCGGACGCGGCGTAGGTCAGGGAGCCGCTGTTGGTGCTGCTGGCCGAGACCTGCAGGCTGACCGCGGTGCCGACGGTGGAGGACTGGCTGCCCGGGTTGGTGACGGTCACACCGCTCGTCGGCGGGGTGACATGGCTGCCGACGGCGATACCGGCGAAGGCGTTCGCCACGCCCGCGTACTGGGCGGAGCTGGCGCCGTACAGCGCCGTCGCCGCGTTCAGCGCCGCGGTGCGCGCCCCCGCGTAGTTGGTGCTCGACGTCATGTACGTCGTCAGCGCCTTGTACCAGATCTGCAGGGCCGCGGCCCGGCCGATGCCCGCGACGGCCACGCCGTCGGAGGTCGAGCTGGTGTAGGTGGTGCCGTTGATGACCTTGGTGCCGCTGCCCTCGGAGAGCAGGTAGAACATGTGGTTCGCGGGACCCGAGGAGTAGTGGACGTCGAGGTTGCCGACGCCGGAGTACCAACTGTCCGCGGAGCCTCCGTCCTTGCTCGGCTTGTCCATGTAACGCAGCGGTGTGCCGTCGCCGTTGATGTCGATCTTCTCGCCGATGAGGTAGTCGCCCACGTCGGTCGAGTTGTTGGCGTAGAACTCCACGCCGGTGCCGAAGATGTCGGAGGTCGCCTCGTTCAGACCGCCCGACTCACCGGTGTAGTTCAGGCCCGCGGTGTTGGAGGTGACACCGTGGCTCATCTCGTGGCCCGCGACGTCCAGCGAGGTCAGCGCGTGGGTGCTGCTGGTTCCGTCGCCGTACGTCATGCAGAAGCAGCTGTCGTCCCAGAAGGCGTTGACGTACGCCGAGCTGTAGTGGACGCGCGAGTAGGCGGCGACGCCGTCGTTCTTGATGCCGCTGCGGCCGAAGGTGTTCTTGTAGAAGTCCCAGGTCATCTGGGCGCCGTAGGCGGCGTCCGCGCCGGCCGTCTGGGTGTTGGAACCCGCGCCGGTGCCCCAGACGTCGTCGGAGTCGGTCATCAGGGTGCCGGTGCCGGAGGTTCCGTTGTTCAGCGAGTACGTCTTGTGACCGCCGCGCGTGGAGTCGGTCAGCTGGTACGTCGAGCCGGACAGCGTGGTGTTCAGCGTGACCGTGCCGCTGTACTGGGTGTTGCCGGTGCCGGTCTCGATGCCCTCGTACCGCGTGAGTTCCTTGCCGGTGGTGGCGTCGGTGATGACGTGCAGCTTGCTCGGCGTGCCGTCGTCCTGGAATCCGCTGACCACGGTCTCCCAGGCGAGCCTGGGGGTGCCGGTGCCCGCCCAGATGACCTTGCGGGCGCTGTCGGTGGCGGGCTTCTCCGCCTTGAGCGACTTGGCCGTCTTGAGTGCCTGGGCCCCGGCGGCGGCCTTGGTGACGGACGCGGTGGTGCTCGCGACCTTGATGGTGTGCTTGTTGTTGAAGGTCGTGCTCACCGTGCCGGTGGCCTGCGAGGCCGGCGGGGTGTGGACCACGATGTCGCCGCCGAGCACCGGGAGGCCGGCGTAGGTGCGCTCGTAACGGGTGTGCAGGGTACCGTCGTTGTCCTTGACGACGTCCTTGACGACCAGCTTCTCCTTCGAGCCGAGGCCGAGGGTGCCGGCGGTCGCCGCGATCTGCTTCGATGCCTTCGTCAGCAGCGCCACGTGCTGGGCCGGGGTGAGCTTGGCCTCAAGTCCCCCGGTGCGCAGGGGGGTTGTGTGGGGGGCGGGCTTGGCGACTGCCGGGACCGTCTGTATGCCGACGGCCAGGAATGCGGCGGTGGCCACCAGGGCTCCGGCCGCGGTCGCCTGACGGGGGAAACGTCTCACTCGTACTCCTACTGCTTCGGCCGCGGGTGGCGGCCGGTGACAGACCGGGCAGACGGGATGTGCTGTCCGGGAAGAGCTGAGCAGGGGCGTGCGGGAACGCGACCGAGGGCAGGGCGTGGGGCACCCTGCCTACGGGTGGAGGAAGGATCGCATTCTTGACTTAGGCATGACATGGGCTTCGTGCCAATCGAGGGTTATCCCTACGCCCGCGCGCCGAAACCCCTGCCGCGTGCCGTGGCTCCCCGGGTGACAACGCCGACGATCGACGCACGGGCCACGGCCCAACCCGCCTCCGTCAAAGGGGAGTTGACAGCCGAACCGCCGCGCCCCCGTCCCCCCGCACGGCTTCCCCGCACCGTCCGACGCCACCTCCCCGACGCACGAACTCCACGACGCGCCCGACGCCACCTTCCAGACGCACGACTACGCCGGGCCGCCCCGCGCCATCTCCCGGACGCACGGCTTCCCCGAACTACCCGCGGCGGCTTGCCCGTTGGAGTGCCCGCCGGGAACCTTCCCCGTTGGAGTGCCCGCCGGCAACGGCGTCAGGGCCGGCCCGCTCCCGGCACCTCGACCCGCGTGGCGAGTACCCGACCGGAGCCGGGTGTCACCATCTCGGACTCCGTCATACCGCGCCAGTTGGCGGCCACGATGAACAGCGTCCGCCTGTCGTGGCCGCCCAGTACGCAGGCGAAGCCGCCCCGGTCGAGGTCGACCCGGTCCAGCACTGCACCGCCCTCGGCGACGCGCACACAGCAGCGGCCCGGTACATCGGCGTACCAGACGGCGTTCCGCGCGTCGAGACAGATGCCGTCCGGGGTGCCCTCCCCCAGCTCGGCCCAGACACGACGGCCCGACAGAGCGCCGTCCGCGCCGATGTCGAAGGCGACCAGGCTGTGCCGGTAGGAGTCGGCGACGATCAGAGTGGAGCCGTCGGGCGTCACGGCCATCCCGTTGGGGAACGCGATGTCGTCGGCCACCTCGCGCACCGAGCCGTCCGGGGAGACCAGCGACACCGAACCCGGCTTGGCCGCCTCGCCCGTCATCGGGTCGAAGTCGGCCCGGTTCACGTAGGTGTTTCCGCGGCCGTCGACCACGATGTCGTTCCAGCCGGGCCGGCCCAGGTCCGCGTACGTGGCAAGGGAGCCGTCGGGTTCCCGGCGGAGCAGCAGGCCGTCCGGGGAGGAGACGATCAGCATGCGGCCGTCGGGGAGCCGGTCGGTGCACAGCGGCAGCGACGCCACCCGGGCGACCACCTCGCTGCGGCCGCTCGCCGGGTCGAGGGCGAGGACCTCGCCCTCCGTCCAGTCGGAAAAGTACAGCCGGTCCCCGTGCCAGCGCGGCGACTCGACCAGCCCGTGTCCTTCGAGCAGCGTCCGTACCTCGTACATCCTCATCACAGCCTTCGTTCCGTACCGGCTCGGCACCGGTGTCCCACTGACAGAACGAACGGGCACCGGCCGGATCGACAGATCCCGGACTGCCGAGCCGGTCACCCGAGGTCGCCGCGCGGCTGGTCCGCTCCTGATTCTCGGCGGGCCACGATGATCGTCACGTCGTCTAATGACGGAGTCGGAGGTGTCGTCTTACAGCAGGAGCGGCGTATGTCGGCGACGCAGGCCACTTCGCAGAGCAAGCCGGGCAGGCCCGGGAGACTGCAGCGGCTGGGCGAATGGTGCGCCCGCCATTTCGTGATCGTCATCGTGGCCTGGCTCGTCGTTCTCGCGGTGCTGCAGGTGCTGAACCGCTCGTTCGGCGGAGAGTACTCGGACAATTTCACCCTTCCCGGAGTGCAGTCCACCGAAGGCCTGGATGTTCTCAAGAAGCACGACCCGGCGGCCGGCGGCTACAGCAGCCAGATCGTGCTGCGCGACACGCAGAAACCCCTGACGTCACTGAGTTCGCAGATGAGCCAGACCGTCGGCGATCTGCAGAAGCTGCCGCACGTCCTGTCGGTGCAGAATCCGCTGCCGCCGCCGGGCTCGCAGCCGCCCTCGGGGCAGTCCCAGCAGCCGAACGTCGGGCCGCTGTCCGACGACGGGAAGACCGGCTACATCACCGTCCGCTTCGATGTGCAGCCCTCGACCCTCGGCGACGACTATCTCCACGGTGTGGACAGCGCCGTGCAGCCACTGCGGTCAGCGGGCGTCGACGTCGAATACGGCGGCCCACTGGGTGAACTGGCCAGGCCCGCGGCGAACGACCGGATCAGCGAGGCCATCGGCTTCGCGGTGGCGATCGTCGTCCTGCTCGTCGGATTCGGCAGCGTCATCGCGGCGGGCCTGCCGCTGGTGACCGCCCTGATCAGCGTGGTGGGCGGCCTGGCCTGCCTCGGCCTGCTGGCCGCCGCGTTCACCTTCGCGACGGTGTCACCGACGCTCGCCACCATGATCGGACTGGGCGTCGGCATCGACTACGCCCTGTTCCTGATCACGCGTCACCGGCAGAACCTCATCGACGGCGCCGATCCGGTGCGGGCGGCGGGCCGGGCCACCACCACCAGCGGGCGGGCCGTCCTCGTCTCCGGCTGCACCGTGATCATCGCCCTGGCCGGGCTCTCCGTCTCCGGTGTGTCCTTCATCAGCAAGCTCGGCCTCGCGGCGGCCGTGACGGTCGTGTCGGCCGTCGCCGGTGCGCTGACCCTCGTACCCGCCCTGCTCGGGCTCGTCGGCACGCACATCGACCGCTATCACCTGCGCAAGGCGGTCGCGGAGACGGACGCCGAGCCCGGGGCGCCCGCGCACGGCACCTGGCACCGCTACGCGCTGCGTGTGCAGCGGCATCCCTGGCGGTTCCTGTCCGGCGGCCTCTTCACGGTGCTGGTGCTGGCCATCCCGCTGTTCACCATCCAGCTCGGGCACATCGGCGACGGCGCGGATCCCACCTCGTTCACGGACCGGCGGGCGTTCGACATCATGTCGGACTCCTTCGGACCCGGCTCCAACGGTCCGCTGACCGTGGTCGTCGACCAGACCGACGTTCCGTCCGACAAGCGTTCCGCGCTGGCGTCGCAGGCGCAGAAGACGCTCAACGGTGTGTCGGGCGCGGCCGCGGTCACGCCCCTGACGGCCACTCAGGACGGGGACGTGCTGGTGGGCACCGTCTTCTCCAAGGTGTCCCCGCAGAACAAGGACACCACCGCCCTGACGAACCGTCTGGTCGACGACACGCTGCCGCAGGCCGTGTCCGGCACCTCCGCCAAGGGCTACGTCACGGGGACCACGGCCGCCCAGGTCGACTTCCGCAACATCGTCGCGAGCCGGCTGCCCCTCATCATCCTCGTGGTGGTCGCGCTCGCCTTCATCATCATCCTGATCGTCTTCCGCGGCCTGCTCGTCGCGGTCAAGGCGGCGGTCCTCAACGTGCTGTCCATCGCGGCCTCGTACGGTGTCGTCGTCGCCGTCTTCCAGTGGGGCTGGGGCGGGCCTGCGCTCGGGGTGTCGGGCAAGGTGCCCATCGAGAGCTATGTGCCGATGATGATGTTCGCGATCATCTTCGGGCTCAGCATGGACTACGAGATCTTCCTGCTGTCGCGGGTCCACGAGTTCTGGCTGCGCACCGGGGACGCGAAGGCGAGTGTCGCGCACGCCCTGGAGATCACCGCCCGGGTGATCACCTGCGCGGCCCTGATCATGGTGAGCGTCTTCGCCGCGTTCATCGTGAGCGACAACATCGTGGTCAAGATGCTCGGACTCGGACTCTCCGTGAGCGTCCTGATCGACGCGACGGTCGTACGGCTCCTGCTCGTACCGGCCGTGATGACCCTGCTCGGCGCCCGCGCCTGGTGGACCCCGCGCTGGCTGGACCGGATCCTCCCGCACATCGACCCGGAGGGCGAAGCCACCTCGGTCGTCCCGGATCCCGCAGGCCCTCCGGCCACCGGGTGACACCGACGGCCACCGACGGCCACCGACGGCCACCGACGGCCACCGACGGCCACCGACGAGGGGATAGCCATACGGGTGTTGGCGCATCACTCCCCTTCGTACGACCTGCGTGACATCGGTGCCGGGCGTTCAGGGGCGCGCCGCAGGTCCTACGGGCATCGGGGAGACGCCGGACGCCCAGACCCCACCGCAGCGGAGGAAATCCAAGTGCCCGGGGCCACCCGGGTCCCTAGCATGGCCGGATGCCCCGACTCGAACGTCTCCGCCTCGACCACGCGCCCGCGCTGCTCGCGTTCGAGCGGGAGAACCGCGCCTACTTCGCCGCGTCGATCCCCGACCGCGGCGACGCCTACTTCGAGTGGTTCGACGACCGCCTTCGCGAGTCGCTGGCCGCCCAGGAGGCGGGGCTGGACCTCTTCCATCTCGTGGTGGACGGCGCCGGCTCGGTGCTGGGGCGCTTCAACCTGTTGGGCGTGGCGCAGGGTTCGGCGGAACTCGGGTACCGCGTCGCCGAGCGGGCCGCCGGGCGGGGGCTCGCCACGAGCGCCGTGCGGGAGGTCTGCGCCCTGGCCGCCACCGAGTACGGCCTGAAAACCCTGCGGGCCAGAACGACCGCCGCCAACGCCGGGTCGCGGACCGTCCTGGCTCGCACGGGGTTCCTGGTCACCGGCGACATCGAGTTGAACGGCCGCCCGGGCCTTCGCTTCGCGCTGGACCTCCCGGCCGCCGACGCGGTGCTCCCGGCCGGGCGCCGCGCGACCGGTCAGGGAATCGGTTCGGCGGCCGGATTGATCGGGGACTGATAAGCGCCGCTGGCCAGCATGCGGACCTCGCCCGCCGGGCTGATCTCGGCGCGGAGAATGCCGGTGGGATCGCTGTACACCGGGTTGCCGCCCGGCCCGTGGGTAGTCGTCCGTTCGACGACCACCTCATCCGTCACCATGCGCGAATCCGGTCCGGGATGGGTGAAGGTCAGCCGGTAGCGGTCCACGGTCGTCATCTGGGCCTCCCGCGCCGAAGCGACAAATCAGGGTGAAAAGATACGCCTCCATCATGCGGCCAGACGCCCGCGAGAGCAGCGTCGTCCACGCCGGACCAGCGCCGCGGCCGGCCCCACGAACGGGACGGCAAACGCTCACTGTGCGTGACGCCCCTCGCCACCAGACGTCCGGCAGTGTAGACATAGCACATGGTCGGACTATTGGGTCGAACCCGGGCTCAGTCGACCCGCCGCCCCAACACAGCGCACCAGCAGCGTGGGTCACACGAAGGCAAGCACAGACACGGCCCGTCCAACGGGCTTCGTTCCGCGCTCAGCGGGCGCAGTGTCGCCGGACAGGTGTTCGTCCTGCAAGTGGTGGTCGTGCTGCTCCTGGTCGTCGCAGCGGCGGTCGCACTGGTTCTCCAGGTGCGGCACGACAGCACTCAGGAGGCCCGCAACCGCTCGCTCGC
Organism: Streptomyces sp. NPDC005784; assembly: GCF_042871525.1. NCBI lineage: Bacteria > Bacillati > Actinomycetota > Actinomycetes > Kitasatosporales > Streptomycetaceae > Streptomyces > Streptomyces sp. NPDC005784. The sequence continues at coordinate 230,225 of NZ_JBIAIQ010000008.1, forward strand.
CGTCGCGGAGACCTTCGCCAACGCGCCGGGCACGCGCGCGGCACTCAACGCCCCCCACCCCACGGTCCTGCTGCAACCCAGCGCCGAAGCCGCCCGCAAGGCGTCGAAAGTGGACTTCATCGTCGTGCTGAACACCGACGCGATCCGCTACACCCACCCCAAGCCCGACCGGATCGGAAAGAAGTTCGTCGGGACCACGGCACCGGTGCTGGCCGGGCACTCCATCACCGAGCGGATCAACGGGACGCTCGGACCGCTCGTGCAGGCCACGGTCCCCATCAAGGCACCCGACGGCAAGGTCGTCGGCATGGTGTCGGCCGGGATCACCACGGCGAACGTGGGCGGCGCCGCCGACCGCCAGCTGCCGCTGCTGCTGGGCGCCGCCGCCGTCGCGCTCGCCCTGGCGACCACAAGCACCGCGCTGGTGAGCCGGCGCCTGCTGCGCCAGACGCATGGCCTCGGCCCGCACGAGATGACGCGGATGTACGAGCACCACGACGCCGTGCTGCACTCCGTCCGGGAGGGAGTGATCATCGTCGACGCTGAGGGGCAGCTCCTCCTGGCCAACGACGAGGCGAACCGCCTGCTCGACCTCCCCGCGGACGCCGAGGGACAGCACGTCCAAAAACTCGGCCTCGACGCCGGCACCGCCGAGCTGCTGGCCTCCGGGCGCGTCGCCACCGACGAGGTGCACCTGGTCGGGGACCAGCTCCTGGCCATCAACCAGCGGCCCACGGACCTGCAGGGCGGCCCGGCCGGCAGCGTCGCGACACTCCGTGACTCGACCGAACTGCGCGCCCTCTCCGGCCGGGCCGAGATCGCCCGTGAGCGGCTCAAACTCCTCTACGACGCCGGCGTGGGCATCGGTACGAGCCTGGACGTCACGCGGACGGCCGAGGAACTGGCGGAGGTCGCCGTCCCCCGGTTCGCGGACTTCGTCACCGTGGACCTGGCCGACGCCGTCCTGAACGGGCAGGAGCCGGACGCGGGCGCAGGCCTGCGCCGCACCGCCTCCGGCGGCATACGCAAGGACGCCCCGCTCTATCCGGTCGGCGAGCACATCGGGTTCGTCCCCTCCACGCCTCAGGCCCACAGCCTCCGCACCGGCGAGGCCGTCGTCGAACCCGATCTCGGCGGCGCCCCGGGTTGGCTGGCCCAGGACCTCCAGCGCACCGCCCAGGTCGTCGACTACGGAATCCACTCCCTGATCACCGTCCCGCTGCGCGTCGGGCCCCTGGTCATGGGCGTGGTCAACTTCTGGCGCTCCGAGAAGCCCGAACCCTTCGACGTGGAGGATCTGGCCCTGGCCGAGGAGCTGGTCGCCCGCGCGGCGGTCTCCATCGACAACGCGCGCCGCTACACGCGCGAGCACACGATGGCCGTGACGCTGCAGCGCAGCCTGCTGCCGCGCACGCTGCCCGAGCAGAGCGCCCTCGACCTCGCCTACCGCTATCTCCCGGCGCAGGCGGGGGTCGGCGGCGACTGGTTCGACGTACTGCCGCTGCCCGGCGCCCGGGTCGCCGTCGTCGTGGGCGATGTCGTCGGCCACGGACTGCTGGCCGCCGCGACCATGGGGCGACTGCGTACGGCGGTCCACAACTTCTCCGCGCTCGATCTGCCGCCCGACGAACTGCTCGGACTCCTGGACGAGCTGGTCGGCCGTATCGACCAGGACGAGACGACGGAGGACGGCAGAGCCGCTGTCACCGGCGCCACCTGCGTGTACGCCGTCTACGACCCGACGACCCGGCGCTGCACCGTCGCCCGCGCCGGGCACCCGCCGCCGGCGGTGATCCGTCCGGACGGCAGCGTCGAGTTCCCCGATGTTCCCGCCGGCCCGCCGCTCGGCCTGGGCGGTCTGCCGTTCGAGACGGCCGAGCTGGAACTGGCCGAGGGCAGCCGACTGGTCCTCTACACGGACGGCCTGGTCGAGGACCGGGAACGGGACATCGACGTCGGGCTCGAACTGCTGCGCACGGCGCTGGCCGGTGCCGACCGCTCGCCGGAGGACACCTGCCAGGCGGTTCTCGACGCCCTTCTGCCGGCCCGGCCGAGCGATGACATCGCCCTGATCGTGGCCCGTACCCACGCCCTCGGTGCCGACCGGATCGCCTCGTGGGAGGTGCGGTCCGAACCGGCCGCCGTCGGCGAGGTACGTGCCTCGGTCAGCCGGCAACTGGCGCGGTGGGGGCTCGACGAGATGGCGTTCACCACCGAGCTGATCCTCAGCGAGCTGGTGACCAACGCGATCCGCTACGGGAACGGGCCGATCGGGGTCCGCGTGCTGCTGGACCGCGCGCTGATCTGCGAGGTCTTCGACGCCAGCAGCACCTCACCGCATCTGCGGTACGCGGCGACGACGGACGAGGGCGGGCGCGGCCTGTTCCTGGTCGCACAGCTCACCGACCGCTGGGGCACCCGCTACACCCCCGAGGGCAAGGTCATCTGGGCGGAACAGCCGCTGCCCTGAGTCGACCACTCAGGGCGCCTCCCGGAAGACTCGGGGATCAGCTCGGGGATCCGCTCAGCCAGGCGGATGCCCGCCAGGCAGCCACCGGGCTCCACTCCGTGCGCAGGAGTCAAGGTCCGCAGGCAGGAGCCGGGGCTCGGCGGACTGCGGGCCGGGTGCGGCCGGGATGCCGGGTGCAGCCGGGACTGGACGGCCGGTCGCTCACGGGCGTCCGGCTTCCCCGTCGGTGCCGCGCGCCGACGCGCCCGCCGCGTCAACGGATCCGTCAGCGGGTGTGAGGGAAGCGGCGCCTCCCTGGAGCCGCTCCAGGTCGGAGGGGCGCACCTGGATGACGATCAGGGCGACCAGCGCGGCGAAGACGGCGAAGACGGCAGCGGCCACGAACGCTCCAGAGATGCCGGACGTCAGCACCTGCTGGCTCCATGGCGCCGGCAGCTGTCCCGTTCTGCGGAACTGCAGCCGCTGTGCCGGGGTCGCTGTCGACAGGAAGTTCGCGACCTGGCTCGTGGCCTCGTTGCGGCTCGCGGTGCCGAAGACCGTGACCAGCACGGAGAGGCCGAGGGAGCCGCCGACCTGCTGGGTGGCGTTGAGGATGCCGGAGGCGGCACCCGTCTCCTTGGGTTGGACGCCGGACACCGCCATCAGCGTCAGGGACACGAACTGCAGGCCCATGCCGAAGCCGAAGACCAGGGTGGGTCCGAGGATGCTGCCGAGATAGGTACTGGAGACGTCGGTCAGCGTCAGCCAGCCGAGACCCAGGGCGCACAGGACCGCGCCCACGGTCATGAAGGGTTTGGGACCCCACCTGGGCAGCAGGTTCGAGGCGACTCCCGCGCCGACCGCGATGATCGCGCTCACCGGCAGGAAGGCGAAGCCGGCCTCCAGCGGGCTGAACCCGAGGATGTTCTGCACGAACAGGGTCAGGAAGAAGAACATCCCGAAAATGGCGGCTGAGAGGCTCAGCATCATCGCGTAGACGCCCGCGCGGTTGCGGTCGCGGAACATCCACAGCGGCGTGATGGGCTGTCTCGACCGGCGTTCGACGGCGACGAACGCGATCAGGAACACCAGCGCCGCCCCGAAGGCCGCGAGGGTGATGGGGTTGCTCCAGCCCTTCTCCGAGGCCCGGATGAAGCCGTAGACCATCAGCACCATGCCCAGCGTGGAGGTGAGGGCGCCCATGAAGTCGAACTGGCCCGGGTGGCGCTCGGACTCCTTGATGTAGCGGGGGGTGGCGAGCACGATCAGCAGGCCGATGGGGATGTTCACGAAGAAGACCCAGCGCCAGTCGAGCCACTCGACGAGGATGCCGCCCGCGAGCAGCCCGATCGCGCTGCCGCCCGCGGAGACGGCGGCGAACACGCCGAACGCCCTGTTGCGCTCGGGCCCTTCACGGAAGGTGGTGGTGATCAACGCCAGGGCGGTGGGCGACGCGATGGCCCCGCCGACGCCCTGCAGCGAGCGCGCGGCGAGCAACTGCCAGGATTCCTGGGAGAGTCCGCCGAGCAGCGACGCGAAGGCGAAGAGCAGCACGCCGAACATGAAGACCCGGCGTCTGCCGAGGATGTCACCGGAGCGTCCGCCGAGCAGCAGCAGACCACCGAAGGTCAGCGTGTAGGCGTTGATCACCCAGGAGAGGTTCTCGGTCGAGAAGCCGAGCGAGGTCTGGATGTGCGGCAGCGCGATGTTCACGATGGTGATGTCGAGGACCACCATCAGCTGGCACGAGGCGAGGATGAAGAGCGCCATACCGCTGCCTCGTCCCCGCTGCGGGGATTCGGCAGACTCGGAGGATGTCACGTGATCGGCCGTCATGGGGGATGGCCCTGCATCTCGGGTCGCGGTGAACGCGGATGTTCACTCCATCGACGTTAAGCCTGACCGCCCGGCCTCACCAATCGATCAACGGGCCGGGCCCGGTCGCCGTCTCACCGGGCCATCCGGCCGAAAAGCGACGAGGCGGACAGGATACCGAGGGCCGCGGCCACGACCAGGACGCCGTAGTCGAGCGCCAGGGTGGAGCGCCGGTGGACGACGGTGACCGAGCGGGCGAAGCGGGTGAGGAAGGTGGCTTCCTCCATCGCGGTGCCGCCGCCGACCACGACGATGTCACGGTCGCGGAAACGGACGTTACGCCTCCTGCTTCGCGTCGATCTCGGCGATCAACGCCTCGATGCGGGTCTTGATCTCGTTGCGGATCGGGCGCACCGACTCGACGCCCTTGCCGGCCGGGTCTTCGAGGGCCCAGTCGAGGTACTTCTTGCCGGGGAAGATCGGGCAGGCGTCGCCGCATCCCATGGTGATGACGTAGTCGGACGCCTGGACGGCCTCGGTGGTGAGGATCTTCGGCTTGGCGTCGGCGATGTCGACGCCGACTTCCTTCATGGCCTCGACGGCGGCGGGGTTGACCTGGTCGCCCGGGATCGAGCCGGCCGAGCGGACCTCGATCCGGTCGCCCGCGAGGTGGTTCAGGAATCCGGCGGCCATCTGCGAGCGCCCGGCGTTGTGGACACAGACGAACAGCACGGAGGCGAGCGGGCTGGAGGACATCGGTTCTTCCTTTGGGAGTGATCGAGCGGGTGAGCGGATGGTGCGGGACGGGTTCAGGAGATCCGCATGGAGTCGAGCAGGTCGGTGATGTGGGCGTCGATCTCGTCGCGGATTGTGCGGACGACGGCGATCGGCGCGCCCTCGGGGTCTGTCACGGGCCAGTCCAGGTAGCGGCGGCCGGGCACCACCGGGCAGGCGTCCCCGCACCCCATCGTGATGACGATGTCGGCGGCCCGCACGACCTCGTCGGTCAGCGGCTTGGGGTAGGCGTCCGTGACGTCCACTCCGTCCTCGGTCAGTACCTGCGCGACGATCGGCCCAACCTCGGCGGCCGGATGCGTACCGGCGGAGGAAACGACGACGTGGCCTCCGGCGCGGTGCGCGAGCAGGGCAGCGGCCATCTGGGACCGGCCCGCGTTGTGGCTGCACACGAACAGCACACGGGGCAGGCCGACTCCGGGTGCCCCCTGCACGTGGGCGAGTGCGTCGAGCCTTTCGGCGGCGAGGTGCTCGGCCAGCACGACCAGGTGGGTGCGGACGCGCGCGTGCTCGGCGAGGCGCTCGTAGGAGTCGATGACCAGGCGCTGGATGGTCTCGGGCGAGAAGCGTCCGCGGTAGCGGAGGGCAAGAGCGGAAATGCCGGCCGCGAGACGTTCATCCGGCAGTACAGGAGGCGGAGATGCGGTCATGGCAAACCCCTTTCGTTTCGGGGCATGGGTCCCCACCTGCGTGGGGATGCGAGTCCCAAGGATCAGGCCGGGCTGGTATCAGCACGGAGTGATGTGACAGTATCAGTCCATGATGACGTCAGTCGACACTGATCTGATGCGGGTTCTCGCCGACCCGCTCCGGCTCCAGATCGTCGCCCTGCTCGCCAGGGAGACGCTCTGCAGCACGCACCTGATCGAGGAGACGGGGGCCAAGCAGACCAACCTCTCCAACCATCTGAAGGTGCTGCGCGAGGCCGGGATCGTGGACACCGAGCCGTGCGGCCGGTTCACCTACTACCGGCTCAAGCCCGACGTCATCGCCTCCCTTGCGGGCCAGTTCGCCGATCTGGCGGAGACCGCGCGCGCCACCGCCGAGAACAACGTCAAGCGGTCCTGCCCCTGATCTCCGCCCCTGCGGAGACCTGCACCGAGGAGTCCTGTTGACCGCCACCGAGGCCACCGAGCACGACCGCGCCGCGGGAACTGCGATAGCCCCCGCAGATACCGTGCCGCAGCCCGCACCGGGCGCCACTCCGCCCCAAGCGCCCCCGCTGATCGCCAAAGCCGCAGCCGAACTGGTCGGCACCGCCGCCCTGGTGGCCATCGTGGTCGGCTCCGGCATCCAGGCCACCGAGCTGACCAGGGACGTCGGCCTGCAACTGCTCGCCAACTCCACCGCCACCGTCTTCGGCCTCGGCGTCCTGATCGTCCTGCTCGGTCCGGTCTCCGGCGCACACTTCAACCCGGTCGTCACCCTGGCCGAGTGGTGGACCGCCCGCCGCGGCGGCACCGGAGTCACCCTGCGCGAGACGGCTGCCTACGTCCCCGCCCAGATCGTCGGTGCGATCGCGGGCGCCGTCCTGGCCGACGCGATGTTCGGCGCGCCCCTGGTGAAATGGTCCACGCACGACCGCTCGGCGGGGCACCTGCTGCTGGGCGAGGTCGTCGCGACGGCCGGACTGATCCTGCTGATCTTCGGGCTGGCCCGCACGGACCGGCTGCGCTTCGCACCTGTCGCGGTCGCCTCGTACATCGGCGCCGCCTATTGGTTCACGTCATCGACGTCCTTCGCCAACCCGGCGGTGACGATCGGCCGCGCCTTCACCGACACCTTCGCGGGTATTGCCCCCGCCTCGGTCCCCGGATTCATCGGCGTGCAACTCGTAGGCGCCGTGGTGGGGCTGGCGCTGGTCGCGCTTATCTTCACGCCCGGCCGACGCGAGGCCGAACAGCCCGCGGGATGACGCGGACCACCCAGGTCGTAGTGATAGGCGGCGGCCAGGCCGGGCTCGCCGCCGGCTACTACCTGCGCCGGCTGGGAATCGAGTTCGTCATCCTCGACGCCCAAGCCGCACCGGGCGGCGCCTGGCAGCACACCTGGGACTCACTCCACCTGTTCTCGCCCGCCGCTTACTCCTCGCTGCCCGGCCGCCTCATGCCGCCGCAACCCGGCCAGAGCTACCCGGACGCTCAGCACGTGGTGGAGTACCTGACCGACTACGAGAAGCACTACGAACTCCCCATCGAGCGGCCCGTGCGTGTACTCGGCGTCCACCGCGACGGCCCCTTCCTGCGGGTGGACACCGGATCGGGCGCGTGGCAGGCCCGAGCTGCGATCAGCGCGACGGGGACCTGGTGGCGGCCCTTCCTGCCCGCCGTCCCTGGCCGCGCGGCCTTCGAGGGCCGCCAGATGCACACGGTGGAATACCGCAGCCCCGACGACTTTCAGGGACGCAAGGTCATCGTGGTGGGTGGTGGCAACTCCGCGGCCCAGATCGCCGCCGATCTTGCATACGACGCGCAGTTGATCTGGGTCACCCAGCGGCCGCCTCGCTTCCTGGCCGACGACATCGACGGGCGCGCCCTGTTCGACGCCGCCACCGCCCGCCGCCGCGCGCTCGACACCGGGCGCACCGACACAGGCGGTGTCGCCTCACTCGGGGACATCGTCGCCGTCCCGCCGGTACGTGAAGCCCGCGACCGTGGTCTGCTCAAGGCCGGCCCGATGTTCTCCCGCCTGCTTCCGGGCGGCGTCGAATGGGCTGACGGTACACGTGCCGAGGCCGACACGATCATCTGGTGCACCGGCTTCCGCCCCGCTCTGTCCCACCTCGCGCCGCTGCAACTCCGTGGCCGACGCGGGCACATCGCCATCGACGGCACAAGGACGGTGCACGAGCCGCGCCTGCACCTGCTCGGATACGGCGATTGGACCGGCCCGGCCTCCGCAACGCTCATCGGAGTAGGTCGCCCTGCCCGGGACACCGCCCGGCAGATCGCTGAACTCCTCGGATAGCCACCTCAACGGTGATCGCACCGTCCAGCCCCGGGGACAGCCGGCGCTGATCCTTCGACGGTGAGACTTGCAACCGGTACCCCGGTACAGGTCTACCGTCGGATGACCCCGCCACGAGGGACACGATGACGGAAGTGAGCGCGATGAGTGATCCTGCGTGGGTACCACAGACCTGCACACTGCCCACCGAAGAGCGACCCCTGCGGGTCACCGAATGGGACGCGCTGTTCTCCGAACGCCTTGGGTCTCTGTCCCGTCCTCAACCGCGTGGTCGCGACCTTCCAGTCCGACGACAACTTCGGCCGCATCCTCGCCGCGTACGGCGGGATCTTCGTCGCCGGGTCGATCGCCTGGGGCATGGTCGCCGACGGATACCGCCCCGACCGCTACGACGTCATCGGAGCCTTGGTGTGTCTCGCAGGTATGACAGTGATCATGTACGCGCCCCGCAGCAACGGACCTGGTGCTCCTTCACTGCGTCCATTTCACGCAGAGGCTGCAGGCCGCCAGGCTTCACGTGCCCTCGACGGGGCCGCGCCGGCCGTCCCGCCGCTGAAGGGGACGCACCGACGCTGGTTCCCGCGTTCGCCCGTCAGCGACGGCAGGTCAGTGTGAGCTGTCGGCGGTGGAAGTCGAAGTGCTCGGTCGGGTAGCGGTAGAGGTCCGTGATGGTCATGACGTCGCGGAAGCAGGGGTCCCACCGGGTGGGGTAGTGCATGCTCAGCGCGAGGTCGGATTCCCGTTCGGCGTCGAGGCGACGGTGCAGGTCGGCAATGACATGATCGAATGCCTTTCCCATCCGGCGGCGCCCGAGGACCTTCGCGCCGCCCAGGGGGCCCAGGTAGTTGACGAAGTCGAAGGGCCTGGTAGCAGAGTTCAGCAGCCGGGCGAAGATTCGGCCGGCTCCGCGCGGCAGCCGCCCGAAGGTCCGTAGCAGGACCAGGAGAGGCCGGATCAGGATGTAGCCGAAGAGCATGTGGAACAGCAACTGCTCGTTCGTCCAGCGGGTGCCGTCGGTGGGCCGGCGCAGGTCGGCCTCGGTGGCGTGGTCGAGAAGCTGATGGAACAGCGTACGGGCGCGCTCCATCTCTTCGTGGACTGTCTTGCGGTCCAGCGCGGACTCGCTCACCGACCCCACCCCCGCTCGAGCGTGTTCAGGCCATGGTGCCGAGCATCTGCCCCATCGCGGCGACCACGGACGGCTCGACACGGTAGTAGACCCAGGTGCCACGCCGCTCGGAGGTGAGCAGGCCGGACTCTTTGAGCTTTTTCAGGTGGTGGGAGACGGTCGGCTGGGAGACGCCGACGTCGGAGATGTCGCACACGCACGCCTCACCGCCCGCGTACGAGGCGACCTTGGAGAACAGGCGTAGCCGCACGGGGTCGGACAGCGCTTTGAACATCGCGGCCATCTTCTCCGCGTCGGCCTGCGACAGTTCCCCGGCGGTGATCGGAGGGCAGCACGGCACCGCCGCCCCGGTGTCCAGGACAGGCAGCTCGACAACCTCTGATTTCGACATGCGTCTATGTTGACAGTTGTCGATGCAGGTGGCAAGCTCAAGACATCGACAGACATCGAAACAAGGAGTCGTCGTGACCACTCGGATCCGCACCGCCTTCGACGCCGCACGGGCCCGCCGCACGGATCGACACCTCGCCGGCATCAGCTTCTGCGACGGCTGCGCACAGGTCTGCGACGCGCCCTGCCGGGCCTCCAAGCGGCGCAGGCAGTCCTTGCTCTCCTTCGCCCGCTGAATTCGTCCCCACCACTCAGGAGATCGACCACCATGAGCGAGCAGCAGCTCCCCGTCGTCGTCATCGGAGCCGGCCCCGCCGGCCTGGCCGCGGCCGCCCACCTTGTCGACCGCGGCATCGAGCCCCTGGTCCTGGAAGCCGGACCAGCTGCTGGAGCGGCGGTGCGCGAATGGGCGCACGTCCGGCTGTTCTCCACTTGGGGCGAGGTCACCGACCCGGCCGCCGAGAAGCTGCTCGCCCCGACGGGATGGGTGAAGCCGGATGCCGCCACCTACCCCTCGGGCGGGGACTGGGCCGAGCAGTACCTGCAGCCGCTCGCCGACGTCCTTGGCGAGCAGGTGCGCTTCGGCGCCACCGTCACGGGCGTCTCCCGTGCGGGCCGGGACCGGGTCGTGGACGCCGACCGCGAGGACCAGCCGTTCGTCGTCCACGTCGCCCACGCGGACGGCCGTGAAGAGCGGCTGTTCGCCCGCGCGGTGATCGACGCCTCCGGCACCTGGACCACTCCGAGTCCGGCCGGCGGCAGCGGCCTTCCGGCCCTCGGCGAGAAGGCCGCGTCCGACCGGATCACCTACCGCGTTCCGGACCTCAAGGACCCGGTCGTGCGGGCCCGGTACGCGGGCAAGCGCACCGCGGTCATCGGCTCCGGCGCCTCCGCCTTCACTGCGCTCGCCTACCTCGCCGACCTCGCCCAGTCGGATGATGGCACCGACACCAAGGGCGTGTGGATCCTGCGCCGGGGCATCTCCGGCTCCACCTTCGGCGGCGGCGAAGCCGACCAGCTCCCTGCCCGCGGTGCTCTTGGCCTCGCCGCCAAGGCCGCCGTCGACGAGGGCAACGCCGACGCGGTCACCGGCTTCCGCACCGACGCCATCGAGCGCGACACCGACGGCCGCCTGGTCCTCGTCGGTGAGGACGGCCGCCGCCTCGACCCGGTCGACGAGGTCATCGTCCTCACCGGCTTCCGCCCCGACCTGTCCTTCCTTTCCGAGCTCCGCCTCGGCCTCGACGAACGACTCCAGGCCCCCATCGAACTGGCCCCGCTCATCGACCCCAACCAGCACTCCTGCGGCACCGTCTACCCGCACGGCGTCAACGAACTGTCCCACCCGGAGAGGGACGTCTACCTGGTCGGCATGAAGTCCTACGGCCGCGCCCCCACGTTCCTGGCGATGACCGGCTACGAGCAGGTCCGCTCCATCGCCGCCGCCCTCGCGGGCGACCGGGAGGCCGCCGAGCGCGTCGAGCTGACCCTGCCGGAGACCGGGGTCTGCGGCGGCGCCGGCCTCTTCGACGACCCCACCGCCGCACAGGACAGCGACGGCGGAGGCTGCTGCGCGGCCCCGACCACCCTCCAGATCGGCATCGGCGCCCCGGCCCCCTCCGGCGGCTGCTGACCCACCACCCCACCCGCCACCAGCAGGAGGCTCGCCATGTCCCGCGTACAGCTCGCCCTCCGTGTCCCCGACCTCGCCGCGTCCATCGCCTTCTACACCAAGCTGTTCGGCACCGAGCCCGCCAAACTCCGCGACGGGTACGCCAACTTCACCATCGCCGAGCCCCCGCTCAAACTCGTCCTCATCGAAGGCACCGCAGGACAGGACACCCGCATGGACCACCTCGGCGTCGAGGTCGACACGACCGAGGCAGTGCACGCGGCCACCACCCGGCTCGCCGAAGCCGGGATGGCCACCCTCGAGGAAAACGACACCACCTGTTGCTACGCCCTCCAGGACAAGGTCTGGGTCCACGGCCCGGGACAGGAACCCTGGGAGGTCTACGTCGTGAAAGCCGACGCCGACTCCCTGGCCAAGCAGCAGGGCAGCACCTGCTGCACCGGCCCGAGCGAGGACGCCCCGGACGGGTCGACGACCTCAGCGGCAAGCTGCTGCTGACCGTCGATGACCAACCTTCGGACCAGCGGGGCCGCGACCGGAACCGGGGACCGGTCGCGGCCTCGCGCCGCTTTGCCTGCCCTGTGCGTCACCCAGATCACCAGCTGGGGAGTCGTCTACTACGCCTTTCCCGTCCTCCTCCCGCACCTGACAGCGGACACCGGCTGGTCGAGGGGTGCCACGACCGCGGCGTTCTCCGCAGCCCTGCTCACTTCGGCCCTTGCGGGTATACCGGTCGGTCGCATCCTCGACCGTCGAGGACCTCGCGCCGTCATGACCACCGGTTCGCTGCTCGCGGTCGCGTCTGTACTGATCATCGCCGTAGCCCCCAACTTCTACGGTGGGCCGCCGATGCGCCACCGGCGGTCCTGGGCCGTCTCGGCGCGCGCCGCTGCCCGCTGAGCGGCACCCGGCCGGTGCCTCGCGAGACGACCATCCGCCGCATCCCGGCCCGGCAGAAGGCTCGGCGGGCGGTGGCAGTTGACGGAAAGAGCCCGCGCGGTGCCGCCACGACCGGCGGCCGCACGAAGCCCCGGGTCTGTGGGCCCGGGGCTTCGCCGTGCTTCTGCCCCCGGCGGGTTCCACGACCGGTCAGCGGCGATGCCACGGTCGGACGCGTCGTTGCCGGGCGTGTCTTTCACTTCGGCCATGAGGACCGGGACGGCGTTCTGAAGGACGTCGCAGTGCCGTCCGGATCTGTCTGCTCGTGCTCAGAGCTCTGCGCGGTCCAGCGAAGCCTTGGTCAGCGCGGAGGTCGTCCCGTGCCCGGCTGCGTGGTTCGGGTGGGCTCAGGAGGTCGGGGCGACGAGCATGTGTTCGGTTCCCAGCTGGTCGGCGAGGGTATCGGTGTACATGGTGGTCCCGCCGTCGGACCAGCGGATGACGAGATCGTCTGTACGGCCGTTGCCGGTGAAGTCGCCGGTCGTCATGGCCGCGTCGTGCTTCCAGCGCCCGTTGGGGTCCAGGATGCGATGCTCGCCGCCGAGGCCCGAGGTCGTCGTACCGACATAGTTGTCGAGCTCGCCGTCAGTCCAGCGCACCATGAGGTCCCATTTCTGGTTGCCGGAGAACTCACCGGCCGTCAGGAGTGTGGCGTCCCGCCAGGTGTCGTTCTTCGGCTTCAGCTGGTGCTCCTGCCCGAAGGTGCCGGCGCTGACGTTCGTGTAGAGGGTCAGCTCACCGTCGACCCAGCGCACGACGAGGTCGGTGACGTACTTCGAGGCGGCGAAGCGGCCCGCGGCGATCTGAGTCGCGTTCTTCCAGGGGCCGTTGGGTTTGATCATCTGGGTGCCGGCCCAGTTCAGTCCCTTGGATCCGACGTCGCCGTACAGTGTCACCTCGCCGTCGACCCAGCGGACCAGCAGGTCGAACTGGTTGGACCCGGTGAAGTCGCCCGCCGTGATGGTCTTGGCCTTCTTCCACGTGGAGTTCTTGGGCAGCAGCTGCCGCTCGGGATCGTAGCCGCCGTGTCCGTTGCCGGGGTAGAGCGTGACCTCACCGTCGGACCAGACCACGATCATGTCGCTGTGGCCGGTCTGGCGGAAGTCGTCCGAGGCCATCAGGTTGGCGTTCTGCCAGGTGGTCGCCGCGCCGGGCAGCCAGGGATCTCCGGACGGTTGGTACGGCGGCTTGTGGTCATCCACTTTCCGATGCGCGGCGGCGTCGGCGAACAGGTCCTGGGCGTCCTTGCCGTAGATCGGCGAATAGGTCACCCAGTCGTCGTTGGCGTCGTTGCCACCGCCGTTGTATCCGCCTGTGTTGCCGATCACCTTGCCGGTGCCGTTGGTGCTGTTGTAGTCCTCGATCCACGGGCCGCCGGAAACACCACCGTAGAACCCGGTGCAGGTCATGCGCATCTGCCGGAATCCTGGCAGTTGAGAGGTGCTGACGGAGCAGCGGACCGGCACGTGGTCGGGGTTGACACCGGCGTCGTCGGGATAGCCGATGACGGTGACCTTGTGGTGGTAGCTGCTGGTCGGCGTGAAGGTCAGGGCTCCCGTGACATCCTCCACCTTGCCCCGGCTGTTGGGGCCGACCTGAGCGAAAGCCAGGTCGAGGTCGGAGACCGCCTTCTTGCTGTTCCTCTCGTAGCGCGGGTCTATGTAGAGCTGGGACACCGGGAAAACGCCGTCCGGTTGCTCGGCGGCGGGCCGGCCGATGCGGTAGCGCGGCACGAAGATGCGGTGGGTGGCTGACTTCAGGCCGAGCCCGCAGTGTCCGGCGGTCAGGACGATGTCCTTGGCGGCCGTGTGCACGACGCTGCCCGTGCAGTACGTCTTCGGGCCGCCGAGCGGCTTGCCGTCGAAGAAGAACGTGCCCACCATCGGGTGGCCGAGGAAGTGTTCCGGGGCGGGGGTGCCCGACGGCGGCGGCCGGTGCGCGGCGGCGCCGGCCGTGATGCCGTGTTTCGAGGCGGCCGGAGCGGGGTCCGGCGGGTCATCGACCGGGACCGCATCGGCCATGCGCTCCGCCGTCCAGTACTTCTCCTCCTCGCTCAGACTCGGTCCGTCCGAGGGAGAGGGAAAGATGTTCGGCTCGGCAGACTGCGAGGGGGACGGCTCGGCGGGCTGCGTCGAGGCGTCCGAGGGGGTGGCGGAGTCGGTCGGGTCGACGGCCCCCGCGACCGTCGACGACGGCGGGGACAGCGTCGGCGGGACCTGCGGCCCGGTGCCGGGAGTCTTCGGTGATGCGGAGGCCGCCAGCGGGACGGAGACCACCGGTGACGGATCACCTGTCCCGGCCCATGCCGTCCCGGCGCCGAGAACTCCTGCACCCAGTCCGAGCGCAAGGGCTTGAATCCATCTGCATCTGGAACGCAAGAAGATGCCTTTCCGTCTTGAAGAGGGCCGAACAGTGAGCGGGCCCTGAACTACCCAGAACCCGCACATATGTTCAATCGAGTGGCGATAGTGTACTAGTGAGCGATAACCGACATGGCATCAAATTAGAGGACAGGGCGCAACGATGGACCGACTCCGCAGGACCGCGTGGGCGGCACTCCCTCTCCTGCTCCCCTTCCTGGCAGCCGGGCCGGCCTCGGCCTCGCCACCCGGACCCTCGCTCCCGTTCGGAAGTGTCCGCTCGGTGCATCCCGGCGACACACTGACGGTCAACACCGCGGCCAGCGATGCCGCTTACCTCGCAACGATCAACTCCCCTGCGTTCGTTGCGGCAGGGAAGCTGCGCATGATGCATCCGGTGCTGACCACCACCGTCACCATCGCCTGCGACGCCCGGCCTGGCACCTACCCGGTGACGCAACGCGGCGCCGGAGACGTGGGCCCGGACGAGCATCCGTTCCGATGGGCACAGGTGCGCGTGGAACCCGCCGACGAGGCGGCACGCCGCGCCTGCCGGAACAAGGCCGGGAAACTGCCTCCGCCCAGGCTGGAGGAGCGCTGGGCTCCGGACAGGACGTGGCCTCAGTCGGAATGGGACGTGCGGACCTTCCGGGCCGGCAGCCGCATTACGATCACGGACAACGACGACGAGGGATCGGACGGAGATATCACCCTCACCTCCCGCGCCTTC
Source organism: Streptomyces sp. NPDC005784 (assembly GCF_042871525.1). Classification (NCBI taxonomy): domain Bacteria; kingdom Bacillati; phylum Actinomycetota; class Actinomycetes; order Kitasatosporales; family Streptomycetaceae; genus Streptomyces; species Streptomyces sp. NPDC005784. Next base: position 245,432 of record NZ_JBIAIQ010000008.1, read on the forward strand.
ACCGACCGCCCCGTCCTGCGCGGCGCCAAGGCTGTCCTGACCGCCACCACCACCCTGACCTGCGACTCCGCACCCGGCATCTACGTCGTCTACCGGCACGACGTCGACCAGGCCGGCCCCGACAAACCATGGGCCCGTCTGCGTATCGCCCCCGCCGCATCCGGAAAAGCCTGCGCTTCTCAGCAAGCTGCAAAGCACTCAGCCGGGACATCCCGCACCGGCACGGTGGCCTGGGCCGCAGGCGGCGTACTCGTCGCCATCGCAGCTGGCGCCGCACTTCTTCTGTGGGCCAACTCCCGCCGCACACGCTCCGCCTGAGCGCGCCTCGCCGCTCGTCGGCCGGCTTGGATCGCTGCTGCGTTGACGCGATCGGGCGGCCCGCGCACCCACACCGACCCTCAAGCTCACTGGCGGCACCAGCTGGGAGCGTGCCACCTCGGTGCGGAGGAAGAACCGGTCGCCGGGACCGGTGAGATCTCGGCGGTTGGCCTGGCCGTGCGGGGTGATGCTGTGCTGGTCGGCAAGGTGCAAGAACTCTTCGAGATCGTGGGGTTGCCGCATCAGCCGGTCCGGACGGCAGGCGGGGATGCGCCTCTCCTGGCCGTTGCCGCCAACCTCAAGCAACGCCCCTCCGGGGCCGGGTCCCGAGCCCCGCTCTCACCTGGCCAGCCGGCCCAGCAGTGACGACGCCGACAGGATGCCGAGGGCCGCGGCCACGACCAGGACGCCGTAGTCGAGCGGCAGGTGCGCCGGCGTTCCGAGCAACAGACCCCGCAGGGCGTCGACTTGGTAACTGAGCGGGTTGACCAGGCTGACGGCCTGCAGCCAGCCCGGCATCACGGCCACCGGGTAGAGGGCGTTGGAGCCGAAGAACAGCGGCATGGTGATCGCCTGGCCGATGCCCATCAGCCGGTCACGAGTGAGCACGATGCCCGCGATCGACATGGACAGGCAGGAGAAGAACGCCGAACCGAGGACGACGGCCACGGCCACTCCGAGGAGCCGCAGCGGGTTCCAGGTCATCGCCACCCCGAGCAGCGCGGCGATCACGACGACCACCACGGCCTGGATCAGCGCCTTCACCCCGGCCGCGAACGCCTTGCCGGTGATGAGCGCGGAGCGGGGTGTGGGGGTGACGAGGAGCTTGGTGAGGATTCCGGCGTCCCGCTCCCAGATGATCATGATGCCGTAGAAGATGGCGATGAACATCGCGGACTGGGCGATGATGCCGGGCGCCAGATAGTCGAGGTAGGGGATGCCGCCGGTGGGGATCGCGTGGATCCGGGTGAACGTCTCGCCGAAGATCAGCAGCCAGAGGGCCGGCTGGATCGCCCGCGTGTACAGCTCGGTGCGGTCGTGGCGGAGTTTCTGGAGCTCGACCGCGCACATCGCGGCGACCCGGGCGGGCAGCACACGCCAGCCCGTCCGGGCCCTGGGCGGGACGACGAGCAGGTCGAGGCCCCCGGGAAGGACGCGCTCAGCCGACCCGGGAAGCGGTACGGCGGGTGCTTCGGACATCGCTGAAGTCTCCTGAATGGTCGTCGAGTCCACTGCCGGCGACGTCACGGAAGACGTCCTCCAGCGTGGGCAGTTCACCGTCGCCCGTGGTTCCGCGGCGCTCGCCGAGGCCCGTCCTCAGCTGCCGCGGTGTGCCGAGCGCGCGGACGCGTCCGCGGTGCATCAGCGCGACCCGGTCGCAGTACTGGTCGGCCTCGTCCATGTAGTGGGTCGTCACGAGGACGGTCATGCCGGTGGCGGCCCGTACGGCGTTGATGTGCTCCCACACACTGGTGCGGGCGATCGGGTCGAGGCCGATGGTCGGCTCGTCCAGGATCAGCAGCCGGGGTGCGCTGACCAGTGCCTGGGCAAGTTCCAGGCGGCGGACCATGCCTCCGGAGTACGTCTTGGCGAGCCGGTCGGCCGCGTCGGTGAGGTCGACCGCGGCAAGCGCCTGGGCGACACGGGCCGCGCGCTCGCGGCGGGACACGTCGAAGACGCGGGCGAACAGGGTCACGTTCTCCCGGCCGGTGAGTCCGGAGTCGGCGGACAGCTGCTGCGGTACGTAGCCCAACAGGCGTCGTACGGCCATGCGTTCACGGGTGGCGTCGTGCCCGAAGACCCGGACCTTCCCCGCCGGGACCGGCAGCAGGGTGGTGATGCACCGGAGCGCCGTGGTCTTGCCCGCGCCGTTGGGCCCGAGCAGTCCGAACACCTCGCCGTCACGGACGGCGAGGTCGAGTCCGTCGACGGCGGTGGTCTCGCCGAAGGCGTAGACGAGTCCGGCACAGGACACGGCGTCCGGGCCGGCACGCCTGACCGGCGCATCGTCACCGTCCGGAGCGGCACGATAGACCGACGGATCGCCGCCTTCCGGCTCAGCACGCGTGACAGACAGGTGGTCGCCTTCCGGCTCGGCACGAATGACCGACAAGTCGCCGCCGTCCGGGTCGCCACGCTTGACCGACAGGTCGCCGCCTTCCGGCTCGGCACAAGTGACCGACAGGTCGCCGCCTTCCGGCTCGGCACAAGTGACCGACAGGTGGTCGCCGTCCGGCTCGGCACGTGCGGGCCACAGGTCGCCGCCGTCCAGGGACGCCCCCGGTGCCGCGGCGCCGGTGTCAGGGGTGCCACCGGGGGCCGGGACCGTCCCGTCCGCGGCGCAGGCGTCCCTTCTGGCGGCCGGGACCGGCGTCCTGGACGCCTCCGCCGCGTCGCCGCCCGCGGTCGGCCCTCCACCGTCGGCTGCCGGGCTCCCCCGGCGTGCGGGGGACGTCCGTCCGCTCTCGTGCCGCGTCATGTCTCCTCGGCCTCCTCGTGCAGGTTCGCCGCCAGCTTGCGCAGGGCGGGAAGGGCCGCCTCCAGGGCGGCACGGTCGGCGTCGCCGAGACGGGACACCTGGCTCCGCACGAGTACGGCGCGCCGCTGCCGCCAGTCACGCAGCCGGGCATCGGCCGCGGGTGTGGACAGCAGACGTGCGGCACGCCGGTCGGCCGGATCCGTCTCCCGGATCAGATAGCCGTCCCGGACCAGCTGGTTGACCAGTGTCGAGACCGAATTGCCCGCCAGGTAGAGCTCCTTGGCGGCCTCCGACACGCCTATCCCGGGCCGGTCGACGACCAGTCGCAGCAGGTCGACCTCGGCACCGCGCAGCCGCGGTCCGGTCGTGCCGACGCGCAGCCGCCGTCTGATCAGCCGCTGCAGTCCGGCCAGGGCGTCCGCCAGTGCCTCGGGAAAACCTTCCGACTCCGACTCCACACGTCCAAATATATCTCTGTGTCAGAGGTAATACGGGAAAGGAAGGGTCAAGGGGTCGCAAGCCGTGAGCAGGGCCACGCCGACGAGCATGGGAGGAAGCCCGAGGTGTGCGTCTCGATTCGGCGGGTAACCGATGATCTGCTCGCCGGCGTCCCCAGCGCCGGATGGAACCCATACGTCAGGACCCCCTTGGAGGTAACCGTGCCGGCCGAACCAGCTCCTGTGTCCATCGACGTGACGTTGTGCGGCGAGGGCATCGCCCTGGTCACCGTCGCGGGGGAACTGGACGTCGAGACGGCCCCCGAACTGCGCGACCGGCTCGCCGACCAGATACGCGGCGGGCGGCGGCACCTGCTGCTCGACCTGTCCGCGGTCCCCTTCATGGACTCCTCCGGCCTCAACGCCCTCCTCAAGGCGCACGACGCGACCGAACGCGCCGGAGGGAGCGTGTGCCTGGTGTCGCCGGCGCCGGTCGTCCGGCGGATCCTGGATCTCACGGGCGTCAGCCGCACGATCGCGTCGCTGGACGGCGTCGACGCCGCACTCGCCCACGTCGGCGAGGGGGCCTGAGATGGCGCGGCCGGTGAGGCGGTCCGCCCCCGCGCGGCGACCGAGCCGCGCGGACCGTCGGCGGCCGGTTCCGGCCCCGGGCCGACGCGCCGTTCAGGCGGAGCGGGCGTTCATCGCGTCGCCCTCGCGAAGCTGTGCCGCCGCGGCGGCGCAGAAGGCCGCCAGCCCCTTCACGAGTGCCGTCCGGTCACCGGCCGGCATCTGCCCGAGGACCGCTTCCACGGCGTGCTCGCGACGGGCGCGCAGCTCCGTGAGAAAGGTCCGGCCCCTGGCGCTCAGGAACAGCCGCAGTTCCCGGCGGCTGATGGCGCCGGGTACGCGTTCGATGAACCCCACGGCCTGCAGCCGGTCGCACAGTCTGCTGGTCGAGGGAGGCGTCGAGCCGAGCGCCTCGGCGAGCGTCCTCAGATTGATCCCCTCGTCGCGCTCCAGGACGAACAGCACCCGCAGCTGGGGCGTGGAGACGGGAGCCGTCGAGGCGCGCCCCCAGAGGATCTCCAGCAGCTCGGCCGCCTCGGCGGTCACGCGGGCCACCTCACCGGGCTGCGGACGAGGGGCTGAGGAAGTCACCGTCCCACTCTCCCAGTCTTCCAGGGCACTGTCAGCCTGCCGGTGCTCCGACGGGAACCAACCGTCAAATACCGGCGCTCACGCGTCATGGGCCGGCTCCCCCGGAGCCGGGACCCGGCATCGTACTGGTCGAAGAACGGCGTATCCGACATCGTGAACAGATTCCTGGCCGCGGAGCGGGCGTTGCGCACCGCGGCCCCCACCGGTTGCCGGACGCGGTCCGTGACGTGCTGTGCCGTCGGCGCGGCCGGATCCGTCGAACTCCTCATGGCCGACTACGGGCTCACCGTGCTCCAGCCCGTGTCGGTCCTTTCGCACACCCTGGAGACCCTTCCGGTGCACAGCAGTCCCACGGGCCGGGCTTTCGGGGCCCCTGTCCGTCGCCCTGCCCTGACGTGAGCGGGAGCCGTACTCACTCGGACCATCAATACAGTTGTCGTACGACAAGAGATCACGCCGGACGGCGGATCCCGGATGTCGGCACGGCGCACGATCTAGGAGAAGAACACGTGGCGGACCACCAGACAGCGGTACATCAGGAGTCGTCGGCCCAGGAGGTCGGTGACTTCCTGCGTCGGCGCCGCGAGCAGATCGCCCAGCGCTGGGCCGACGAGTCGCTGTTCCGCACCGTCTTCACCGTCTCCCGGGACGAGGCGGTGGAGGCGGGCCGGGCCGTCGTGGAGGCGCTCGCCGCGGTCGCGGCCGCCGGCCGGGTCGAGGATCTCGGGGCCGCCGGGTTCGCCACCGTCCGCGACCAGTTGGGGCGCATGGCTGCCTCCCGCGCGCGGACGGGTGCCACCTCGACCCGGATCGCCGACGAGGTGGCGGCACTGCGCCCGGCGGCTTCCGAACTGCTGAGCGCCGATCTCGCCGACAGCCCCCGCGAGCTCGCCGAGGAGTGTGCGGTCACGCTCACCGCGCTGCTGGGAACGCTCCGCCTGGTCGTCCTGGAGACGGCGCTCAGCGCCGGGCAGGAACTGATCGACCGGCAGCGCCTCCAACTCCTTGAAGTGGCCACGCCCGTGATCAAACTGTGGACCGGTGTGGTGGCCGTCCCGCTGATCGGCACCCTCGACAGCGCGCGCAGCCAGGTGGTGATGGAGAGCCTGCTCGACGCCGTCGTCGCCCAGCAGGCCCGGTTCGCCATCCTGGACATCACCGGGGTACCGACCGTCGACTCCCTGGTGGCCCAGCACCTGATGAAGACGGTGGCCGCGGCGCGCCTGATGGGAGCGGAGTGCATCGTCTCGGGCATCCGGCCCGCCATCGCGCAGACCATCGTCCACCTCGGCATCGACCTCGGCACGGTGGTCACCCGGGCCAGCCTCGCCGACGCCCTCGCCTACGCCCTGCACCGGCAGGGCATCGCCGTCGTCGACCAGGACCGTACCGGCCCGAGCGCGCGGTGAGCGCCCCGATCGCCGGCTCCCCGGGCACCCAGGTGCCCGTGCTCAAGCTCGGCACCGTCCTCCTGGTCACGCTGCAGGGCGACCTGTACGACGAAGCCGCAGAACAGTTGCAGCGGAACATCGGCGAGGCCATCGCGGCGAGTTCCGTCACCGGTGTGGTCATCGACATCTCCGGGGTGGAGATCGTCGACTCCTTCCTGGGACGCGTGTTCGCCGAGGTCGCGGCGCACGCGAAGCTGCTCGCCGCGCAGACTGTGGTCGCGGGCATGCGCCCCGCCGTCGCCATCACCCTGGTCGAACTGGGCCTCACCCTGCCCGGGTTGCGCACCGCGCTCAATGCCGAGGAGGCCATGCGCCTGCTCTCCCCGGCGTCGACGACCCTTCACCACAGCCCAGCACGGCAGGAGAGCCCGTGACGGACACTTCCGGCCGTGTCAGCGCCTGCCTGCCGATCCGCAGCGACATGGATCTCGCGTGGGTGCGTCAGCATGTGCGCCAGGCAGCCGCCCAGCTCGGTTTCGGACTCGTGGATCAGACCAAGCTGGTCACCGCGGCCAGTGAACTCGCGCGCAACACCCTGGTGCACGGCGGAGGAGGCCAGGTCGAGTCCACCGTGCTGGAGGCGGGGGCGGCGCGAGGGCTGCGCCTGACCTTCTCCGACCAGGGCCCCGGCATCCCCGACATCGAGCGGGCACTCGGCGACGGCTACACCTCAGGCGGCGGCCTGGGCCTCGGACTGGGCGGAGCCCGGCGCCTGGTGCACGAGTTCTCCATCGACAGCCGTCCCGGCGAGGGCACGGCCGTGACCGTGATCTGCTGGACCGCCGGCGCGCCGCGCCCTCGCGAGGAGAGCCGATGACGCGCGTCTGGGACGTACCCGTCCACGACTCCACCCGTGTCCGGGACGTCCGGGTGGCGGCCGAGGACGCCGCGGACCACACCGGACTCGGCCGCGACCGTACGGCCGTCGCCGCGCTCGTCGCCACCGAGCTGGCCACCAACCTGCTCAAGCACGGGGGCGGCGGACAGATACTGATCGACACCGTGGACGCGGACCTCGCGGACCCCGGCACCGGACGCGGCCCGGCCCTCCAGATAGCGGCGATCGACCACGGCCCCGGCATCGCCGACCTCACGACCGCGTTGCGCGACGGATTCTCGACGACGTCCTCGCTCGGCGCGGGGCTCGGAACCTGCCGCCGGATCGCCGACCACTTCGAGGTGCACACCGTGCCGGGCCGGGGCACCGTCGCCGTGGCCCGGGTCCACGCGGCCCGCAGGGACCGGCCCGGACACCGCCTCCCCGACACGAGCGCGCCGGTGCGCGCAGGAGGCATCAACATCCCCCTCGCGGCCGCCGCGTACTCGGGCGACGCCTGGGCCTGTGTCCGTTCCGGCGACCGGATCACGCTGCTGCTGGCCGACGGACTCGGTCACGGCCCGGCAGCCGCGAAGGCGTCCGGAACGGCCGTGGAACAACTGCGCCACCTCGCGCATCTGCCGCCGGCGGAACTGCTCGGAGTCCTGCACACGGCGCTGCGCGACACCCGGGGAGCCGCCGTCGCGGTGGCCCGGCTCGATCTCGCGACCAAGCACCTCGACTTCGCGGGGATCGGCAACATCGGAGCCCGGCTGCGCTCCGGCGAAAGCTGGCGTCCGCTGCTGTCCCACCCCGGGATCGTCGGCGCCCACTGTCCGGCGCGGCTGCCGCAGTGCCGGCTGCCCTGGACGCCGGACAGCCTGCTCGTGCTCCACAGCGACGGCCTGCCCAGCCGCTGGACTCCGCCGCCCCTCGCCCCCCTGACCTCCTGGGACCCCGCGATCACCGCCGCCGTGATCGTGCGGGATTCCAGCAGTGCCGCCCGCCCGGTGCGGGACGACACCACCGTGGCCGTACTGACCCCCACCCCGCAGGATCACCGATCATGACCCATACCTGGCAGATCACCACGGTCGACGACGCCGCCCGTGCCCGTATCGCCGCCGCCCGGCTCGCCGCGGCGCACGGCGTCTCCACGCTGGAGCGCACCCGGCTGGTCACCGCGCTGAGCGCGCAGCTGCGGCAGTGCCTGGTCAAGGGGGGCCTCTGGCGGCTGACCCTGCGCACGACCGTGCCCTCGACGGCGGGGCGCGCGGGCCGGCTCACGGTCACCGTCGACGCGGGGGCGAACGGTGCGGGGCCGAACGAGGCGGAGAACAGACCGAGTTGGCAGGCGAGTGTCGGCGTCCCGGAACCGTGCCACGACGACGGCACGCCCCGGGTGCCTCGCGACCGAACGGCCTTCGCCGATGCCTTGCTCAGCGCCGACGACGACACCTCCCGGGTACTCGACCAACTCACCGAACAGGAGCGGCTGGTCGCCTTCCACCGGGAGGAACTGCACCAGACCAACCAGGGCGTGCTCGCACTGCACGCGGAGCTCGACGCGGCCGACCGGGTCCAGCGCGAACTGTTCGGCGCCGAACGCAAGGCCCGTACCGAAGCCGAGAGCGCCCGGCGCAGACTGACCTTCCTCGCGGATGCCAGCGCCGCCCTCACCGCCTCCCTCAACCACGAGGAGATCCTGAACCGGCTGCCGCGGCTGCTCGTGCCGGACTACGCCCGGAGCGTCGACGTATGGCTCTTCGCCGACGACACCTTGGCCCGCGGACACGCCGCCCACCCGGCGGCCGCCGTCGCCGCCGCCCGCACCGGCCGCCCGCAGTACGCCGCCGACCATCCGAGCGGTCTGCCCGGCGTCGACGACCAGCCTCCCTCCGCGCTGAACCCGGAGCAGCCGCTGCTGTGCATCCCGCTGCCGAGCCGCCACACCCCCCTCGGCGTGTTGACGCTGACGCCGCCTCGGGAGCGGTGGAGCGCGGACGACGCGGTGATGCTCGTCGAGCTCGCCCGCAGGGCCGGCATCGCGATCGACCACGCCCAGCGCTTCGAGCACAACCGGGACATCGCCGAGACCCTGCAACGCGCCCTGCTCACCGACCTCCCCACGACACCGGGGCTCAGCCTGGCCGCGCGCTACCTCCCCGCCACCCACGGTCTGAACATCGGCGGGGACTGGTACGACGCGTTCCGCCAGCCCGACGGGGGTCTGGTCGCCGTCATGGGTGACGTCACCGGCCACGGACTGCACGCGGCCGTCATGATGAGCCAACTGCGCACCGCCCTGCGGGCGTACGCCGTCGACGGCGGCACCCCGGGCCGGCTCCTCACGCGCCTGCACGTGTTCCTGCACCATCTCCAGCCCGATCTGTACGCCACGGCGGTCATCGCCCGCTTCCACCCGGACGACACCACCGTCACCTGGGCCGCCGCCGGGCACCCACCGCCGGTGCTGCGCACTCGGGACGGCGATGTGCGCGTCCTGGACGCCAGACCCGGTGCCATGCTGGGCATCCCGCTGCACCAGGAGATCCAGGACCGCACGGCGCAGCTTCCGCCGGGATCCACGCTCGCGCTGTACACGGACGGTCTGGTGGAGCGGCGGGCCCAGGGCATCGACCCGGGCATCCGGCGGCTGGCCGAAGCGCTGTCCGGGGAGGGCGCGGCCGATCTGGACCACGATCTGGAGGGCGCCGCCGACCGGATCCTGGAGCCGATGCTCCGCGACTCGCAACGGGACGACGACGTCTGTCTGCTGCTCTGCCATGTCGGCGGCCCGGCGAAGCCCCGTATCCCCGAGCAGACGTCCGCCTGACACCAGCCCGGCCCCCGCCGGGCAGCGCTTCGTCACGCGGGCGCACATCCCGGCCCCACCCGTCCGGCCGCCGCTCGGCGACTTGTCGTACGGCATGTGCCCTGGAACGCGCGCAGTCCGCCTCCGGAGACGTCCGCCGGACCGCATTCACGCCGCCGGCGGCTCGAAGGGGGCCGGGCAGGCGAGGTCGCGGACCCCGGATTAGACGCTCGTTCCTCGAGTCGTCAGGAGCGGGACGTGTCAGAAGCTCACGACGGCGCGGACGGTCTTGCCGTCCGGGCGGGACAGCACGGTCAGTTCGGAGGACAGCCGGCGCACCAGCGGCCAGCCGAAGCCGCCCTGTCCGGTCAGGTCGAGACGCCGCGGACGCGGCGGCTCGGGGTCGTCGTCGGAGACGGAGATGCCCACTCCGTGGCCCATGTCCCACAGATCCACGCTGCACAGTCGGCCACGCGCGTGGCGCACCACGTTCGTCACCAGCTCCGAGACCACGAGGGTGACGGCCTCGGCGGCCTCCCGCGGCACCTGGCGGGGCAGCCCTCCGAGAAACGTCCGGACCATCCGCCGGGCGTGCACGGCGGCCTGCGGATTTCTCTCCAGCCTCGCACCGGGAACGGGGCCGAAGTCGCAGGGCGGTTCGACGGTGGTCATCCCTTCACCTCCCTTGCGTGCTTCCCGCCCGAACGCCGCGCAGCGGCGCCACTCCGTGTCGGTCCGGCGTGTCGGGCAGGCTGTTCCCCTTCTTCCCGTACCGCCGGAGCCCATGTCACGGGTTCCCCCACCTTCACACCGTGGTCACAGGTGCCCTCGCCGAGCGGCTGCGGACCGTTCTCCCGGCCCCGCCGAAGCGGCGAAGGCCGCCTCGGCACGGGTCGAGGCTGCCCCGGGGTCGAAGTCGCGGGGGCCGCAGTGGACTGTCGCGGCGGATCGGGGGCACCAGAGCACACGTCGCGAGCGCTCAGGGGCGCTTCGGCGACGTCGCTCCCATGGCGGTCGAAGGGGCCGGGCGACCCCGGGCCGTCACGGTCGAGCGGGAGGGTGGTGGCCCCGTCGGGCAGGTCCCGGCAGGGGCCACCACCCCATCACCGCTCCTCACAGGCCCGGAGCGACGAGGCGGAACGCGGCACGGACAACAGGAGACGGCGGATGTCCCAGACCATCACGGCACGAGTCGAGACGAACGGAGCGGTCGACCCGGCAGAGGCGCGACGGCGCAAGCAGCGGCTCCGCAGACGCCTGGAGCGCCTCCTCGGCATCGCCGCGACCGAGGGGAACGAGCTCGTTCCGCTGCGCAACGGCGACCGGATCTTCGCCGCGATGCTCGGCGCCGTGCGGTCCGCCGAGCACACCATCGACATGATGACCTTCGTGTACTGGCGCGGCCAGATAGCCCGCGACTTCGCCGCCGCCCTGGCCGACCGGGCCCGGGCGGGTCTTCGGGTACGGCTGCTGCTGGACGGCTTCGGCGCGAAGCGGATCGAGCAGGACCTGCTGGAGTCCATGACCTCCGCCGGCGTACAGGTCGCGTGGTTCCGCAAACCGCTGTGGCTCTCGCCCCTGAAGCAGAACCACCGCTGCCACCGCAAGGCACTCGTCGTGGACGAGCACACCGCGTTCACCGGGGGCGTGGGCATCGCCGAGGAGTGGTGCGGGGACGCCCGCGGTCCCTCCGAGTGGCGGGACACCCACGTCAAGGTGCGGGGGCCCGCCGTGGACGGCATCGCCGCCGCGTTCGCGCAGAACTGGGCGGAGTGCCACGACGAGCTCTTCGACGACCGGGACCGCTTCACCGGTCACGACCAGCCGGGCACGGCGACCGTCCAGGTGGTGCGGGGCTCCGCGAGTTTCGGCTGGCAGGACATGCAGACCCTCATCCGCGTGATGCTCGGCTCCGCCGAGGAGCGGTTCCGTCTGGCCACCGCCTACTTCGCCCCCGACGCCTTCTTCGTGGACCTGCTGTGCGCGACCGCGCGCCGCGGTGTCCGGGTGGAGATCCTGCTGCCGGGTCCGCACACCGACCAGCGGGCCTGCCAACTCGCCGGTCAGCACCACTACGGCGCGCTCCTGGACGCCGGTGTCGAGATCCGCCAGTACCAGCCGACCATGCTCCACACCAAGATCATGACGGTGGACGGTGTGGCCTCCCTCATCGGCTCCACGAACTTCAACCGCCGGTCCATGGAACACGACGAGGAGGTCATGCTCGCCGTGCTCGACGAGGCGTTCACCGCGGCTCTCGACCGGGACTTCGACGTGGACCGGGAGCATGCCGTGGCCATCGAACCGGCCCGCTGGCGGCACAGGTCCCCGCTCCAGCGCGCCAAGGAACTGGCCGTCACCCCGCTGCGCCGCTTCCTCTAGGGCGTGCCGTCACTCGTGGGCGTGGCGGATCAGGTGGGGCGCTCGCCCGTCTCGCAGACCTTGCGGGCGATCTCCCGCAGTTTGATGTTGTGGTCCTGGGAGGCCTTCTTCAGCACGCCGAAGGCGTCCTCCTCGCTGAGACCGTGGCGCTCCATGAGAATGCCCATCGCCTCACCGATCTCGTGACGGGTCTCCAGCGCCTGGCCGAGTTGCTGGTGCGTACGGGCCGCGGAGAGCGCGACGGCGGCGTGCGAGGCCAGGATCCAGCCGGCTCGCTGAGCCGTCTCGTCGAACATGTTCGGACGGTGCGAGTACACGTTGAGGGCGCCGAGTTCGTCCTCGTCGGTGAACAGCAGGAAGCCCATCATGCTGCCCATCCCCAGTTTCCTCAGTTCGGGGGCGAGGCGGGACCACTTCTCGTTCGGCCGGCGCAGGTCCTCGATGGCGTAGAGCTGCTGCCGTTCGGTCACGGCGTCGAAACACGGGCCCTCCTGCAGGTCCTGCTGGATACGGTCCGCCATGCGCACGACGTCGCTGGTCGCGGCCAGCGCACTGACCTCGCCGCGGCGAACCGTGAGAATGCCGCTCTCGTCGCACCCGTTGATCAGTACCGTCGCGTGATCCACGATCCGGTCCAAGGTGGCCTGCACCGAGTCCTGGGCCAGCAGGTCCCGTGCCATGTCCGCCAAGGCGACGGCAAACTTCTCCCAGACTTCGCCGGACTCGTGCGCCATGGGCCACCCGCTCATTCGTCGAAACCCAACCAGCCTTCACCTGGGATTCCATCTTGCCACCCCGGTGCGTCCACCGAGCCGACCGGGGGACGGCGGTCCGCCGACCGGAGCCGTTTCCCGCCACCCGGCGTGCTCGCCCCGTGCGGCCGATCCGGAATCCACGGGATCTTTGCCGCCTCGCCCGTTTCAGCCGGGCGATCAAGGGTGACCCGAGGGGGAACCGAAACCCGACGAACGCGTCCACTTCGATCACAGGAGGCTCGTATGGACAACTGGCGTGATTCCGCGGCGTGCCGCACCGTCGACCCCGACCTGTTCTTCCCCATCGGCAGCACAGGCCCCGCCATGCTGCAGATCCAGGAGGCGAAGGCAGTCTGCGCCGGCTGCCCGGTCCGCGACGAGTGCCTGCGCTGGGCCCTGGACACGGGCCAGAGCGTCGGTGTCTGGGGCGGTACCAGCGAATCCGAACGCCGCGCGCTGGCGCGCCGCCGCTCCCGCAGGCGTTCCCGCTCCCAGGACACCCCGGCGTAGCGGAACGGCGGGCAGAACCGGACCCTCGCCATGGGGCCGGGAGCTGATCCAGGTGACCGGGTCGCGACGCGGCGAGTGCCACTCCGCCGACGAGATCCGAACGAAGGGCGCGATGAAAATCGATCAGAGCCGGAAAAAGAAGCCGTCGTACGAGGAGATCGGGGCCCTCACCAGCGCGTTCGGCGGGCACCTGCGCAACGTGACCGACGCGCGGCTGGCCGCCGACGGCTATCTGCGCGCCCTCGCGCGAACGTCACCGCCCTCGGCTGCCGAGCACTGGGACGACATCCTGCTCGTGGTCACCGAGCTGGCCGCGAACACCGTCCAGTACGCGCCCGGTCCCTTCGAGCTGCGCATGCGTCCCACCTTCGACGGTGTGCACGTGACGCTTCGCGACAGCAGCACTACCCGGCCCGCGCCACGCCGCTTCCGCCCCTCCCAGGGCGGGGGCGGCATCGGCTGGCATCTCATCCAGGCGCTCTGCGACCAGGTGAGCGTGATCGTGCGGCCCGACGGCAAGGACATCCACGCGTTCCTGCCCTGGTGACGAAACGTTCGGCCGCGCCCGCCCGCCGACGCCTTGGTGACGCGGGCACGGGTGATGCGCGCGGAGGTGTCGTCGCGCCCGCCGGGGGCACCCGGGTCCGACGAGGCAAGCGGTCCCGTCGCACGAGCGAGGTGGAGCATTGAGTCCCGAACCCGAACCGTCCGCGCTGGAGCACGCCGTGTGGGAGCGGGTGTGCCGCGCCGCCACCGGAATGAATCATCACCGGGCGAAGGCGGCCCTCGACGACGCCCGGAACGCGGCCGCGGACGTTTCCCCCACCGGCCGGCAGGCGCTCGACGCGCGGGCGGAGGTGGAGGAGTGGGAACGGATCACCGACGCCCTGGCCGACCACGCCGGGGCGTACGACCCCGCGACGGATCCCTTCGTCCAGGGCCGGCTCGCGGCCCGGACCCACCGCGTTCAGGCACCGACGCAACGCCGCTGAACACAAACCCGCCCCGAATGTCAGTGCCCTGCGCAACAATGATCATCAGCCCGAACGTCACCGCCCCCGCGATGCGTGATCCGATCCGTCCGTCGAAAGGCCGCATGCACATGACGCCGACCTCGCACCGCCGTGCCGCGAGCCCCGCCGGCAGGCCGGTGACCATGCTGCGGCCGTTTCCCCGCACCCACACCCCGCTCAGTGCCGAAGGTGCCGAGGTCCTGCGTCTGATCACCCAGCGACGGTTCCCCGTCCGCCTCACCGTGCACGCGAACGGCCGCCGCCGGTACGGCTATTGGCTTCCCCTGGACACCGCCACCGGGCGCGGCGGTTGCTATGTGGCCCTGCCCACCGGCGAGTGCGACGCGCTGCACGCGGCGGGCCGGATCGTTCTCGGAGACCCTCTCGTCGACCCCGCGAAGACCACGTATTCGGTCCAGGCCGCGGTTCGGCCCGCCGCCACGACGGCCCCGGGCGCGTCCCGGGACGCCCTGACGGCGTGAGTCCCGGCTGACGAACGGGTGCTCGCGGGGGCGGGCCGCTCACAGGAACGGGACGGGGAACGGGACGGGAAACGCGATCGCGGCAGCGGAGAGGCGCCGTGATCGCGTCGCGCTCTCGGACGTCCCTGGACGGCCAACCTCCCGGCGCCCTCCTGGACGTCGGAGAAGGCCGGTCCCGGACGTTCGCGCATTCCCCGGACTTCGCCCGACGGGCCGAAATCCCACCTCTTGCCCGGGCCGGCCCCGCGGGGGGTTCGGAGGCCTTCCCGTTCGCCGCCGCGGACCCGGACCTCGTCCGATGCCCGAGCCGCGCGTCCGGATCTCGTCCGATGACCGACCCGACCGCGCGTCTCGGGCCACTCCGACGGCGAAAGGACGCCGGTCTTCTCCCGGTACGGGCGTTCGGTCCGCCGGCAGCCACCGCCCACGCCCCCGGACGGCACGCGATCGACCCGTCCCACCCGTATCACGGACACTTACCCTCCAGTAATATCCGCGGCAGGCCCCCGGAGGAGGAACCGTGCCACGGTCGGAACGATCGCCCTTGTTGCTCGCAGGCCTTCTGGCCACCGCGGGCGTCGCCCACTTCGCCGTACCACGGCAGTTCGACGCCACCATCCCGCGCGCTCTCCCGGGAGCGCCGCGGACCTGGACGTACGCGAGCGGGGTCGCCGAACTCGCCCTGGCGGCCGGAGTGGCGCTCCCCCGGACGCGCCGGGCGGCCGCGCTGGCCACCGCCGCATTCTTCGTCGGTGTCTTCCCCGCCAATGTCCAGATGGCCGTGGACTGGCGTCATCGTCCCGCGCCCCTCAAGGCGGCGGCTCTGGCGCGGCTCCCGCTCCAGGTGCCGCTCGTCCTGTGGGCCCGCGGAGTCGCTCGGTCCGGAAAGGGACAGTCATGACATCTCAGGTGAACGTGGGCGACCAGGTCGAGGACTTCACGCTGCCGGACGAGACCGGGACGAACCGGAGCCTGTCCGAGCTGCTGGCCGACGGGCCGGTGGTGCTGTTCTTCTATCCCGCCGCCCTCACCAGCGGCTGCACCGCCGAGGCCTGCCACTTCCGCGATCTGGCCACCGAATTCACGGGCGCCGGCGCACGTCCGGTCGGGATCAGCGGTGACGCGGTCGACCGGCAGCAGGAGTTCGCCGACCGCCACACGCTCGGCTTCCCGCTGCTGTCCGATGTCGACGGCACCGTACGGGAGCGGTTCGGGGTGAAGCGCGGCTTCACGCTGGCCCCCACGAAGCGGGTCACCTTCGTCATCGCGCAGGACCGCACCGTCCTGGAGGTGGTCCGCAGCGAACTGCGCATGAGCGTCCACGCCGACCGCGCCCTCGCCGCCCTGCGCGAGCACCGGGACTGACGCCGTCCCGCACCGGGACCGCACCGGGACCGAGACATCCGGGGCGCGGTCACACGCGGTCGCGTTGAAGTGGTCGAAGTAAACGGGCCCCGCCCCTATGCGGATGGAGGGCGGGCCCCGTTCACTTCGCCTCATTCTCGACACCGGCCGGTCCCGCCAAAAGGGAGTGCGGCACAGCAAGTGCACGAAACGGGACACACCCCGTGCGAACCGCGCACCTCCCGTGCGCGGCGCCCGCCCTTCCGCGCGGCGCCCGCCCTTCCGCGCGATGCCCGCCCCGGCCGTGCGGCGGCCTGTCGGGGGTGCGGGCCGGCGGTCATGCTGAACACCGACGAGCCGACAGCACGATCCACGGAGGCCCCATGACGGACCAGGTCACACCTCTCGAAGTGAAGCCGGCGGCCGGACACATCGGCGCCGAGATCACGGGAGTCGACCTGGCGGAGCCGCTGACGGACGAGACCGTCGCCGCGATCCGGGCGGCGGTGCTGCGCTGGAAGGTGGTGTTCTTCCGCGGCCAACGGCTCGACCACGCCTCTCATGTCGCCTTCGCGCGCCGGTTCGGGACACCGGTCCGCCTCCCGTCCCGGGGCAGCGCGTCGCCCAGGGACTTCCCCGAGGTCGAGACGACGGCCGACCGGCTCGAGCTGGGCGGGCGGTACGGCATGGACCACGAGGAGTGGCTGCGCAGGCGCCGCCATTCGCTGTCGCGCGGGTGGCACTGCGACCACGGCGCGCGGGTCGATCCCCCGGCCGCGACGATCCTGCGCGCCGAGACCGTGCCGCCGTACGGAGGCGACACGACCTGGTCGAACCTGGCCGTCGCCTACGCCGGCCTGTCGGCTCCCGTGCGCGCCTTCGCCGACGGTCTGCGGGCCGAGCACCGGCTGGGGGTCGGGTACCAGACCCGGCCGGGCGACGACGCGTACGTACGTCATCTGCTGGACCGTCAGATCGCCACCGACCACCCGCTGGTGCGGGTGCACCCGGAGACGGGCGAGCGGGTGCTGTTCGTCAACGGCTACTACGTCGAGCAGATTCTCCAGGTGTCACGGCCGGAGAGCCGGGCCCTCCTGGACATGCTGCTGGAGCAGGCGACCCGGCCCGAGTACACGGTCCGCTTCCGGTGGGAGCCGGGCAGCGTGGCGTTCTGGGACAACCGGGCCACCATCCATCTGGCGCCGAGCGACATCGCCCATGTCGACCACCCCCGGGTCATGCACCGGGTGATGCTGGCCGGTGATGTCCCGGAGGGGGTGGACGGGAAGCCGTCGGCGGCGATCGTGGGCAGCGAGCCCGGCCGCTGGTGAGCACGGGCGGGCCCTACGGCGGGAGCGGCGGGCGTCAGAAGATGCCCTGCCCCGGGACCAGGATTCCGCGCGGGTCGTAGGTGTGCCGGGCGGTGGCCAGCCGTCGGTAGGCGGGGCCGAAGTGCTCGCGCCAGTCCGCCGCGTCGAACGGGACCGAGCCGACCGGGTAGTGGGTGCCGCCCGCCGCATGGACGGTGTCGTAGGCGGCGCGGTTGGCGGCGAGGAGACGGTCCACGGTCGCGGTGTCGTCGGGCGGGGTCGTGCGCAGGACGGCCAGCAGATAGGACACCGGGTCGTCGGGAGTGCGGAGCAGCGGGGTGTGCAGGCTCTCGCGCAGCACCGGGTACAGAAGGACGACGCCGGGGCCGAGGTCGGCCGGGGTGAGGTCCTCCAGCAGGGACGCGGCCAGCGTCGCCGCCGAACGGCCCGGCAGCAACAGGTTCAGCCAGGGGTGGGCGAAGGCCCACAGACCCGCTGCCTTGAGCGCGGCGACTCCGGCGGCGAGCCGGTCGAGGAAGTCGTAGTAGCCGAGGTCGCTCGTCTGCACCCCCGCGGGGTCGTGCCGCAGTCCGCGCAGCAGCGTGGTGTCGTCGGGGGCCGGAAAGGCGGGCGGCCCGTAGGCGACGGCTTCGAGGACATAGGCGTTGAACGCCCCGTCGGCGTCGGCGGTCACCTGGCCCTCGACGTAGTCGAAGCGACCCTCCTCGACGAGCAGCCGCTGGTCGTCGAGGAAGCTGCGCAGGTCGTCGTACGGAAGGAGGTAGTGGCGTACGGTCTCGGGCGCTGGGACCAGGCGCAGGGTGGCGCCGACGACGATGGCGCACTGGCCGAGCCCGGCGAGCACGGCGAGGAACAGGTCGCGGTGGTGGGTCGGGGAGCAGCGGACGAGATGGCCCGCGCCGGTGACGACCTGGAGTTCCGTCACGTTGTCGACCTGGGCGCCCCGTTGGTGGGTCTGGCCGCCGATGCCGCCGACCGACAGGGTGCCGCCGACGGAGAGTTCGAGATAGTCGGTGAAGGTGGGCGGGGTGAGTCCGTGCGCCAGGGTGGCCCGGGCGACCTCGCTCCACTTGGCGCCCGCGCCGACGGTGACCGTCGTGCTCCCCGGCCCGACCGGGCCGATGGACGCGAGCGGCGTGGTCTCGATGACCAGGCCGCCGTCGACCTGCGCCTGCCCCTGCGTGGCGTGGCCCTGACCGCGCGGTGCGACGGACACCCCGTGCTCGTTGCAGAAGCGGACCATCGCGACGATGTCGTGGACCGAGCCCGGCCGCAGCACGGCGACGGGACGCCGGTGGACGATGTGGCCGAAGTCGTCGGCGTCCGCCGTGAGCGAGGCGTCGTCGGTATGGACGCTCCCGTCCAGCCGCGGGAGGCCGGCGAGCGGCCGGTCGGTGGTGGTGGCCGCCCAGCTGCGGGTGAAGGGATCGAACCCGACGACCGCGGCGCCGGCGGCGGCGAGGCCCTGCAGTGCGGTACGTCGCGAGGGTGTCCGGGGCATGCGCTCCTCCTGGGGCGGCCGCGTCAAACGATCAACTGGGGCAGAGTGTAAGGGACTTGAGGGACATCCGGGCCCATTGATCCGAACGCGGGTGTTGGTGCGCCAGTGCCGTCGGAAACGGCCGCGTCCGCCGCCCCGGGAGGGACGGCGGACGCGGAGGGAACCAGGAACTCGGGTCAGTTCGCCTTCGAGGAGCCCTCCGGCTCGTCCCCGTCGACGGGCGTACGGCTGTACCCCTGGAGTTCGAGCGGGCTGTTCGCCTTCGCGGGACGGTTCTCGGAGTTCTGTCCGCCCAGGTTCTGGCGGACCGAGTCGAGGATGGTCAGGCCCTGGGCGACCAGGCCGGCCGCTATCTCACCGAGGCCGTCGGCGCCGTTGAGGACGTTGACGTTCGCACCGGCGAGACCGCCCGCCGCCTCCTTGACGATGAGCGGGAGCTGGTCGATCAGCATCCGGTCGAGCGCGACCCGGTCGTGCGACGCAGCCGCCTCGGCCTGGATCTTCATGCGCTCGGCGTCGGCGATGGCGAGCACCTTGATCCGCTCGGCCTCGGCCTCGGCCGGCCTGACGATCTCGGCGACCAGCTGCTGCTGGCGCAACTGGGCCGCGCGCTGGGCGAGTTCGGTCTGCGCGGCGAGAACCTCCTGCTGGGCGTGGGCCTGGGCGAGCGGGCCGGCCTGGGCGGCCTGCGCCTGCGCCCGGTCCACCTCCGCCGAGTACTCCGCCCTCACGATCGCGGTCTGCCGGGCGTACTCGGCCTGGTTGCGTGCCGCGACCTGCTCCGCCTCGACGGAGGCCTGCGTGGCCTGCGCCTGGGCGATCTGGGCCTGGCGCTGGATGGCCGCCTTGTGCGGCGCGGACATCGCGTCGATGTAACCGGTCTCGCCGTCGTCGATCGACTGGATCTGGAGCGAGTCGACGATCAGGCCGATCTTCGCCATCTCCAGCTTCGAGGTGTCGAGCACCTCGGCGGCGAGCTTCTGCCGCTCGGTGACGATCTCCTCGACCGTCATCGAACCGATGATGGAACGCAGATGGCCCGCGAAGATCCGGCCCGTCAGGATCGACATCTGACCCTGGTCGGACAGGAACCGCTGCCCCGCGTTGATGATGCTCTCGGTGTCGTTGCCGACCTTGAACGCGATCACGGCGCGGACGTGCAGCGAGATGCCCTGCTTGGTGACACAGGTCTCGGTGACCTCCGCCTCGCACATCGACAGGGTCAGAAAGCGGGTCTTACGGAAGACGGGCAGCACGAACTTGCCGTGCCCCGTCACCACTCGGAACGGCGCGCCCCCCAGTCCCCGCCTGCCACCCGAGATCAACATCGCCTCATCGGGAGCGGGTACGCGATAACCGAACATGCTTCTCCTTCTCAATCGGCGCCGACGGCGTCGCCGTCCAGCGCGTCCAGCGGATCGACCCATTCGATGACGTCGACCTCACGGCATCCCCTGGACTCGATGACCAGCACGGTCGCCCCCTTCGGCAGGGGCTCCCGAGACCAGGCATGGAAGGTCTCGGATCCGCCTCTCACTCGCACCAGGATCTCGCCGGGACCGGCGGATCCCCGGGTGCCGATGAGCAGTTCCCCCGTGCAGCCGATCACGGCTTCGTCCTGTACCACAGCCGGCCACCCCCCATCACTCTGAATCTGTATCCGACCTTAGACCCAGCCCTTTTCCGGGCGCGCACGCCCCCCGTCCGTCAACAGCCCCTCGGTGGGGTACGCGCCCGGGCCTTACAAGGAGTGTGGGCTCAACTCTTGGTGAAGCGATAGGTCTTGCTGTCGGTCAGTACGCAGAAGCCCGGTGACACCACGATCACGCGCAGGGTGGCGGAGCGGCGGTCGTAGTCGATGCCCTCCACCTCGAAGGTGCCCGAGCAGGAGCTGCGCAGCGGGAGCTGGCGCAGCGCGGTGACGTGTCCGGAGACGTCGGCCGTGCCGTTCGGCTCGCCGGACAGGTCGATCTGCAGCAGCGGCTTGGTCATGCCGAAGAGCGTTCCGGCGGGGTCGTCGGACGAGCACAGCAGCTGGGTCGCGGTGACGAAGTCGCAGCCCTGTACGTCCCGTACGGCGTGGTCGAGGTTGATGGTGGACGCCTGCGGAAGGTTGACGGAGGGCGAGGTCGCCGGGTTGACGCCGGGGGTCGGGAACACCAGGAGCCGGTTCATCGTGCCGTACTCGCCGGACACCATCCACGAACCGCTCGGCGTGATGGTGTCGAAGGAGTTGTTCAGCGCCTCTCCGGCGCTCAGCGTGTGGACGTACTCCGACCAGGCGCCGCCCGGCGCCTGCACGCGGAACATCTTCGCGTTGCCGGAGTCGCTCTGGTACGGCTCGACGTAGTAGCCGTTGTAGGAGGCGTCCGGGTCGCCGATGTGGTTCCAGCCTCGGCTGCTCACACCGGTGGGGATCGTGCCGATGCCCGTGTAGTGGTTGGGGCTGCCTGCCGGGACCTCGACGGAGGTCAGGCCCTGGCTCTCGGTCAGCGGGTCGGCGCGGTCGGAGCCCACCTCGTTCCAGGTGTCGGCGGCCGACGCGGGCGCTCCGGTGGCCACGGACAGGACCGCGGCGGTGGTGAGGGTGACGAGACCGGCCAGGACCGCGTGACAACGTTGCGGTGCGGGCTTGCGCATGAAAGGTGCTCCTCGATGGGGGGTGACTGGTCGGCGCACAGTCCGGCCCGCCCTGATGGTCATGTACAGACCAATGAATGGACGCCAGGCGTCGGCTCCCCGTCAAGGAATCGTCAACTGACCCCGAACGCACTCGAGCCCGGCGGCTCACTCGGGAGGGTGAGTGAGCCGCCGGGCTCGGGCCGGTCCCGCCGGCCGGGCAGCGCCTGCCCGGCCGGCGAACCTGATCGTCAGTTGTTCTTGCAGACGTTTCCGATCGCCGGGTTCAGCAGACCCACCACGTGGACCGTGTTGCCGCAGACGTTCGCGTCGACGTCGATGGGGATCTGGACGACATTGCCGGACAGGAGTCCGGGACTGTTCGCCGCGACGCCCACCGGGCCGGGGCCATCGGCGGCGGCGGTCCCGGCAGTGGCCAGCAGGGCCACACTGGCGAGTCCGGCAGCGGCCATCAGACGAATGCGCATTCCAAAGCTCCGTTCATTCACAGGGGTGCGAGCTCCTCCACCATCACCTCCGCGAATGGTTGTCGACATTCCAGCGCAGCCGAACGGGGGTTCGCCTGCCGCGACCACCGGGGGCCGGGCCCGACACCGGGTGCGTCGCGCGGGGTGTACGGAATGCCCGTAGCGTGAGAACAGATCCGGTGGAACAGGGAGAAACCATGCCAACCAGTCAGCCCGACGCGTCCACGCCCTCCGACGACAGGGCGACCCCCGACTCGCTGCTGCACACCGGCACCGAGGGTCCGGTGACGGCCGAGGACCTGGTGCTCGCCGCGGGTCGCGACGTCACTCCGCAGAACCTCGCCTGGGCCGAGCGCAAGCTCCAGGAGGAAGGCTCCGCGGCGGTCGACAAGCTGCTGCCCTAGGGCCTGTCGTTCGTCCGAACGACAGCCCCCAGCCCTGCCCGCAGGACGATGCCCGGGCCGACTCGGCCGGCTCCGATGCGGTGGAGCCGACCGAGGACCTGCGCGTGGGCGACGGGTCAGGAAGCGGGGCACTCCTTCCAGGCCAGGTGGTAGACGGTGCTGATGTCACCGTCCGTCGAGTCCATGGTCATGAAGCTGGAACTGCCGGGCGTCGAGGTGCCCGCGTTGACGCGGAGCTCGGTGTTGATGTTGAAGTTGCGCTGAACACCGCAGGGGGCCCAGACCAGTTGGGCCCAGTCCGTGGTGTCCGTGGACTGCCAGTCGTCGCCGTACGGGCCACGGAAGGGGTGGGTGATGGAGGCCGTGTTCGAGGACCCCTGGAAGTAGTACGAGGCCTTCTCCGTGCTGCTGGCACCCGCCTGGAGCGAGGCGAAGCCGCGGTAGTCCGCGCTGGCGATGGCGTAGGTGAAGCCCTGCGGGACATGCACGATCAGGTTGAGCTGGCAGTTCTTGCGGAACGCGGTGGGGTCGGCGTTGCCCCCGACCTGTGCCAGGTAGTCGCTGTAGGTCACCGTGAAGGCGGTGTTGTCCGGGGAGACGGCGACGGCCGCGGTTCCCTGGGGGCAACCGGAACCGTTGACCGTGGCGACACTGATGACGATCTTGTCCGGGGGCGGGTCTTCGATCCCGGAGGACGGGCTCGACAGGGGAAGTGCTGTGGCGAACAGGGCGGCGATCGCGCCACCCAGAAGCAGGCCACCAGCCATGGTGCTCCAATCCGTTGCGTCGGTGTTCCGGCGGCAGCACGCGGCTGCACGCCGTGAAATGGGGGGTGCGGCCCCCGAAGGAACGGGGAACCGTCGCAGACCAGTGCGTTGGATCAAGCGCGCATATTTGAACATGCGCATGACAAATACACATGCGCAGTCCATTCCCGGCTGTGAAGGAGCTGTGAAGACCGGGAGTGACGAAATCGTACGTACGGGGGGTCGGGGTGGACAGGGCCATCTCCGGCCATTCGATACGCGCCGTTCACACCTGCCGCCACGGCCACGAGGCCCGTTCACCGCGGTTCTCGCCACCCACGGCCGCGGACGCGGACGCTCCGCCCCGCGGCGGCCGTCACCCTGCGTGCCCGCCACCACGGCGCGGGGCGGATGCCTGGGCGCTCCCGACCCCTCGCCGGGTGACGGACCGTGCGGCGCGCGCCCGCCGGCCGTCCCATGGCACGCGCACGCATCTCCCCTCACACGGCGCCCGGGGTGTGGCCAAAAGACGCACGGTGGGGCCGGGTTGGGCCAGTGGCGCCCGGTTTCGCGGGCGGTGCCACTTCTCCGTACGTCCTGAGGCGGGCATTCCGGTGTCCTGACCCGGGCATTCCGGTGTCCCCGGAAGGACCGAAAGGCGACGGGGCCGCGCGAATCGCCCGCCCCCTCAGCGCGCCCCGGACGCCCCTGCGACACTGAGGCACATGGATCCACGACACCTGAGACTCGGCCGCCGTCGGATATGGATGAGCAGTGCCGTCTGCTTCCTGGTACTCGGGCCGATCGGCTGGTTCTTCGGTGGCTGGATTCCCTTCGCGCTGCTGACCGTTGCCCTCACGCTCGCCACGGCGGTCTCGCACTGGCGGGCCCCCACCTGGCTCGCGCCCGCCATCGCCAAGGGCCAGTCGGAGAGCCGCAGGGACGTCGCCACCTTCTGCGTGGTCATAGCGGTGAGCGGCTACGCCCAGCCATCCGCGCAGCCCGCCCCCTCACCGGCCGACCTCGCGGCCCTGCGCCTGGAGGCGTACCGGGCCGCCGCGGACGACGATCTCTCCGAGGAACTGCGCCTCCTCGCGGCCGACGCGCTGGCCGCCGCGGACCACGCCAACGCCGAGGACACCCCGGCCGGCTGGCGGGCGGCACGGGCGAGCGCGGAGCGGCTGGCGCACGCCGCCCAGGAGGGAAATCCGTACGTACGGCAGCTGCTCATCCAGTGGGTGGAGGGCAACCCGGCGGGCTAGCGCTGGACGAGCGCCGACGCAGGATCCGCGCGTCCCGCGGTACCCCTCAGGGCCGCTCGAAGAACTGGATCACACCTCCGGCCGAGAAGCACAGCGCTCCCACGATGGTGCCCCAGTTGGCGATGTCGACGTTCACGAGACTTCCGGTCTCGGGGCGCGTGAAGGCAGCCAGCGCCGAGACGAAGAAGAGCACGGATCCGAACTGGTTGACCGCGACGATCCACCAGCCGAGGTCGCCGGCGAGAACGCGCGGACGCCCGTGGCAGACCTCGACCAGCGCGAGGTGGCCGGAGACCAGGAACAGGACGCACCCGACCATGTCGGGGGCCCAGATCAGCCGGTCCGTCTGCTGGACCGAGAGTCCCCGCAGGAGCGAGTCCAGCAGGTTGACGCCGAACACGAGCGTTCCCACGAACAGCACGAAGGTACTGAGCCAGTCGATCCGGCCGGGCTCGTAGCTCCACCACCTCCAGCGCCGCCCCGCCAGCGAACCGGATTCGCTGTCCCGGCGAGGAGCGTTCACCGCCTGGAGCAGTGAGGCATAGCCCCCGGTGTTGAAGAACAGGCCGCCGGCGAAGTAGATCCAGGCGCCCGTCGCGCCGCCCGAACCGAACTGGGCGACCCCGGCCCCGAGGGCGAAGAGAAGCCCGCCGAGTGTGAACGCGGACGCGGCGATGGCGTTCAGCCGGCGCAGCCGGCCGATCGACACGGTGTCCGCCCGTTTGGCACGGGCCGCGCGCTCACCCGGGGCGCGCACGATGAGCAGGCCGCGTTTGCGGGCCAGGCGCGATTCCCAGACCGCGGTGCGCCCGTCCATGAGACGCCAGGTCAGCCGGGTCGTGAACGGACCCGCCCCCTCGGAGCGCGCTTCGGTTCGACTCACCTGGCGACCTTAGCCCGCCGCGGCGAAAACCGGCGTTCGCCCGCCCCGTCACACTTTGGACGGTCTCCACGGACGGGAGGACCCCTGTGCTCGGCGTTGCTCAGGCCGGTGGGCTCAGGAGTCCGCCTCGCGCCTCAGGAAGTTGCTGACCTGACAGGCGAGGCTGTCCCGGGCCGGGTCGGGACGCGCGCCCGCCTCGACGGCCGCGTCGTTCTCGATCCCACCGGCCCAGAGGTAGCGCTCGGTCCACTCGTCGTCGACCTTCAGCTGGACCTGGATGTCCATCCGGTGCAGGACGGCGTCGGGGCCCGCGGCGAAGAGGACCGCGGTGGCCCGGCGCAGGGGATAGATGTCGAAACCCTCGATGAACTGCGAGTTCCGCCAGTCGAGGAAGGCGCTCTCGCCGTCGGCGCCGACGCGGATATCGATCTGGCCGTCTTCGAGATGGATGCCGAAATGCTCGGTGGCCCGGTTCTCGACGGTCACCCGAAATCTGAAGTAGGTGAGTTCGTCGGCGGCGTCGTCGCGCCCCTTCGGGGGCTCCGCCTTTTCGACCGCATGGACGCGAACACGCAGGCCGGCCTGCTCGTCGTACTCCTGCCAGTCCCCGACCACGTTCGGCTCGCGCACAGTTCACCTCTCCACTTCAGAGAGTTGTTCCTATCTGTGCCCTCAACGAAGTGTCAAATGCGCCGAACATCCCGTGGCCGGTGATTTCCCCTTTCTTGATCGGCGATCAAGCCGTGCCCAGCCAGAACGTTTCCAGGAGGCCGGTGAGGGGCATTTACGTGCGTGCTACACATCACGTTTCCCGGGCGCCTCACGCGCGCTCGCGCAGGCGCCTCAGCTGTTCGTCGAGCGGACCCAGGCCGACATCACGGCGCCGTTCGTCGACGGTCCCCGGCCGGCGTACGGGATACGGGCGCAGCGTGACGGGATCGACACGGGTGCCGTAGAACTGCGGCAGGCCCAGTTCGACGGCGCAGTGGTCGGCAATATAGGCGTGGTGCAGGGCGGGGCAACGTCCGTCGGCCGCGGCCTGGGCGATCAGGTCCCGGCAGCCGAGCTGCAGGCCGAGGTCCGGGGCGTGCAGCAGGATCATCAGGGCCGCTGTCGAGGCGGGTGCGCCGACCTGGTCGGTGGTCGGCCAGCCGTGTCGCCGGACGATCGTCGCGAGTGCTTCGGCATTGCCCGCGCGGCATGCGCCGAGGGCCTCCCGCCACGGCCCGGCGGGACGGTCGCGTGCCTGGCGCATCAGGCTCCGCTCCTCGTCGGCCCGGCGTACGAGCTCCGCCGCGAGGGCCCTGGCGAGCCCGGGGACCATCGGCGCGGCCCCCGGGCCCTCGGGGCGCGCCTCGGCGTCCGTGGCCGGATGCAGCGGGAACGCCTTCACGGCTCCCCCTGAAACACCATCGAGAACCACACCTTCTTTCCCGTGGTGCCCGGGTCGGCCGGCGCGATGCCCCAGTCGTCGGTCAGCGCGGCGATGATCGCCAGTCCGCGTCCCGACTCCTCGGCTCCGCCCGCCGTACGCGCCGCGGGCAGGGCGGACGAGCGGTCGGCGACGGACAGGCGGAGCTCGCACGGGTCGCACTCGACGATGACGGTGATGGTGTCGCCGCGGTCCGGGCTGCCGTGTCTGAGGGCGTTGGTGAAGAGTTCGCCGGCCGCGAGCACCGCGTCGTCGGCGCGCTCGGGCGGCAGCCGCAGGCGGGTGAGGTACTCGGCGACCATGGCCCGCACACCGGGCACCCGCGACGGGTGCGCCGGGACGGTGGTCCGCAGAAGGTGCGCCCCTCGTACCGGGCTCGAAGGGATGACCTTCGGCGCGGCAGCCCCGGAGGGCACGGGAACCACGGGGAGGCCGGAGGCCGCGGACGAGGCGGAGCCCGCGGGAGAGGCCGGGGCCCCCGACGGCCCGGAACCGACGGACGCCGCGCAGGGCGTGGAACCCGCGGGAGAGGCCGGGGCCCCGGACGGCGCCTGCACCGCCGGTGCGGGGGGCTCCGCCTGTTCCGTGGGGCGGGCGCGGAGCGCGTGCTCGTCCGTCTCGCACATCCCCTGCTCCGAAGCCCGCGTCTCGTGCTCCAGAGCCCGGATTTCGGGGGCCGGTGAGGCCGACGGCCCGCGGCGCGGTGCCCTGGATGCCGTCATCGGTCCTCCTTCGGGTGCAGCGCGGGGGGAGGCTGTCTCGGCGGCTGCCCGTGCAGCCAACACGTCGGACTGCCTCGGCGACCAGGGGGTATTCGGGTTGTCCGGTTGCAAGCGCGTAGTGGCGTGGGATGTATGTTCGATCTTGTGAGGAACGGGAGCGGGGACCGGGCGACGGTGTCCCTTGACGGTGACACCGGCCGAGCCGGACTGCGTGACAAACGGGTGCTGGTCACCGGCGGTACGCGAGGACTCGGCGAGCAGATCGTGCGGCTGCTGTCCGATGAGGGCGTGCGGGTGGCCACCTGTGCGCGCACCGCGCGGGGTCTGGAGGCACTGGCCGCTTCGATGGGCCCCGGCCTGTTCACCCGGCCGCTCGACGTCACGGCGCCCCAGGAACTGGAACGGTTCGTCGAGGACACGGCGGAACGCTTCGGCGGCCTGGACGGTGTGGTGGCCTGCACGGGCGGATCCCGCGGGGGCGGCTTCGAGCAGGCGGACGCTGAGGACTGGGCGGCGACCTGGGCGGTGAACGTCGGTCACGCGACCCGGCTGGTGCGGGCCGCGGTCCCGCATCTGCGGGCCGCCGGCGGCGGCTCCGTCGTGGTGATCTCCTCGATCTCCGGCTGGAAGCCGGGACCGCCCGCGCAGTACTCGGTAGCGAAGTCCGCGCAGATACAG
This sequence comes from Streptomyces sp. NPDC005784, assembly GCF_042871525.1. Lineage (NCBI taxonomy): Bacteria > Bacillati > Actinomycetota > Actinomycetes > Kitasatosporales > Streptomycetaceae > Streptomyces > Streptomyces sp. NPDC005784. The sequence goes on from NZ_JBIAIQ010000008.1 coordinate 273,462, forward strand.
CTGGCCTCCTCGCTGGCCCGCGAGCTCGGTCCGGACGGGATCCGGGTGAACGCGGTCTCCCCCGGTTCGATGCTGATCCCCGGCCGGCGCTGGGACCGGATGCGCCGGGAGGATCCCGAGGCGTTCGCCCGCTTCGTGGCGGCGGAGCTGCCGGGCGGTGCGCCGGTGGCGCCGCAGGAGGTCGCCCGGGTCGTGGCGTTCCTGCTCTCGGACTGGTCGAGCGGGATCTCCGGCGCGCACGTCCCGGTCGACCGCGCCCAGAACGCCCCCTCCCCCGAGGGGTACTGAGCCGCGCCGCGGACCGGCGGCGCCGCTCGGGGTCATGACACCGTGCCCGGCCCGTCGGTGACCTGCCCGGCGCTCATGCCGCCGCCCCGAGGACACCGCGGGAGCGGCGCTCGAACTCCTGCACGACGGGCTCGCCGCGACGGGGGTCGAGGCGCCTGCGGAAGTCGCGCAGGGCCTGGACCGAGCGTTCGCTGTGGACGGCGCTGAGGGTTTCGAGGGCCAGTGTCGCGGTGCCGACCGCCTCGTCCAGGCGGTCCTGCTGGAGGTGCGCGGTCGCCAGGACGGAGCGGCTGATGGCCTGGCGCCTGCGCCGGTCGGTGCCCGAGCCGAGCGACTCGCTCGCCGTGCGCTCGGCCTGGCGGGCCAGCCCCAGGTCGCGGAAGCACAGGGCGGACTCGGCCTGGAGGTAGTGGTGGTCCAGATAGCGGACCCACAGCGACTCCTGCTCGGCCCCCTTGCTCGCCGCCAGTTGCCGCTCCGCCAGCCGCAGCGCCTCGGAGGCGTCGTCGGGGCGGCCCTGCGCGGCGTGTCCACGCGCCGACATGGCGTACAGCCGCATCAGGCCGAGGGGGCTGCCCGCCCCCTGCGCCGTGACGATTCCGGCGCGGGCCAGTGCCACCCCCTCGTCGGGGCGGCCCAGGTTGGTGGCGAGGTGGGAGAGCCCCGCGAGGATCTGGCCGCCCAGCACCCGGTCACGGCCCTCGGCGCACAGGCGCAGACCCTGGGTCATGTAGCGCTGGGCGAGGCCGTACTCCCCCGCGTCGTACGAGCTCCAGCCGGCCATCGCGGCCAGGCGCGCGGCGGCCGCGTACAACTGGCGGCGCTGCCGGGGCGGGGTGCCGCGCTGCTGCAGCATGGGGACGACCTCGGTGGACAGATAGTGCACGATGCTGGTGCGGACCCCGCCGCCGCCGTAGTGGTTGTCCATCTGGTCGAACACGGCGATCATCGCGTGCACCTGCTCGACCGGCCCGCCGCTCACGGGCAGGGTCGAGGTCACCGTGTCCTGGTGCTCCAACAGCCAGAGCAGCCACTCGCGCTGAGGGGTCGTCAGGGCCGCCGCGACGAAGGGGACCGCGCCCAGAAGGCTGCGGCGGGAGATGTCGGTGGAGCCCAGTTCCGCCAGCGTGTGCAGGGTCTCCGCCACGTCCTCGCCGTAGACGAGCGCTCTGCTCGCGACCGGGCGCTGGGGATCGGAATGGAATCCGAGGTCCGCGGGAGACAGCGCGCGGCCTATCCGCTCGGACAGTACGGTGGCGATCAACTCCGGTGTGCCGCCGCGCGGTTGCTGCCCCTGGAGCCATCGGGTGACCGATGCCTTGTCGTAGTGGGAGTCCACGCCCTGGCGGCGCCCCAGTTCATTGACCCGCAGGGCGAGAGAGGCGTAGGAGCAGCCGGCCTCCTTGAGCGCGGCCCCCAGCACCCGATTGCCCCCGGCGGTCCCGCCGGCGTTCCTCGCCTGTCCCTCGGTCACGGTGGCCATCCCGTATCGCCTCACATCCGCGTGCGGCTGCGCTCCGACCCATACCTGCCGAGACTTCAATTCCGGTACGAACGAGCACAGTTGAGCGTGATCGTCGCCGAATGTGCGACAGGTCACTCGATCACTATGGTGGCCCGCCGAGCACCTGTGCAACCGGCGCCCTGATAATTTCAGAACGATCCGCATCGCTCTGTCACTGTCATCGACCGCGTGGCACACTGCACGCTGAGACGGCCGTTCCCGGGAGGTAGGACGTGAGCGAGAACCGCTCCGGCGGCAGCGCGCCGACCGTCCTGCGGATGGTTCTCGGGAAACGGCTGCGGCAGCTGCGGGAACAGGCGGGCGTCTCCTTCGAGGAGGCGGCACGTGCCCTCGAGGTCACGGCTCTGACGGTCCGCAGGATCGAGAAGGCCGAGGTCGGACTCCGCATCCCGTACGTAAGGGAGTTGCTCCGCCTCTACGGGGTCCCGGCGGCGGAGGTCGACGACTTCCTCGCGCTGGCCAGGGAGGCCAACCAGCCGGGCTGGTGGTACAAGTACCGCGACGTCCTGCCGGACTGGTTCAGCGCCTACGTGAGCCTCGAGAGCGAAGCCAGCGTCATCCGCCTCTACGAACCTCACTACGTTCCGGGCCTGTTGCAGACCCACGACTACGCCACCACGCTGATGCGCGTCGGTTTCCCCAACGAGCCGGAGGGGGACATCGCGCGCCGCGTCGCCCTGCGGATGAAGCGTCAGGACCTGCTCGCCAAGCCGGAGGCCCCGGCGGTCTGGGCGATCCTGGACGAGACGGTGCTGCGCCGCCCGGTCGGCGGACCCGGCGTGATGCGGGCGCAGTTCGACCGGTTGACCGAGGTCCTGGACATGCCGAAGGTCCGGATCCAGATCATGCGCTTCGGCGTGGGCGCCCATCCGGGCGCGTTCGGCCCCTTCCACCACTTCCGCTTCGGCTTCTCCGAACTCCCCGACATCGTCTACACGGAGAGCCTGGTCGGCGCGGTCTACGTCGACCGGCCCGACGATGTCGTCAGCTATCTCGAAGTACTGGACCGGATGTCCGTACAGGCGGAGCCGGTCGCTCGGACCAGGGCCATCCTGGGCGAACTGCGTAAGGAGTTGTGATCCATGGGATCCGTGCACAACGGCATGTCCGCGGTCGAGCTGGGAGCCGAGGGCTGGCACAAGCCCTGGAGCGGCACCAACGGCGGAAGTTGCGTCGAGGCCAAGCGACTTCCCGACGGGAGCGTCGCCCTGCGCCAGTCGCGGGACCCCGAGGGGCCCGCGCTGATCTGCTCCCGCGACGAGATCGCCGCGTTCATCGAGGGCGCCAAGTCCGGACAGGCCGACTTCCTGATCGCCTGAGCGGAACCGGCGCCGCGCCTCCGGCGAAGCCGCAACTACGCCCCCGCAACCGGACAACCCGCACGCACACTCCCGCCGTGCGGGTTGTCCCCCCACACTGGGTGAGCCGGTCGTCCCGGAGGGAGTGGGTACAGGCATGATCCTCCACCAGGCCCTCACGCGGTGCCGGACCCTTGTCGTCGAGGGTCCCGACGGTCTCGACAGGCGCGCCCTGCTCGCCGAGCTGGCCCGCCATCACTTCATGATCCGCCCCTTGCACGGGCACCTTCATCATGTGGACCCCACCCAGCCGTACCGCGAACTCCTGTCCGCGCCGGGCCGGTTGGCCGTCGACGGCGGTCTCGTCCACGAGCTGGTCTACGGACCGCTGCGCCGCGGGCGATCCCGGGTGACCTGGATCCAGGCGCTCGACTTCGCGGAGACGGTGGCCGAACGCGACGGCGCGCTGGTCCACATGACGGGTGAGACGGACGACGCCGAGGCGGCCGGCGCCTACGAGCGGGTGCTGCGCACCCTGGCCCAGCATGTCCCCGTGATCACCCTCGACACCGGGGAACCGGCCAAACCCGTCCGGGTCTCCGCTCACACGATCCATCAACTCGGGCTTGGTGTACGTATGTTGACGATAGGTTAGAGAACCGACCGCGTGACGCACGGCAGGAGAACTCTCATGACGGACCGACCCGCCCCCGACCAGGACGCGCTGTCGAAGATCGACACCACGGTGCCGCACTCGGCTCGCATCTGGAACTACTGGATGGGCGGGAAGGACAACTACGAGGTGGACCGGGTGGCGGGTGACGCTTACCGCGAAGTCGCCCCGAACATCGAGACCATGGCCCGCGCCTCCCGCGACTACCTGATCCGTACCGTCACCTTCGTGGCCGGCGAGCTCGGCATCCGTCAGTTCCTCGACATCGGCACCGGTCTGCCCACGTACGACAACACCCACCAGGTCGCCCAGCGGGTGGCACCCGAGTCCCGCATCGTCTACGTGGACAACGACCCGCTGGTGCTGCGCCACGCCCAGGCGCTGCTGACGAGCACACCCGAGGGCGTCACCGACTACATCGACGCGGATCTGCACGAGCCCGAGAAGATCATCGAGGCGGCGTCCCGGATCCTCGACTTCTCCCGGCCCGTCGCCCTGATGCTGATGGGCATCCTCGGCCACATCCAGGACTACGAGGAGGCCAGGTCGATCGTCCGGCGGCTCCAGGCGGCGCTCCCTTCCGGCAGCTACTTCGTGCACTACGACAGCACGGACACCGACGCGGCGCTCAAGGAGGCCCAGCAGGGGTACGACGACACGGGCGCGATTCCTTACGTGCTGCGCAGCCCCGAACAGATCGCCGCGTACTACGAGGGGCTCGAACCGGTCGAGCCCGGCATCGTGTCCTGCCCCCTGTGGCGTCCGGAGCCCGGTACGTCGCCCGAGCCCACGGACGTCCACGGAGGCGTGGCCCGCAAGTCGTGAGCGGACCCGCCCGAGCCGTCAGTCGGAGGTCGCCGGCTCGATGTTCTGGTTGAGGCGGAACAGGTTGCCCGGGTCGAATTCGGCCTTCACGCGGGCCAGCCGCCCGTAGTTGTCGCGATAGCTGGCCCGGACGCGCTCCTGGCCCTCGTCCATCATCATGTTGACGTACGCGCCGCCCGCGGAGAACGGGTGGAGGGCCTCGGAGTAGTCGACGCTCCACTGCTTGACGGCATCGGCCTTGGCCGGGTCGGGGTCGACACCGACGAAGACGGAGGCCCAGCCGGAGTTGCGGTAGCTCCAGGCGGTGTCCGTCGGGGCGTGGTCGTGGACGGCGCCGTCGATGGGGTACATGTGCATCGTCGACTTCCAGGTCGGTGCCTCGGCACCGTACTTGGCGTGCAGGTCGACGGCCTCGGCGGGGATCTCGTCGACGAAGTCCGCTCGCCAGTACCACTGGTCGCCGGGCGGGTAGACGCCGTCGAACGCGGACTGGATCGCGGGGTGCGGCATCGGCGCGGGACCGTGCAGCAGGGGCGCGGGCAGGGCGTCGAGCAGCGGGGCCATGTCCCGGGCCGCCGCGTCGACATCCTCCCCGACGCGGCACCACACCACACCGCACACCTTCTTCAGGTGCATCTCCTCCGGGAACGGCGGACCGGGCGGGACCGAGCCGAAGAGGAAGAAGCAGCCCACTTCGCGGGGCGCGTTCGGGATGAAGTCGCGGTAGGCGGTGAGGACTTCGGCGCCGAGTTCGACGGGCCAGAAGGTGGGGCCCGCGACGACCGTGCTCACCTCGTGCAGCCGGAACAGGAACGAGGTGACGACGCCGAAGTTGCCGCCGCCGCCACGGATCGCCCAGTAGAGGTCCGGGTTCTCGTCGGCACTGGCCCGTACGCGCTCCCCGTTCGCCAGGACCAGGTCGGCCTCCAGCAGGTTGTCGATGGTCAGTCCGCACTTGCGGGTGAGATGTCCGAGGCCGCCGCCGAGGGTGATGCCGCCGACGCCCGTGGTGGAGATGATGCCGCTCGGTGTGGCCAGGCCGTGCGCGTTGGTGGCCCGGTCGACCTCGCCCCAGACACAGCCGCCGCCGACGCGTACCGTGCGCGCGGACGGATCGACCTCGATGTCCTTGAGCGGGGAGAGGTCGAGGACCACACCGTCGTCACAGGTGCTCAGGCCCGCCCCGTGATGGCCGCCGCCGCGCACCGCGAGCGGGAGAGCGTGGTCGCGGGCGAAGCCGATGATGAGGGCGACGTCGTCCGGGTCGGCGCAGCGCGCCACCAGGGCCGGCCGCCGGTCGATCATCGCGTTGTAGACGGCGCGGGCCTCGTCGTACCCGGAATCCTCCGGGCCGATCAGCTGCCCTTTGAATCCGGACAGTTCCTGGCGCGCCGCTTGTACCGGTGTGATGGACATGTGCATCCCCGTATCTGGAGACCGCCCCAGGTCCCGGCACACGGGCCCCGGGCCGGTCCCCGCCGATGGGTCCGATGTGCCCGTTCTAGCCCGATTCATGACCAGCGTACATCCGTGGCACCCACCCAGCTCGGCGACCTGGGGTGCCTACATTTCGGCGGCGGGCAGCAGGCCCAGCTCCACGGCGCGGGAAGCGGCCTGCCGCCGGGTGTCTACGCCGAGTTTGTCCAGGACGGCGGAGACATGATGGTCGACCGTGCGCACCGAGACGACCAGGCGTTCGGCGATCTCGCCGTTGGTCAGCCCCTGTGCCAGCAGCCGCATGACCTGGACCTGCCGTTCGGTGAGACCGGCGGGATTCCCCCGGGTCACCGCGAGCGGGCCGCGCGGGATCCGGCGCAGGCCCAGCGCGCGCAGCTCCGCGCGGACCAGCCGGGCGAGCGGACCCGCGCCGAGGGTGTCCAGTACGGCGAGGGCGGCGAGTTTGTCGTCCGGGTCGGGGCTCTCGGCGAGCGCGGCGGCATTCTCGTACGGGCACCCGGCGGCCTGCCAGGCGTGCGCCGCCGCCCGTCCGGCACCCGCGGCCTGGAGCGCGTACGGATGGCCGGACGAATCCGCGGCAACGGACTGTCCGGCCTTGGCGAGCCAGTAGCCCAGCTCGGCGCGGTAGTTGACCGCGGCCAGCCGGCAGGCCTCCTCGTACACGGGCCCCGCCGCCGCGACGACGGCGTCGGGTTCACCGCGCAGCCACGCCGACTCCGCCCGTGCCGCCGCCACCGGGGCGGTGCGCTGGAGCTCCGCGCTGCGCTCCGCGATCTCCCCGGCCCGCGCGAGCAGTTCGTCCGCCCCGTCGGTGCCGCGCCGAACGCGCACCCGGCCCAGCACGGTGAGCGCGGGGCAGCGGGCGGGCGCGAAGTCGTGCACGCCGAACTCGGCGTACTTCTCGGCCTCGCCCCAGTCGCCGGCGGCGAACCGGCGCAGCGCCAGCTCGACGTTGAAGTAGCTGAGGAAGCCGAGGTGTTCGGCGCGGTCCGCCAGTCTCATGGCCGGGACGAGGAAGCGGTCCGCCTCGGCGTACTCCAGGTTCTCCAGCAGGGACCAGATGATGTTGGCGTACGCCCGGCAGGCGTGTTCGACCTCGCCCACCCCGAGGGCCACCTTGAGACTCTCCTCCAACTGGGCCCGGCCCAGCGGGTCTCCGGCCCGCCAGCGGGCGGTCCCGACATTGTTGAGGGCGTGCGCGAGGATCTCCACGTCCCCGGCCCGGCGGGCCAGTTCGATGGCACGCTCACCGAAGGCGACGGCCTGCGTGTGCCGGTCGGACAGCATGTGCAGCTGGGAGGTGTTGCTGAGGGCGAGCGCGAGGAGCCGGTCGTCGCCCGCCCCCTCCAGGACGGCGATGGCCTCCCGCGCGGCCGCGCGCGCCTGCCCGGCGTCCCCGGCCCACCAGTGGATGCGCGACAGCCAGCGCAGATCGGCGCCCAACGCCCGGGTGTCCCCGAGCGACCTGCGCAGCGCGACCGCCTCCCGCTCGGCACGGACGGCGGCCGCGCAGTCGGCGATGGTGTAGCTCTCGATCGCGAACCGCTCCAGGAGACCGGCGCGTTCGGCCGGGCCGAACAGCTCGCCCCGCTCCAGTACGAGGCGCAGATGGGCGGCCGCCTCGCGATGGGCGCCCGCGCGGGACGCGTCACGGGCGGCGCCCGGACCGTACTGGGCGACGGCCCCGGCGTCCCCCGCCTCCGCCGCGTGGTGGACGATCCGGGAGGCGTCGGAGTCCGGCGCCGCGACGAGCGCGGCGAGCACCCGCCGGTTGAGCTCGATCCGCCGTGCGGCGGGCAGCGAGTCGGCAATGGCGCGGCGGATCAACTCATGCCGGAAGCAGGCCCGTTGGGGGGTGACCACCAGGAGGCCGCGTTGTTCGGCGGCCGCCAGCACAGCCGTCCCTCCGGGCAACAGCACGTCGGTCAACGGTCGTTCGACGGCGGACGGCACCACGGCCAACTGCTCCAGCGCGTCCCGGGTGACGTCGTCCAGTCCCCCGAGCCGGGCCAGCACGGCGTCAACGACCGTCGGCGGTACGCCCCCGGTGCCACCTGCCGCCACCACCTCGGCCACGAAGAACGGGTTGCCCGAGGTGACTTCGTAGACCTGGGCGGGATCCAGTCCGCCGGCCGCGCTCAGTCGGTGGACCGCCGCCGCGGAGAGCCGTTCGAGCGGTAGCCGGTGCACACGCTCGGCCCGGGAGACCTGGCCGAGCAGATGGCGCAGCGGGTGTTCCCGGTCCAACTCGTCGTCGCGGTAGGTCAGGACGAGCACCGCCGGGAGCCTCTCCACCCGGCGGACGAGGAAGCGCAGGGCGTCCAGCGACGCCTCGTCGGCCCAGTGCACGTCCTCGACGACGAGTACGACGGGATGCGGCGCGCATCTCAGCTCGGCGCGCAGGGCGTCGTACACCCGATGGCGGTCGCCGCCCTCGGTGAGCGCACGGGCCAGATCCGCTCCGACGCCGCCGACGAGGTCGCGGAACGGGCCGAGCGGGCGTCGCGTCGTGAGGTCGTCGCACGCTCCGACCAGCAGCGGCGCCTCTCCGGGCAGCACCCCGGGCAAGGCCTTGACCAGGCTGGACTTGCCGATGCCTGCCTCGCCGAAGACGAGCGCCACGGACCCGGCGCCGTCGGCCGCCTCGCGCGCCACGGCAGCCAGTCGAGCGAGTTCAAGGTCCCGTTCGAGGATCCCCCGATCCACCCCGCAATTCTGGCACGCGTCGCCCCGGCGGGTGCGGCGTCGGTGAACTCGCCGACAGGGGCGGTCGGTCGGGCCCGGTCCCAGGGACCGTGCGCCCGGTGGCCGCAGCTCTGCCCGGGGCCGAGCCCGGGAGGCGGCGGTCTCGCACGAAGCCGCCGACCGCGGCGGGCGGGACCGTCCGGACGTCGCCGAGCGCGTCGATCGGTGCGAGATCGACGCGCTCGGCGACTTGGGTGAACCGGGCGAAGTCGATTCCTTCGCCGTTGTGGGTCACGCCCTGTGGGAAGGGGCGCCGGTTCCAGGTGCGCACGTGATGACCGTACGAGGATCACGGCCTGGTCCGCCGACCGGTCACCCGCGGGCGGCGACCGACTCGATCTCGTCGCGGGCTGCGGCGAGCGCGGGTTCCGGCAGCACCGCGTACCGGGGCGTCAGGCGCGCCTCGCGCAGGCTGGGCGCCGGCACGGGCGGTTCCAGCGGGGCGTGTTCGGCGGCGCGGGCCCGCCATGAGAACCAGATGATCTTCCCGCCGACGTCCGTGGCACAGCAGCCCCAGCCGTCGCTCAGGGCGGCGATCTGGGCGAGACATCCCTGCGGCGCGTTGTGCGGGCGGATGTCCTGGCTGTTGTCCGAGACGGCGGCGATGAGGTGCTGGCCGTTCCACCACATCTCGATGGTCGTGTTCTTGTCGGCGGCGTGCTGCTCGATCGTGCGGAGCAGCGCTTCCGCGCAGTGGCAGACGGAATCGACGAGATTCTCCAGGTTCCAGTACCGGAGGTGCGCGGCCAGGATTCGCCTGACCTGTCCGACCTTTTCCTGGCTGAGCTCCACGTCGAGGTGGTAGTAGCAGGGAACTGCGGCTTTCATCGTCGTTGGCTCCTCACCGGCGAAGCTCTCGCTCCTCCTCGCCCCCTGCGGGACCGAGCCCCGAGTACGAAGCGTGAGCACTGATCGCTCCTGAGTCACCTTCAGAATGAGAGGGCTACTCCATTCGTGCAACACGAGAACACCGGCAATGTCGTTGAAGAACCAACAAGACGCTCGGTCGCAGTGCAGGCACCATGAGTGAGGGTGTCGCTCCGTGACGGGGCGGCTCCCCTTCGCGTACGGCCCTCACTCGCCGGCCAGGCGAGCCGTGCGCGATCGAGAGATCGGGAAGGTGACCAGCGTGATGCTGCTGCCTGCCAAAGCCGAGGTCGCCAGGCATCTGGAGCGCTACCGGGCATGGGAACGCCTGCTTCTCGCGACTCCCGCCGACCGCGTGGTGCGGGGGAACTTCGAGAACACCGGATACACCCTGTGCGTCCTGATGGGGAAGCGCTGCGCGCGGGAGGCGGCGAACGCCGCCGAGGTCTATCTGCAGGACGTTCCGGCACGGATCTGAACGACGGTCCCGAGGACCGCACCGAAAGGGCCTTTCGCGGCAACGACGACTGGGGCCCAGAACCGCGGAGGCGAAACGCATGGACGCGAACACGGACACCGGTCGCATACCCGTCATGGATGTGCGGCCGGTCGTCGAATGCGGCAGACGGCCGGCCAAAGCGGTTGTGGGCGAGACCTTCCAGGTCACCGCCACCGTCTTCGGCGAGGGTCATGACGCGGTCGGCGCCAATGTCGTCCTGTGTGATCCGAGCGGCCGTCCCGGCCCGTGGACGCCGATGCGTGAACTGGTCCCTGGAAGCGACCGCTGGGGCGCCCGTGTCACTCCGTCGGAAATGGGCCACTGGACCTACCTGGTGGAGGTGTGGAGCGACCCGGTGACCGGGTGGCGGCGCGCCGCCGAGGTCAAGATCCCGGCCGGGATCGACCTCGGTCTTGTCCTGGAGGAGGGCGCGGTACTCCACGAGCGGGCCGCCGCCGGGGTGCCCGAGGGGGTCGGCCGGGACACCGTGCTGGCCGCCGCGGACGCCCTGCGCGACGACTCCCGGGCCCCGGCCGACCGGCTCGCGGCGGCTCTGGCCCCCGAAGTGGCGGCCACTCTCGCGGAGCATCCGCTGCGTGAACGGCTCACCCGTTCACTGCCGTTGCCGCTCCTCGTGGAGCGGGAGCGGGCGCTGTTCGGTTCCTGGTACGAGTTCTTCCCGCGCTCGGAGAGCGGTCGGAGCGGTCGGGGCGGACCGCTGGATCCGCCGGTGCACGGCACGTTCCGTACGGCCGCCGAACGCCTGCCCGCGATCGCGGAGATGGGCTTCGACGTCGTCTACCTCCCGCCCATCCATCCGATCGGTACGACCTTCCGCAAGGGCCCCGACAACAGCCTGTCGGCGACACCGCAGGACGTCGGCGTGCCCTGGGCCATCGGCTCCCCCGAGGGCGGCCACGACGCGATCCACCCGGACCTGGGCACCATCGACGACTTCGACGCCTTCGTGCGCCGGGCCGCGTCCCTCGACCTGGAGATCGCGCTCGACTTCGCGCTCCAGTGCTCCCCGGACCACCCGTGGGTGGAGAAGCATCCGGAGTGGTTCCACCACCGCCCGGACGGCACGATCGCCTACGCGGAGAACCCGCCGAAGAAGTACCAGGACATCTACCCGATCGCCTTCGACCAGGACATGCCGGGCCTGGTCCGCGAGACCGTACGGGTACTGCGCTTCTGGATGGACCACGGCGTACGGATCTTCCGCGTCGACAACCCGCACACCAAACCGGTGGTCTTCTGGGAGCAGGTGATCGCGGACATCAACGGAACCGACCCCGACGTCATCTTCCTCGCCGAGGCCTTCACCCGGCCCGCGATCGTGCGGCGGCTCGCCGAGGTCGGCTTCCAGCAGTCGTACACCTACTTCACCTGGCGCAACACCAAGCAGGAGCTGACGGAGTACCTCACCGAGCTGTCCGGTGACTCGGCCGCCTGCATGCGGCCCAACTTCTTCGTCAACACCCCCGACATCCTGCACGAGTTCCTCCAGCAGGGCGGCCGGCCTGCCTTCGAGCTCCGCGCCGTCCTCGCCGCCACGCTCTCGCCGGCGTGGGGGATGTACGCCGGATACGAGCTGTGCGAGAACGCCCCCGCGAAGCAGGGCGGCGAGGAGTACCTGCACTCCGAGAAGTACCAGCTGCGCCCGCGCGACTGGGCGGCCGCCGAGCCCGAGGGCCGTACGATCGCCCCGCTGATCACCGGGCTGAACCGGATCAGGCGGGACCACAGAGCCCTGCGCGAAATACGGAACCTTCAATTCCATCAGGCGGACAACGATGCCGTCATCGCGTACAGCAAGCGTTCGGGTGACGACACGGTGGTGGTCGTGGCGAACCTGGACCCCCACCACACCCGGCAAGCCACAGTGTCCTTGGACATGCCGCGACTCGCTCTGAGCGACGACGCGCGCGTGCCGGTGCGCGATGAGCTCACCGGCGAGACCTACAACTGGGGCAGGTCCAACTTTGTGCGCCTGGGTCCGGGCGGTGCACATGTGCTCACTGTCGGCCCGGCACCGCGGATCGGAGGGTCCCCGCATGATGGTCAATGAGCCCGTCCCGGACACGTTCGAGGACACCCCGGCCAAGGACCGCGATCCCGAGTGGTTCAAACGCGCCGTCTTCTACGAGGTCCTGGTCCGCTCCTTCCAGGACAGCGACGGCGACGGCATCGGCGACCTCAAGGGCCTGACCGCGAAACTCGACTACCTCCAATGGCTGGGCGTCGACTGCCTGTGGCTGCCCCCCTTCTTCAAGTCCCCGCTCCGCGACGGCGGCTACGACGTCTCCGACTACACCGCCGTCCTCCCCGAGTTCGGCGACCTCGCCGACTTCGTCGAATTCGTCGACGCCGCCCACCAGCGCGGCATGCGCGTCATCATCGACTTCGTCATGAACCACACCAGCGACCAGCACCCGTGGTTCCAGGAGTCCCGCGCCAACCCCGACGGACCCTACGGCGACTACTACGTCTGGGCCGACGACGACAAGCAGTACCAGGACGCCCGGATCATCTTCGTCGACACCGAGGCCTCCAACTGGACCTTCGACCCGGTCCGCAAGCAGTACTACTGGCACCGCTTCTTCTCCCACCAGCCCGACCTCAACTACGAGAACCCGGCCGTCCAGGAAGACATCCTGGCGGCCCTCCGGTTCTGGCTGGACCTCGGCATCGACGGCTTCCGGCTCGACGCGGTCCCCTACCTCTACCAGGAGGAGGGAACGAACTGCGAAAACCTTCCTGCGACCCATCAGTTCCTGAAGCGGCTCCGGGTCGACATCGACACGCACTATCCGGACACGGTGCTGCTGGCCGAGGCGAACCAGTGGCCCGAGGACGTCGTCGACTACTTCGGCGACTTCCCCTCCGGCGG